>NZ_JBXAWS010000012.1:0-149563 GCF_057292075.1 Stenotrophomonas sp. 1L-E-5-B-C3
AAACGTCTGCAAGATGGACAATCATCCTTCCTGCAGGCGCCTTCACAAGATACCTGCGCATACTTTCAAAGATCCGGGGAAGTGGCCTCAGCGCCATTCCCGTGTGCTGCGAAGTTTCCTTCGTAGCGAGCCGCCCATTATAGCCGGCTTTTCCGCTTCGTCAACACCTTTTTTCAAGGCCGTCTCACCGGGGTGGACGTTGTTGCCGATGCTGCTTCGTCGTTGGACCCGAGGGCCTTTCGTCGTTGCGAGCCGCCTATTATGCCGGACTTTTCGAGTCCGTCAACACCTTCGTTCGATCATCTCGTTCGTCGGTGGTGGCGTCGCTGTTCGCGTGCCGTTTCCGAAGAAGCGGTGTGCTGCAGCAAGGGAGCGAATTCTAGAGATCCTGCAGATTTCGTCAAGCCTTTTTTTGCAGGGTGATGACAGAACCGCCATGACATCACGCATGACGTACGCTCGAAGATCGCTGCGGTGTTGACCGCGCGTTGCGCGGTCAACACCGCAGGGGCTATCAATGCACGGATGCACAGTAGAGGGACGGCAATGAACATGCAGGTGCGGCGGGTGTGGTGGCGCGATCTTTCGATGCCGGCGATCGTCGCTGGCTTCATTACTGTATTGGTCGGCTTCGCCAGTTCGGCCGTGATCGTGTTCCAGGCTGCACAAGCCGTCGGTGCCGACCAGGCGCAGATCGCCTCATGGATGTGGGCGCTGGGGCTGGGCATGGGCGTGACCTGCATCGGCCTGTCGCTGCGCTATCGCGTGCCGGTGGTGACCGCATGGTCGACCCCGGGCGCGGCGATGCTGGTGGTCGGTGCCGGTGGCGCCTCACTGTCTGAAGCGACCGGCGCCTTCCTGCTTGCCGCGGTGCTGGGCATGCTGGCCGGCTTCTCCGGTATCTTCGCCCGCCTGATGCAACGGGTGCCGATGGCACTGGCCGCCGGCATGCTGGCCGGCGTGCTGCTGCGCTTTGGCCTGGATGTGTTTGTGGCGATGAACACCCAACTGGTGCTGGCACTCGCAATGTTCGCCACCTGGCTGGCCGGGCGCCGCCTGTTCCCACGCTATGCAGTGATCGCCACCCTGGCGGTCGGTATCGCTGTGGCGGCCAGCCGCGGTCTGCTGCACGCACAACAGGTACAACTGCAACTGGCAGTACCTCAGTGGATCACGCCGTCACTATCGTGGACGGCCGTGGCAGGCATCGCCCTGCCCCTGTTCGTGGTCACCATGGCCTCGCAGAACATTCCCGGCGTCGCGGTGATGCGCGCATCCGGCTACGAAGCACCGGTGTCGCCACTGATCGGCTGGATCGGTGTGGTCAACACGCTGCTGGCTCCCTTCGGCGCCTATGCGCTCAACCTCGCCGCAATCACCGCCGCGATCTGCATGGGCCGCGATGCCCATGAAGATCCGGCGCGACGCTATACCGCGGCCATGGCGGCGGGCGCCTTCTACATCGTGATCGGACTGTTCGGTGCCACCGTGGCGGCACTGTTCGCCGCGTTCCCGAAGGAACTGGTGGCCTGCGTGGCCGGTATCGCGCTGTTCGGCACCATCGCCAACAGCCTGGCCAGCGCGCTGGCGGTGGAACGTGACCGCGAGGCGGCACTGGTTACCTTCCTGGTCACCGCCTCCGGGGTCAGCCTGGCCGGCATCGGCTCGGCGTTCTGGGGGCTGGTGGCCGGAGCCCTGTGCCTGCTGGTACTGCGGCCACGCCAAGCCGGCTGATCCGGCCTACCCCGCCAACGCAGCGCCGACCGTACTCAGCACCACCGCGATGACGATGGCGATCAGTGTGGCTACCACGCTGGTGCCGCCGCGTGCAGTCAGCTCGCTGCGCAGCCGTGTGTCATCACCGCCGGTCACGGTACGGGCCTGGGCGATCAGGCGCTGGCAGTGTGCCAGGTACCAGCTGTTGCCAAAGATGCCGGTGGTGATGCTGAGCGCGAAGGTGATGACCAGCGACAGGCCATCCGGCACATCCAGCAAGGTCTCGACCACGCTGATCAGCAGCAGCAGGCCAGCCCACATCGCCGCCAGGCGGTACATCTTGCGGTACATCATCCACACCAGGCCGAGCAGGAAGGCCGGCCAGTGCCAGGTGCCAGTGCCCGTGGCGATGCCTTGATCCAGCCGCCAGCGCTGGCGATAGATCGGGAAGTTGCCTCCCACCACGCTGGCGTACAGCGCCAATTCGCCCTCCAGCCCAGCCGCCGCTGCCGTATCCGGTGCAGTGGCCGGCGCACGATACGGATCGGAGGGATCGCCGACGCTCGGCGCGATGCCCTCAACGACAGGGGCCGCGTCGATATCCGGGGCCGGAACCACTTCGATGGGCGTTGAAACCTGATCCAGCTCGGCCAATGGACGCCACGACGGCATCCCTTCGCACCACAGCAGCGTGCGTGCCGTTACCGTCCCGTCCTGCTGCAGCTTGCGAAGACCGGCCAGGTCGACCGGCCCACTGCTCTGCCTGCCATTGGCATACCACCACTGTGCTTCCTGCATGTTCTCCATCCTTCCTGCGTACATCATCAAACTGGAACTGCTGCCACCACCTATAGCGGGGCACTGGCCAGGGTCTGTGCCAACCGGTGGCGCTCCCCCGGTGCGAGGGTGATCTGCTCGGGGCCGGCATTGGCCACCTCCAGGCAGACATAATCGTGCCAGCCGTCGCCAACGTCCGCCATCTTCGCCGCCGCGTCCGCACCCGGGTTCCATGCCACCAGGGTCTGGCTGCCTTCGCTGCGGATCTCGATCCGCCGCTGCAGTACGGGATCACGCAGCACGTAATGGCCGCCGGCACCGGTATAGATGCGATCGCAGCGGCCGGGATCACGCGGATCACGCAATGACCACGGTCCCTGCTGCAGGCGCGCCTGCGCGTAATCCTCGTACTTGTCGAGATACTGCAGTCCATCGAGGCCATCGACCTCGACGCGACCGGCATCGCCAACGCGGAAATAGCTGTGCAGGGCCTGGGTGAAGGTCACCGGCGAAGCCCCGATGTTTTCGCTGGTCAACTGCTGATGCAGCTGGTGGCCGATGCGCACCTGCATCTGCAGGCGCAGGCCGAGGTCGACGCACGGAGGTGGCGCCAGTTGCAGCTTCACCTCACCGTCATCGCCCTGGAGGGCCTGCAGCAGCTCCCAGCGCGCGGTACGCACCAACCCGTGTGCGGGAACATCAGCGTCCTGGCCCTGGCGGCCGAACCACGGCCAGCACACCGGCACCCCGCCACGGATCGGCGTGGGCAGTTCGGCGCGCGTGGGCGACAGCCACAACAGGTCGTGCTGCCCTTCCGGAATGAACGACAGCAGCTGACCACCAAACACGCTGATGACCGCCGTGGCATTGGCGGTTCGCACCTCCCAGGCCTCCAGCCCGTGATACAGGCCGGTGCTGATGTCCGGATTCGACTGCATGCGATGACGCTCCTTGAAGACCGCGGCGATGATGTCGTGGTCAGCGTGCCGTCGGCAAGGCCTTCTGCCCAGCGGGTGCGATGGCGGCCGCCTCTTCCTGCAGCGCGCGCAGGATGCGTTGGCCGGCACGCCCATCGGCATTGGCCCAGCCGAGGCGCTGCTGCTCGGACTGGATCGCGCGACGCGTGGCGGTACCGATCATGCCATCGGCGCTGCCGATATCGTGGCCGCGGGCCAGCAGCAGGGTCTGCAGCTGGCGGCGCTCATCGCGGCCGATGCCGGGGTCGTCGGTCGGCCAGGCGGTGACCAATCCGGCGCCGCCGCGCAGCTGGTCGGCCAGGGTGGCGATCGCCAGCGCATAGCTTTCAGCGGCGTTGTAGCTGTAGATCGCATCATAGTTGCGGAACACCAGCAGCGCCGGACCCTTGATCCCTGCCGGCAGCAGCAGCGCGGCGCGCGCGTCGGCCGGGAGGTTGGCCGGTGCCAGCGCGCTGCCATCCAGCGCGGTCACGCCCTGTGCGCGCCAGTCGGCCAGCGCGCGGCGTTGGGTACGGCCGGCCAGGCCGGCATTGAAGCCGGCCGGGATACGGACCTCCATGCCCCATGGCTCGCCACTGCGCCAGCCGGCACGCTTGAGGTAGTTGGCGGTGGACGCCAGTGCATCGGGAATGCTGCCGACCAGATCGCGGCGGCCATCGCCATCACCGTCCACGGCAATGCGTGCATAGGTGCTGGGCATGAACTGGGTATGGCCGAACGCGCCCGCCCAGGAACCAGTCAGCCCCTGCGCCTGCAGGTCACCCCGGTCGATCAGTTTGAGCAGGGCCAGCAGTTCGCCACGGAAGAAGGCCTGGCGACGGCCGGCGCAGGACAGCGTGGCCAGGGACTGCAGCAGCGGGCGCTTGCCGAACACGCGGCCATAGTCGCTCTCCACGCCCCAGACCGCGACGATGGTGGTCGGATCGACGCCGTACTGTGCGGACACGCGATCGAGCAGGTCACGATGCTGCTGCAGCATCGCGCGACCATCATCGACCCGCTGACGATCGACCAGCGCGGCCAGGTAATCCCAGATCGGCGTGGTGAATTCCGGCTGCGCATCGAGCAGGCCAAGCACGCTGGGGTCCGGGGTGAGGCCGGCGGTGATTTCGTTGAAGCGTTCGGCACTGATGCCCTGGCTGGCGGCCGTGGCCTGCAGGCCCACCAGGCAACGGCTGAAGGCCGGATCGACGCTGGCATCCGGTGCTGCAGGCAGCGCGGGGGGTGAGGCGAGAGCGGCCGCCAGGCCGAGGGTGGTCAGAATGGGCATGGCGTCCTCCGTGTTGCCGTTGCACGGCCATCTTAGGGGTAGCGGTGCTGCAGAACCTGAAGGGGTACCGGCTGGCCGGCCACCCTAGATGGCACGCAGCAGGCGCAGGCCGTAGGCGGGACTGTCGGCATTCCAGCGCTGCGTGGCCTGCAGGCCCGCCTGCTGCAGCAGCGCCTCGAAGCTGTCGTCGGTGTACTTGTGGCTGTACTCCACACGGATCGGTTCGTCGGCGGCGAAGTGGAAGGTGCGGCCGTCCAGATGCACATCCTGCGCCCAGCGGCTGACCAGATCGGTTTCGATGCGCAACCGCGCGGTGCTGTAGCAGGCACGGTGGTGGAAGCCGTCGAGGTCGAAGTCGCTGCCGATCTCGCGATTGAGCCGGGCCAGCAGGTTGAGAGTGAACGCGGCGGTGACGCCCTGCGCGTCGTTGTAGGCCGCTTCGATCAGAGCCGGGTCCTTGTGCAGATCGATGCCGACCAGGGCCAGGCCGTCGCGGCCCATCGTCTGGCGCATCGCCCGCAGCAGTGCGACCGCGTCTTCGCCTTCAAAGTTGCCCAGCGTGGAACCGGGGAAGAACAGCAGCCGTCGCGCGGGTTCGCGCTCGGGCATGGGAACGGCGACGGGGCGGGTGAAGTCGGCACAGACCGGCAGCATCTCCACCTCCGGCAACGCCGGCGCCAGATGATCGATGCTGGACAGCAGCGCGGCCCGCGAGATTTCAATCGGCGTATAGGCCACCGGGTCGTGAAGTGCGGCCAGCAGCAGCGCGGTCTTGCGTCCGCTGCCGCTGCCCAGCTCCACCACATGCAGGCGTGGGCCGACGGTTCGGGCGACGTCCGGCAGCACACGCTTCAGCAGGGCCAGCTCGGTGCGCGTGGGGTAATACTCGGGGGTCTGCGTGATCTGCTCGAACAGGCGCGAGCCACGCGCATCGTAGAAGTACTTGGACGGCAGCTGGCGCGGCGTACGTGAGAGTCCGGCCACTACGTCGGAGAGGATCTGCTGCCGCCCGGGGGTGAGATCGGTCAATGCCTGCAGCGCGTCATGCACGGTGCTCATGTGAGGTCCCTGGCCAGGCGCAGCCCGGAGAACTGCCAGCGCGCCGGCGGCATGAAGAAGTTTCGGTAGCTGGCGCGCACATGTCCGCGCGGCGTGGCGCAGCTGCCGCCGCGCAGCACCCACTGCCCGCACATGAACTTGCCGTTGTACTCACCCAGGTTGCCGGCGAACGGGCGGAAACCGGGATAAGCGCCGTAGGCCGATTGGGTCCATTCCCAGACATCGCCGAACAGCTGGCGCAGTCCACTGCCCTGCCCCGCCAACGGGTGCAGGTGGTCATCCTCGGCGAAGTGGCCGCTGACCGGTTGCGACGTCGCAGCCGCTTCCCATTCGAACTCGCTGGGCAGGCGTGCACCGGCCCAGCGGGCGCAGGCGTCAGCCTCGTAGTAGCTGAGATGGCAGACCGGCGCGTGCGGATCCAGCGCACGCCAACCGCCGAGGGTGTACTCGCGCTGCAGGTCGTCATCCCAGTACAGCGGGTGCTGCCAGCCCTCGGCTTCGCGCAGCGCCCAGCCTTCGCTGAGCCACCAGCGCGGCTCCCGGTAACCACCGGCCTCGATGAAGGCGTGGTACTCGGCATTGCTGACGGGACGCTCGGCCAGTGCGTGCGCGGGGAGCACCACGCGGTGCGCTGGCGATTCGTTGTCATAGGCGAACGCGGCCTGCTGCGGCCATGCCGCGGCGCCGACGGTGACGATGCGCTCGGGTGATTCGATCCAGCCCTGAGCGCTGGCGTTGCCTGCGACGGGTTGCAGGTCTTCGCGATATGGCGGCTGCAGCGGATTGCACCAGAACGCATGCTTGATGTCGGTGAGCAGCAGTTCCTGGTGCTGCTGCTCGTGCTGCAGGCCCAGCTGCAGATGCTGCAGTGCCTGTTCATCGAGATCGCCCGCCGCCAACCGCGATTGCACCTGCGCATCGACCTGCTTGCGGTAGTCGCGCACCTGCTGCAGCGAGGGCCGCGACAGCAACCCGCGCTGTGGCCGCGCATGCGCCGGGCCGATGCTCTTGTAGTAGCTGTTGAACAGGTAGTCCCAGGCCGGGTCATGCGCTGGCGCGGTGCCGAAACCCGCCAGCACGAAGCGTTCGAAGAACCAGGTGGTGTGGGCCAGGTGCCATTTGCTCGGGCTGGCGTCAGCCATGCTCTGCAGCATGGCGTCCTCGGCACTGAGCGGCGCGGCCAGCTGCAGGCTGCGCGTCCGTACATGGGCGAACTGGCGGGCGAGATCGTGCTGCGGGGCAGCGACGGCGGCGGGTACGCTGTCCATGTGGGCAGCATCGGCGCTGGACGGTGAGTGCGACGTCATGGTTCGGCGTCACTTCGTTCACATGGATGAGCCTGCCGCATTCAAGAAGCCGCCACGAACGCCGCTAACGGCAATGCTGCGGCCGCGTCGTCACCGCGCTGGAATTCCTGCTTGCCCCTGCATCCGCTCCGCCAGCCTGCGCATTACCTGTTCGTGCTGCCCGCCATGCTGGTTGCCGTGGTGCTGTGCACCGCATTGGATACCGCAGACGTGGCCAGCCCGGCGCAGCGCATCCTGCCCTGGCTGCTGGCCTGCCTCGGCGCGGGGCTGGCCCTGCTCTACCACCAGATACGTTCGCTCTGCCTGCTGCTGGTGGTGGCGGTCATGTTCGCGCTGCTGCACCAGGATGTCGGCGGCTTCCTGCGCAGCGGCCATGTCGGCGCGCTGACACCGCTGCGCTTCCATGCCATCTCGGCGTGGCTGCCATTGCTGTTCACCGGCCTGTCGTTGTGGCCGGAGCGCGGGCGCCGACGCCAGGACCTGCTGCTGCGCGGCGTGGTATGCAGCGTGGCGCTGCTGATCTTCCTGCTGCTGGCCACGCAGCAGCCGCGCGGCATGCACGATCTGCTGTCGAACCGTCACTGGGCGTGGATCCCGGCCGACTGGAACGCGCTGGCGCAGCTACCGGCGCTGCTGTTCCTGCTGGCGACCGCCGCGCTGGGCTGGCAGGCCTGGCGGCACCCGCGCCCGTTGCACACGGCAATGCTGCTGGCGCTGCTGTGCCTGTGGTGGATGCTGCCACGGGTGTTCCTGCAGCCGGTGCTGCTGCCGGCGCTGAGCTGCGCCGCCCTGCTGCTGGTGCTGGGTGCGATGCTGCAGGAGTCCTTCCACATGGCCTTCCGCGATGAGCTGACCGGCCTGCCGGGGCGCCGCGCGTTCAACGAGACCCTGCAGCGGGCACGCGGCACCTACAGCATCGCGATGGTGGACGTGGACCACTTCAAGTCATTCAACGATACCCATGGCCACGACACCGGCGATGACGTGCTGCGACTGGTGGCCTCGCGGCTTGCGAAGGTCGGCGACGGTGGTCGGGCATTCCGCTATGGCGGCGAGGAATTCGCGGTGGTGTTCCTGGACCGTCCGGCGGCGGCCTGCGTCGATGCGGTCGAAGCCCTGCGGCAGAGTATCGAGGACACCCGCATGCAGCTGCGCGACCGCAGCACCCGCAGCCGCGACGACGAGGCCGGTCGACAGCAACGCGGACGCGGTGGCAGCGGCCAGGTCGTGCAGGTGACGGTGAGCATCGGCCTGGCCGACAGTCGTGTGGACCAGCGGCCGACGGCGGTGGTCAAGGCCGCCGACCAGGCGCTGTACGCGGCCAAGGACGGGGGCCGCAACCAGGTGCATGCGCAGGCCGGCCAGCGCGTGCTGGCCATGCGTGGCGGCTGAGGCTCAGACCGCGTCGAGGTAGTACCAGCGGCCTTCGATGCGCTGGAAGCGGCTGTGTTCGGTCATCTTCACCGCGCTGCCGCCGCCGATGCGGTAGCGCGCGGTGAAGCGGACGTCGGCGCTGTCGGCACCGGTAATGGTGTGCTCGTGCACGGTCAGGCCCAGCCAATGCGTGCGCTGGCCCGGCGCATCGTCCAGCGTCAGCTCGGCCGGACGCGTGTCCGGGTGCCAGGTCTGGCGCAGGTAGTCGGCCAAACCGCGCACGTAGGCGCTGTAACGCGAACGCATCAGGCGCTCGGCATCAGGCGCCGCGTCGCCAGCATGGAAACGGCCGCAGCAGGCGGCGTAGTCGGCGGGCAGGCCGCAGGGACAGGGATCGGCGGGTTTTCGGCTCATGCCGGCATTGTCGCCGGGTTGCACGGATTGATCCACGCGCGGCACGGGTCAGCTGATGCAGGACAGGCGTATGCTGTCGCGCCCCCCACCTTGATTGATCGCCGTGCTGGAACTGGTTCCCCCTGAGTTGTGGTGGCTGGTGGTGATCGCCTTCATCGCCGGCCTTGTGGATGCCGCCGTCGGTGGCGGTGGCCTGGTGCAGCTGCCCGGCCTGTTCACGGTGCTGCCGCAGCAGACGCCGGCGATGCTGTTCGGTACCAACAAGTTCAGCTCGATGTTCGGCACGGGTGCAGCGGCCTGGCGCTATGCACGCAATGTGCGCTTCCCGTGGAAGCCGGTGCTGTTCGCGGCTGGCACGGCCTTCATCTTCTCCTTCGCCGGGGCCACCGCGGTGAGCCTGCTGCCCAAGGATGCGGTGCGCCCGCTGGTACTGGTGCTGCTGATCGCGATGCTGGCTTACACGCTATGGAAGAAGGATTTCGGTGCACTGCACCGGCCGCAGGAGATCGGCCGCCGCGAGCTGGCCATCGCACTGGCCATTGGTGCGGCGATCGGCTTCTACGATGGCTTCTTCGGGCCAGGTACGGGCAGCTTCCTGATCTTCCTGTTCGTGCGCTTCTTCGGCCTGGATTTCCTGCGCGCATCGGCCGCGTCAAAGGTGGTGAACCTGGCGACCAATGTGGCGGCGATCTCGTTCTTCGTGCCGACCGGCAACATCCTGTGGCTGTTCGCGCTGCCGATGGCGGCGGCCAACATCATTGGATCGGTGGTGGGCACGCGGTTGGCGCTGAAGGGCGGTACGCCGTTCATCCGCAAGCTGTTCGTGGGGCTGGTGGTGGTGCTGATCGCGCGGATGGCGTGGGATACGTTGCGCGGAGCGTGAAGCCACGCTATGACCCGGTAGGTGCCAACCTTGGTTGGCGCGTTGTTTCCGGTCGAGAACAGCAGCCGAGCATGGCTCGGCTCTACAGGGAACACCGCCGGGCATGGCCCGGCGCTACCGCAGACCGAGGCGATCAGGCCTCGGCTTCTTCCGGTTCGTTGGCCTGCTGGCGGCTGCGCTCGGGCAGCTTCAGGCGCTTGCCTTCTTCGTCGTACTCGATCAGCAGCACACCGGAGTCGTGGCGGCCGCTGATTTCGACGAAGCAGGCACCACCGATGAACGGTTCCAGCGTCATCACCGACTTCAGCGGGGTGGCCACCACCATCTGGAAGCCGAAGTTGTCGAAGATGTTCATCGCCAGTGCGGTGAACTCGTTGTCGGCCTTGTCGAAGGCTTCGTCGAGCACGACTGCGGCGTAGCTGGGCAGCTGGCTGTCGGCGCCGCCGAGCTGGTAGCGCAGGGCCGCCGCCAGGCAGGTAGTGGCCAGCTTCTGCCGCTGGCCACCGGACTTGCCGGCGCCGCTGCGGTAGATCTCGACCTGCTGGCGCGTCTCCGCATCCAGCTCGACGCCGATGAACTCCACGTGCATGCGCACGTCCAACACCAGCTCGCGCCAGCGCTTGTCCTCGCCTTCCTGTGAGCCCAGGCGGTTGACCAGCTGGCGCAGCACGCTGAACTGCGATTCGGCCAGCTCACGCTGCTCGGTCTGCTGCTGCGACAGCACCTCGCGCAGCTGCAGGTGGAACTCGCCGACTTCCGGCAGGCGGCGGTCGTTCAGTTCGATGGTCAGCAGCGTGCCGCGGTTGAACGGCACCTGTTCCAGGCTCGCGTTCACTTCGTCCAGGCGCTGGCCGATCGACTTGCGGGCCTCGGCACTGTGACGCTGCAGCGCCAGCAGGTTGTTCTTGCTCTGGTTCTGCAGCAGGTCGAAGAAGCGCTCTTCGTGCTGCGGCAGGCCATCACGCTCCAGGCGTTCGAGGCGGGCCAGGAAGTCTTCGGCCGAGGCCACCGACACGGTGAAGTCGCCCGATTCCTCCGGCCACTGCTGGATGAAGCGGCGGAAGCAGCCGATCAGCTGGTTCTCGATGCGGTTGAGGTCCTGCTGCGAAGACGACAGCTGCTCGTTCAGTGCGTTGCTGACCTGGCGCATGTGCGCTTCCAGCGTTTCCAGGCTGAGCGGGCCCTGCTCCTGCAGGCGCTCGGCAAGTCCAGCCTCGTGCTCCTGGGCCAGGCTCGGCAGCACCAGTGCACGGCTCTGCTGGCGTGCACGGTCCAAGCGATCTCGTTCCTTGACCAGCTGGCCGCGCTCGACGCGGACGTCCTCATAGGTGCGGCGGGACTGCTCGATGTCGGCGCGCACGGCGTCGATCTGCTTGGCCAGCTTGGCCAGATCGGCATTGCCTTCGCGCAGGTCGCGCAGGGTGGCCTCGATGTCGCTCAGGCGCTGCTGCGGGGCGGCAATGTCGATCTCGTTCCAGCTGATGCTGACCAGTTCGTGGCAGGCCAGGCGACGTTCATTGTCGCGGTCACGCTGGCCGCGCAGCCGCGCGATATCGGTCTCGCAGCTGGCGATGCGCTTGGCCAGTTCCTGTGCTTCGCGCTCGAAGGCGCCCACCTTGTCGTGGTTGTTGAAGCCAAGGATCCAGCGACGGCGGTCACCCACCGCGCTGCGGTCGTCCTTCTCGAAGCGGTCGCCCGGATGCTTGACCTGGCCTTCGCGGGTGATGCCGCGGTCGACGTTGCGCAGCTGCTTGGCATCCACGCACTCGTAGTCGAAGCGCTTGCCGAGCTCACGCCGCAGCCAGCTTTCGAACACGTGGTCGCGCAGTTCCAGCTTGTGCAGCAGCGACTTCGCCGATGGCTCACGGGCGAACGCATCATCGTTGCGGCGCACGCGGTAATAGGTGAAGCGCATGCCCAGGTGGGTACGATTCACCCACTCGGCGACCTCGTTGTAGTGCTTGTCATCGACCAGCAGCGACAACGCGAAACCGCCCAGCACGCGCTCGATGGCACCCTGCCAGCCCTGCTCTTCCGAGCGGACCTGGATCAGCTCACCGACGAACGGCAGCGCCGCTTCGGCGATGCCGGTTTCCTCGGCCAGGCGTGCGCGCAGCTTCTGCATCGGCGCCGGAATGTTGGAGGGGGTGCGCTGCATCGCTTCGAGTTCGCTGCGCACTTCACCGAAGCGGCGCTCGTCGTCGCGCTTGCCGCCGAGGCGATCGCTGATCGCATCGTCCAGTGCCGCCGAGGCACGCTGGCGGTCCTGCAGTTCGTTCTGCGCGCGCTCGACCAGTTCGGCGAAGCCATGGGCGTCATCGGGCAGTTCGGCCTGCAGCTGCTGTGCCGCTTCCTGGGCCTGGTCACGCTTGGCCTTGCGGCGGTCGCGCTCGGCTTCGGCACGGCCCTGCTCACGTTCCAGTTCCTCGATGCGCTCACCGCCCTGCTGACGGCGCTGCAGCTCCAGTTCGGCCAGGCGCTCGGTGTGGTTGTCGAGCGCGGCACGGCGCTGGGCTTCTTCGCCGAGCAGGCCACGGTCACGCACGTCCATCTCGCGCAGGCGTGCTTCGATCAGTGCCTGGCGGCGGCTTTCGCGGAAGCTGTCGACGCCGAGCTTCAGCGCTTCATCGTCGCCACGCTGGCGGTGCATCTGCTTCAGGTCGCCGTAGTAGGCGCGTGCCGGCAGCAGGGTTTCCACCTGGCGGCGAGCGGTGACCACGGCCTGGTGCGCGCCATCGAGTTCGGCGAAGTCGCTGACCAGGCGCTCGGCGGCGTCGAAGGTCTTCGGCGTGTCGAGCATGAAGTCGCGCAGGAAGACATTGAGGTCGCCCAGGTTCTTCGCCGACTGCGTCTTGTGCAGCAGGCGCAGCGCCATCTCGTTGTCGATGCCGAGCAGGTCGCGGAAGCGCTCGGCGTAGCCGGAGAAAGTGTCGAAGTGGTGCAGGTCGGCCAGCTTCTGCTTGAGCTTGCGCAGGTCCAGGTCGAAGCCGCCGAGATCCTTGGCGATGTCGAACGGACGCTCGGCGATCATGTAGTGCTTGCGCACGTCGCCGGCCGAGGTGCCGTTGCCGGAGATCCACAGCAGGCGCACCAGGCTGACCACGCGGCCGTCGCCGGCGCGGTATTCCAGCACCAGTGCGGTCCAGGTCGCGCCCTTGCGCAGGTACTGCGTAGCGATTTCGCCGGTACCGCTGTCCTGCTGGTCGGCCCACGCGCCACGCACATAGGACACCAGGTTGCGGTCGCGGCCACTGCGCTCGGCTTCACGCGCGGCAGCGTTGAAGTCGACGATGGCCGGCGGCGTCAGCAGCGCGGACATGGCATCGAGCAGGGTCGACTTGCCCGAGCCGGAACGGCCGACGAACAGGAAGCCGCGCTCGGCGATCGGCACTTCGGTCAGGCCGTTGAAGGTGCCCCAGTTGTGCACCTGCAGGCGGCGCATGCGGAACTGCTGCAGGCGCGGATCCGGCAGGCCTTCGTTGAACAGGGCGGGAGTGTGCTTGGAGATAGCCATGCGATGTTAGGGTCTCTCAGGCCTCGGCGGCCGGGGTTTCGCGCAGCTGGCGGTAGACCGCCGAAAGCTGGGACACGTCTTCGGCGGAGAACAGCAGCTTCAGCGCCGGCGAGACTTCGTGGCGGTCTTCCTGGCCGCTGAGGCGGGTCAGGATGTGGTTGTCCTTCATCTTCTGCACCGCCGAGGCGACGCGGCGGTTGAAGCCGGCGCGGTCGGTGGACAGGTTCTTTTCGTAGATGGCCAGCGCTTCGGCCATCTCGGCGTCGGCCACCACTGCGCGGTTGCCGCGCGCATCGGCCTCGGCCAGCTGCTGGCGCAGGTACAGCAGCAGCACCGAATCGATGAAGGTCAGCGGTGAGGTGCGCAGCAGCACCGGCGCATCAACGTCTTCGGTATCGGCCTGGCGTGTGAAGGCCACACCGCTGTCACGGTCGAGCACCAGTTCCAGGAACAGGTCGGCCAGCGACGAACGGATGGCCGCCTCGCTGCGGATCAGCGCCGGCCACAGCTTGGCGTGGCGCAGCTGGTCGATGCTGGGGCCGATCAGCAGCTGGCACAGCGCGCGGCGCGCATCCAGCGGCAGGCGTCCGGTATCGCCCAGGTAGTACACGTCGTTGCCACGGCGGGGCTGCGCCACGGCCGCCACCGGCTCGGCCTCGTAGGCGTCTTCCGCCACGTCGGCCTGGGCTGCGTCGATGGGATCTTCATGCCAGCTCATGGCGTCTCTCCTGGGTGAACCAAACCAGCGGGATGCGGGCGCGACGGACCTGGCCGTCGCCACCACGCCATTCGGCAAGCTCCTGCTCGCCGGCGACCACGTTGCCGAAGCGCGTGCCCAGCGACAGATAGCCGATGACGCTGCCAAGACCCTGCGGCGCCTCGCGCTGCGACAGGGCCTGGGCGATGCTGAGCCGCGGCTGTGCATCGAGCAGGTCGTGCAGGTCGCGGCGCAGGGTGCGGAAGTCGATTTCGGATGAAGCGACCAGATCGCCGACGCTTTCCAGGCTGATCGCGGCGGCGTCGTTGTATTCGACGTTGCCATCGACCTGGGCACTGCGCGGATCATGCAGCTTCCACTGCGACCACGAACGCAGGCGGCTGGTGGTCAGCTGCAGGTCGCGGCCGATGCCACGCTGTGCGGGGAACTCGTCGCGCAGCGCCAGCGCTTCGGACTGCGCCTGTTTCAGCAACTGGTTGAGACGGCGCTGTTCCAGGTAGCCACGGCTCTGCACGAAGCCGCGCAGGCTGCGCGCGAAGTTCTGCAGCACATCGTGCACCTGGCCGCCTCGCTCAAGCATGGTGCTGGTGAAGCCACGCAGGAAGTTGCGTTCGTTGCGGTCCAGGCGGCGCGCAAAGCCACGCGCCAGCACCGCTTCCAGCGCGGCGTCGAGCTGGGCGCTCTGTTCGGCGTCGTTGAGCAGTCGCCAGAACGCCTGGAAGCTGCGGCCGGCATCGCTCTCGCCGATCACGTCCACGCCTTCGAACAGCTGCGACAGCACATCGCCGCGCTCGCCCTCGTCGTCGATGATGCGTTCGCGGAAATCGCGGTTGAGCTGCTCGAAGTCGTCGCGTACGCGGCGGAAGTCCTCGGTCAGTTCGTCGGCCAGGCCGATGATCTGGCGCGCACGTTCCAGCGCGCGCTTGCCGTCCAGCGCGATCACGCGGCCGGCGCCGACGCGGGCGATCTCGGCGTCGATGCGGTCACGCTCGTCGCGCAGCGCGGACAGGCGTGCATCCGGATCGGATTCGGTCTGCGCGGCCAGCTGCGAGAGCTGTTCGATGACCAGCGCCAGGCGGCTTTCGGTGGCGGCCACGCGGGCCTGCTCGAGGCCGTCGGCGAAGCGGATTGCCTGCAGCGCCGCGGTCGACAGTTCGTACTGCTCCTGGTCGGCACCTTCGGGCAAACGGCGCTCCAACCAGCCCTGGGCCAGCCAGTGCGCGATGTAGGCCTGCGCGGTGCGCGGCAGGTCGCGCGACAGTTCATCGCCGTTGAGCTGGTCCAGCGCGCGTTGCAGGCGCTCACTGAGCACCGATGAGGGCAGCGTGCGCTCGCCATCCATCAGCAGGCCCTGCAGCAGGCCGATGATTTCCGGGGCATGGTCGGCGGCGAGCAGCTTCCACTGGGGCTGTTCGCGCAGATGGCGGTAACGGGAAATTCGTTCGCGGTGCTTCATGCAGCGAAAGTAATAGAGGTGACTGGCGAGGACGAGCCGCCACGCACGGCCGCCGCAAGGGCAGCCGTGGGCATGCCGGCCACGCAGGGTCGGCGCTGTGCAGGCAAGCGGCTCAGCGCTTGCCGCCCACTTCGATGAAACGCAGGAACTCGGCGCGGGTACGCGCGTCGTCGCGGAAGCTGCCCAGCATCTTGGAGGTAACCATGCTGACGCCGCGCTTGTGGATGCCGCGGGTGGTCATGCATTCGTGGGCGCCTTCGACGACCACGCCGACACCGATCGGCTGCAGCACATCCTGGATGCACTGGGCGATCTGCGCGGTCATCTTCTCCTGCACCTGGAAACGGCGGGCGTAGGCTTCGACGACGCGGGCCAGCTTGCTGATGCCCACCACCTTGCCGGCCGGCAGGTAGCCGACATGCACGCGGCCGATGATCGGCGCCATGTGGTGCTCGCAGTGGCTTTCGTACTCGATGTCGCGCAGGACGATCAGTTCGTCGTAGCCGGCCACTTCCTCGAAGGTCCGCTCCATGTAGGCGCGCGGGTCGTCGCGGTAACCGCTGAACCAGTCGCCATAGGCTTCGGCGACACGGCGGGGGGTATCCAGCAGGCCTTCACGGGACGGGTCCTCACCGGCCCAGCGCAGCAGGGTGCGCACGGCATCCTCGGCCTGGTCCTGGGTCACGTCGCCCTGCGGGGCGGCCTTTTCGTTGTTCTTGCTCATTGCGTACAGCGTCCCGAACGGGGGGCGAGCATCGTACCCGACCGGGGGGTGGGTCGTCCTGTTGGTCGGGTTCATCGGGGGGTCTGGCGGCGCCTGCCTGTTACGGATCTGGATGGGGAAGGGCGACAGGGCAGGACACGCCGTAAACCCATCCATGGGGGCTCGGTCGGCGCATCCATGCGCCTCACGGTCCTGCCCTGTCGCCCTTCCCCATCCCTGACAGTTTCCTGCGGGCGCGGCCGGACCGCCCGGAAGCGGGGTCAAAAGCTGGGGTTCATGGCTTCGGAAACGGCTCGCGCCGCTGCCCTGGTGGGTGCGGACCGTTGGTCCGCACTGCTTCGGCTCCCGCCCTTGCCTTTAAAGAGCCAACCCACCGCGCCCGCCGGGTGATGGGAGGGCAGCGGGGGCCGGGCGGGGCAGGACCGTCCGCGGCATGGATGCCGCGGCCGAGCCTACAGGGACGTACTTGCGGCGTGTCCTGCACCGTCCGGCCCCCGCAGCCCCACCCGACACCAGGCAGGCGCAGCGCTTTCCTCAACACACCCGCCCATTCAGAAAAATCTATTGATAGGAATGAAATTAGTAGTATCCTATCTATCTCTTATGGACCGACCCCTCGACGAGCGCACCGTGCTGCAGATGCAGCTCAGCTCCGGCCTGCTTTACGCAGGGCGGCAGTGGCAGCGCCTGGCCGACAGCCGGCTCGGCAGCTACGGCATCTCCACCGCCTGCACCATGCCGCTGCTGATGATCGGCCGCTCCGGTGGTGGCATCCGCCAGGTGGCGCTGGCCCAGCAGCTGGGCATGGAGGGTCCTTCCCTGGTCCGCCTGCTGGACAAGCTGTGCGCCAGCGACCTGGTCCGCCGCGAGAGCGACGCCAGCGACCGCCGCGCCAACCTGCTGTGGCTGACCGACGCGGGACACGCGCTGGTCAGCGAGCTGGAAGACCAGTTGATCGGCCTGCGCCAGGACGTGTTCGGCGAGCTTTCCATGGATGAACTGCACGCCGTGCTGAAGGCATGGCGCCTGCTGGCCGAGGCTGCCGACCGCATCACGTAAGACCGCTGCCCCCGAATACCGCCGCTGCCGTGCACACGCCAGCGGCTTTTGCCCGTTGCTGTTGTTTCGTTGTTCCTCCCCTCCCCTCCCCTCCCCTCCCCTCCCCCACCTCGCCCCCGCCCCTACCGATGCCCGGTGAATTCAGTCTCCACGGAGTGTTCGTCCCGACCCTGCTCGGGTTGATGTTGTTGGCCTATCTGGTCAACAGCGGCCTGCACGCGCTGCTGCAGCGTGCCGGCGCCTATCGCCATGTATGGCACCCGGCGCTGTTCAACCTGGCCCTGTACGGGATCGTGCTTGGCCTGCTGTTCCACCTCCTGCGTTGGATGCAATCGTGAACAAGATCGTGAAGAAGACCCTGCCGGTGCTGCTCACCAGCGCAGCCGTGATCGTCGCCCTGCTGGTGCTGCGCCAGCTGTGGGTCTATTACATGGATGAGCCGTGGACCCGCGATGCCCATGTCGGCGCCGACGTGGTGCAGGTGGCGCCGGACGTGTCCGGGCTGGTGGAAACGGTGCAGGTGGCCGACAACCAAGCGGTGAAGAAGGGTGACCTGCTGTTCGTGGTCGACCGAGCCCGTTACCGCATCGCGCTGGAGCAGGCCAAGGCCAGCCTGGGCGAGCGCCAGGCCTCGGTGGCACAGCTGCGCCGCGAGATCGGCCGTGACCGCAGCCTGCAGGACCTGGTCGCCGCCGAGGACGCCGAAGTGCGCCGCGCCAAGCTGCAGGCCGCACAGGCCGCGCTGGCCACCGCACAGGCCGCGGTCGACCTGGCCGAGCTCAACCTGAGCCGCACCGAGGTGCGCGCACCGGCCGATGGCCGGGTCAACGACCGCACCATGCGCGTGGGTGACTACGTGGTGGCCGGCAAGCCAGTGCTGGCGCTGCTGGATACCGGCTCGTTCCGCATCGATGGCTACTTCGAGGAAACCCGACTGCGTGGCGTCGCGCCGGGGCAGCGCGTGGACATCCGCCTGATGGGTGAATCGACCCCGCTGCGCGGCCATGTCGAGAGCATCGCCGCCGGCATCGAGGACCGCTACCGCAGCAATGGCAGCACCCTGCTGCCGAACGTGACCCCGGCCTTCGACTGGGTGCGCCTGGCCCAGCGCATCCCGGTGCGCATCGCCATCGACGAGGTGCCCAAGGGCGTCGAACTGATCGCCGGCCGCACCGCCACGGTGACCGTGGACACCGGCCGCCACCCGCACAACGACAAGGCCGGCACCGCGCCGACACAGGCGGGCCTGTGAACGCCGCCCTGCCCCGTCTCGGCCTGATCGTCGCGCTGGCCAGCCTGGCCGCGTGCAGGACCGTCGGCCCCGACTACGCATTGCCGGAAGGTTCGGCGTTCAAGCGTCCGCAGGCCAATGCCGCCTTCATCGATACGCAGAACCCGCAGATTGCCGCCAACCAGGCGCTGCCCGACCGCTGGTGGTCGCTGTACAACGACCCGGTGCTGGATCGCCTGATCACCCAGGCGCTGCGTGACAACGTGGAACTGAAGGCCGCCGATGCGCACCTGCGCCGTGCCGCGGCGGTGTACGAACAGGCACTGGATGCCGGTGGCTTCGAGTATGAAGCCGAAGCCGGTGCCAGCCGCGCGCAGCTGTCGGCCGAATCGTTCCTGCAGGAGCACGAGCTGCCGGTGATCAACCTGGCCGATGGCAAGTTCGCGGTCAGTTACCAGTTCGATCTGTTCGGCAAGCTCAAGCGCGGCGCCGAAGCGGCCCGTGCCGACGAGCAGTCGGTCGCTGCGGCACGCGATCTGGCCCAGGTCAGCGTGGTCGCGCAGGTGGCCGACAGCTATCTGGAAATCTGCCACGCCAACCACGAACTGCACGTGGCCGAGCATTCCCTGCAGCTGCAGCAGCGCAGCCGCAGCGTTACCGAGCGCCTGATCGCGGCCGGCCGCGGCACGCCGCCGGAACTGGCCCGCGCCAATGCCCAGGTGGCGCTGCTGGAAGCTGCACTCCCGCCGCTGCAGGCGCAGCGCTCGGCCGCCGCCTATTCGCTGGCCGCCCTGCTTGGACAGACCCCGGGCCAGCTGCCGGCCGGTGTAATCGACTGTGCACATGCCCCCAGCCTGGCGCAGCCGCTGCCGGTCGGTGATGGCCGTGCACTGCTGCAGCGTCGCCCGGACGTGCGCCAGGCCGAGCGCAAGCTGGCCTCGGCCACCGCGCGGATTGGCGTGGCCACCGCCGAGCTGTATCCGGACATCCGCCTGGGGGCCTCGCTCGGTGCCGCTGGCCTGCTCGAGGACTTCGGCACGCCGATGACCCAGCAGTGGTCGATCGGCCCGCTGATCTCGTGGACGCTGCCGTCGTCCGGCACGCACGCACGCATCCACGCCGCCGAAGCCGGTGCCGATGCGGCCCTGGCCGAGTTCGACCACACCGTGCTGCAGGCGCTGCGCGAGACCCAGACCGCGCTGGACCGCTATGCGCAGGACCTGCGCCGCCTGCAGTCGCTGCGCATCGCGCAGGAGCAGGCCGCACTGGCCGCCGAGCAGAACCGCCGGCTGTACCAGGGCGGCCGCACGCCGTACCTGTCCAGCCTGGATGCCGACCGCAGCCTGGCCACCAGCGATGCCACCCTGGCGGCCGCCGAAGCGCAGGTCTCGCGCGACCAGATCCACCTCTTCCTGGTGCTGGGTGGCGGTTGGCAGGCCAGCGCCGCCGCGCCCAACGCCTCGACCGCAGCGAAGTAAGCCATGAACGCGCTGACCGACCGCCAGGCCTGGCTGTTCTCGATCAAGACCTACCTGGCCGCGGTGGCCGCGCTGTACATCGCCATGGCCGGCAACCTGTCGCGCCCGTACTGGGCGATGGGCACGGTGTACATCGTCAGCCAGCCGCTGCTGGGCCCGACCCGGGCCAAGGGCGTGTACCGCATCGTCGGCACCCTCGTGGCCGGCCTGGCCACCCTGCTGGTGTTGCCGGCGCTGGTGGAAACGCCGCTGGTGCTCAGCGCGGCGATGTCGATCTGGCTGGCCGGCTGCCTGTT
The DNA here is from genome assembly GCF_057292075.1 of Stenotrophomonas sp. 1L-E-5-B-C3. NCBI lineage: Bacteria > Pseudomonadati > Pseudomonadota > Gammaproteobacteria > Lysobacterales > Lysobacteraceae > Stenotrophomonas > Stenotrophomonas sp. 1L-E-5-B-C3. Next base: position 20,254 of record NZ_JBXAWS010000012.1, read on the forward strand.
CATGGCCCTGCTCAACCGCGGCCCGCGCGGCTACGCGTTCCTGCTGGCCGGCTACACGACGGCCTTCATCGGCTTCCCGGCCGTGACCTCGCCGGAAACCATCTTCGACACGGTGGTGGCACGCAGCGAGGAGATCATCCTCGGCACGGTGGTGGCGGTGCTGTTCGCATCGCTGCTGTTCCCGGCCTCGGTACGCCCGATGCTGCGCGCGCGCATCGGCAACTGGATGGAGGACGCCGCGCAGTGGTGCCGGCAGATCCTTGAACGTGGCCGCGCGCATGCGCCGCGCAACCGGCTGGCCGCCGACCTGGTGCAGTTCGAGGCGCTGATCGAGTTCCTGCGCCGCGATGATCCACGCCATGCCGGTTCGGCGGTGTCGATGGAGCGCCTGCGCGAGCGCATGCTGCTGCTGTTGCCGGTGCTGTCCTCGATTGCCGACCGCCTGAGCGCGCTGCGCAGCGATGGCCACGCCCTGCCCGAAGGCCTGCCGGCGCTGGTCGATGACATCCACGACTGGCTGGACGGGCCGACCAACGCCAGCGAGTACGCCCGCCTGCGCGCGCGCATCAGCGCACTGAAGCCGCAGGTGGACCGCGACCTGCAGCATCTGCAGCTGGCCAGCCTGCTGCTGCGCCTGGAGGAGCTGGTGGACCTGTGGCAGGACTGCCGTACCCTGCAGCATGCGATCGACCACGGCACTGCGCCGCTGGACCGCGCGCACTACCGCATCCGCACCGAACGAGTGCCCGCCGACAAGCACGTCGACTACGGCATGGCGCTGTTCTCCGCGCTCAGCGCCGGCGTGGCGCTGATGAGCTACTGCGTGCTGTGGATCGGCCTGGGTTGGGAAGGCGGCGGCAACGGCGCGATGATGGCCGCGGTGACCGCCGCGTTCTTCGCCGCACAGGACGACCCGGCACCGAGCATGGTGTCGTTCCTGGTGTGGGCGATGGTTGCCTCGGTGGTGGCCGGTGTGTACCTGTTCGGCGTGTTCCCGGCGGTGCACGACTTCGGCCTGCTGGCACTGGTGCTGGCGGTTGCGTTCCTGCCGCTGGGGCTGATGCTGCACCATCCGAAGAGCGCGCTGTTCGCACTGCCGCTGACGGTGAACCTGGCCGCGCTGCTGAGCCTGCAGAACACCTACAGCGCCAACATCCAGACCTTCCTCAACTCGTCGATCGCGATGTTCATCGGCATTGGTTTTGCGGTGGTGATGACCCGCCTGTTCCGTTCGGTGGGTGCCGAGTGGACCGCACGCCGACTGGTGCGGCAGGGCTGGACCACGCTGGCCGAAGCCGCCGAGGGGCGGGGCCAGCAGGATCGGCAGCGCTTCGCCGCACGCATGCTCGACCTGCTGGGCCTGCTCGCCCCACGACTGGCGGCGACGCCGGAGGGCAGCGACATCGCCTCGGTGGACATGCTCAACGAAGCGCGCATCGGCCTGAACATCCTGCAGCTGCGCCGCGCGCGACTGGAACTGCCCGAGCGCAGCCGCGAAGCGGTCGAGCACATCCTGGAAGAAGTGGCCGTGCACTACCGGCGACAGATCGCCGCGCGCAAGCCGATTGTGGCGGCCGAAGCGCTGCGCGAGCGGCTGGATACCTCGCTGGGCCGGGTCGGCAGCGTGGCCGCGTGCAAGGCACGCGACGAGGCGCTGATGGGCCTGATCGGCCTGCGCTTCGCGCTGTTCCCGGAGGCCAAGGCATTGGCGCCGGGGCTGGCGATGAGTGCGGACGCACAGCCGTAGCGCGATACCCTGTGCGACCACAGACTCCGCGCAGGGGTCAGAGCCCTCTCCTGCAGAGAGGGATCCGACCCTGCCGCTGCAACAGGACGGTTCAATGAGTTACGACATGATGGTGTTCGAGGCCAGTGCCGCCCCACGCGAGGCCGCGGCCTTCATCGCTTGGTTCGAGAAGCAGACGCAGTGGAACGAGCGCCACGAGTACGACGACCCAGTGGTCAGCAGTCCCGCGTTGCAGGCGTGGTTCGCGGAGATGGCGCAGGAGTTCCCGCCAATGAACGGGCCGTTGAGCAATGACGAGGACGACCGTGCCGAGGTGACCGAGTACAGCATCGGTAGTCAGGTGATCTACGGCGCGTTCGCCTATTCGGTGGCCGAACGTGCGCATGGCCGCGTGCAGGACCTGGCCGAGAAGCACGGCGTGGGCTTCTTCGACGTGAGTGCCGACGAAGCGGCGATCGTGTTCCCGGATGGCCTGGTGTTGATCGCGGAGTAACTGGGGTCGGAGCCCGTTCCCGTTGGGGACGGGATCCGACCCCGCGTCAGAACAGCTGGCCCTGCACGGTGGGCTGTTCGATGCGCGCCGGTGCTTCAGCCACCTCTTCCGCACCCAGCCGCCAGGCCAGACCACCCAATCGGCTGGCGTGGCGCTTCAATGCGGCCTGCAGCACATCGGCGCTGCCCGCCACATGCAGCACCTGGCGGGCGCGGGTCAGGCCGGTGTAGACCAGTTCGCGTGACAGCACACGGCTGTCCTGGCGTGGCAGCTGCAACCACACTTCATCGAACTCCGAACCCTGCGCCTTGTGCACGGTCATCGCGAAGGCGCTTTCGTGCGCGGGCAGTGCCGCCGGATGGAAGGCGCGCGGCTGGTCGACGCTGTCGCCAGGGAACCAGGCCACCATCGCACCGCTGCCATCGCGCAGGCAGATGCCGATATCGCCGTTGAACAGGCGATGCCGGTAGCTGTTCTCGGTGACCAGCAACAGGCGACCCTGGAAGTAGCCGGGGGTGTTGCCGGCCAGCAGCTGTTCGATGCGGCTGTTGAGCCCGCGCGCGCCCTGCGGGCCTTCGCGCAGTGCGGTCAGCACGCGCAGGCGCCCGGCCTGCTGCAGGGCAAGCACTGGATCAGCCGCATCGGCCAGTGCGCGCCAGTGGCCCAGCAGGTGCTCGCGCTGGCCACGCAGCGGATCGGCTTCGCCTTCGTGGAAATGCACGCCGGCCAGTTCACCGCTGCGCAGCAGCTGCAGCGCGGTACTGCTATCGCCCTCGCGCACGGCGTGGGCCAGCGGTGCCAGGTCCAGTGCATCGCTCTGCCGGTAACCGCGCTGCAGCTGCACGCGGCGGCCGGCGAAGGCGCGTGGTGCGGCCTGTGGCTGCAAGGTGGCCGGCGCCAGCAGGCCGTGCAGCGCTTGGGCGTCATCGGCGCGGGTGCCGATGCCGTCACCGCTGGCACGCAGGATCGCGCTGAGCACATCACCGGCCTCGACCGAGGGCAACTGATCGGGATCGCCGAGCAGGATCAGCCGGGTGCCGCTGGCGATCGCGTCGACCAGCTTGGCCATCATCGGCAGATCGATCATCGAGGCTTCGTCGACCACCACCACGTCCACCGGCAGCGGATTGTCGGCGTGGTGGCGGAAGCGCGGTGAATCGGGAATCACGCCGAGCAGGCGATGCAGAGTGGTGCCGGTACTGGGCAGCGCCGTGCACAACGCCGGGTCCAGTCCTTGTTCCTGCAGCCGTTGCACGGCGACGCGAAGGCTCTCGGCCATGCGCTCGGCGGCACGCCCGGTGGGCGCGGCCAGCGCCACCTCGGGCAGCGGCTGGCCGGTGTGCCGGGCCTGCGCGGCCAGCAGCAGCAACAGGCGCGCGATGGTGGTGGTCTTGCCGGTGCCGGGGCCGCCGGTGACCAGCGCCAGCGGATGGCGCAGGGTCACGCCGGCGGCGCGTGCCTGATGATCTTCGCCGCCCAGTGCCTGCGGGAACAGCTGCGCGAACAAAGGCGCCAACGCTGCCATGTCCGGCGCCGGCAGCGGATGCCGGCCGATGCGCTGCAGCCCAGCCGCCAGCTGACGCTCGTACTCGCGATAGCGGCGCAGGTAGAGCAGGCCGTTCTCCAACACCAGCGGCGCATCCTCGGCGATGGCGTCGGCCTGCTCCGGCGTCGCGACCCACGGCGATGCGCGCAGCTGTGCCAGCCAATCCTGCGCGGCAGGCCACTCGGGTACACCTTCCAGCAACCGCTGCGGTTGCGCCGGATCGATCGCAGCATGGCCTTGCGATACCGCCAGCGACGCAAGCGCAGCCGCCAGCGCCACGCTCTCGGGCGTGTCGTCGCGCAGCCGCTGCAGGCTGGTCGCCAGTGCATGGTCGAGGGTGCGCAGCAGGCCCTTCTGGTGCAGTTCCTTCAGCAGGCTCATGCACTGGCTCCACGGGCACGCGCAGCCAGTTCGGCCTGGGCCTGTTCGCCACCGGCGAACAACGCATCCAGGGCATCCACCAGCGCCAACGGGAAGCGGTCCACATGCACACCGTTGCCGGCGGCATCCAGGCCACGGCAGAACAGATAGCGGATTCCGCCCATGTCGCACTCGTAGTCGTAGGCCGCACCCAGGCGGAAACGCAGCCAGCGATGCAGGGCCACGGTGTAGATCAGCGCCTGCAGGTCGTACTCGCTGTGGCGCATGGCAATGGCCAGCAGGTCCGGGCTGTAACCAGGCAGGCGGTTGGACTTGTAGTCGAGCACGTACCAGCGGCCATCACGCACATAGGTCAGGTCGATCATGCCGGTCATCAGCCCTTCCAGGCGGCGGCGCTGGCCGAAGCCGCGACGCGTACTGGAAACCCCATGTGCATGCAGCACCTGCAACAGCGCCGGTACCGTGGTCGGTTCGATGGCGAAATGGAAGTCGATTTCCGCGCGGCGCTCGCCTGCACCCAGGCTGTGCAGCGCACCGCCTTCGGGCAGCGGCACGGTGAGCGTGTGACCGACCAGCGGCACCAGCACCGCCACGCCATCGTCCAGATCAACGTCGGCATAGCCTTCGTCGTGCAGCGCCTTGCGCAGCACTTCGGCCTGGCCCTCTGGGGCTTCCAGACCCGGCTGCCAGTCACCCCATGCAGCGAAGTCGACGTTCTCCATCGCTTCGTGCAGCACGTTGCCGAAGCGACTGCCCATGAAGCGCGGGTCGACCGGTGTGCTGTCTTCGGCCGCCGCGGCGGGTTCCGGCAGCGCCGGTTCCAGTGGCAGTTCCGGGCCAGCGGGTTCGTCGGCAGCGGGCGCCGGCAGCTCGGTGGCGGCGGCCTCGATATCACTGCCCGCGCCGGCATCGGCGTGGGCCAGCTGGGTGAAGCTGTACACCCACCAGTCGTGCGGGACGCGCCGGGTCAGGGCACGCACCGCCGGAAGGTCACCTTCCACTTCGGCCGCCAGCTGCGGCAGCGCGGCCGCTGCCTCACTGTCATCGATGTGCACATCGGCGTGCGCGCGCAGCGCCTGCAGGTCACCCAACAGCGGCGCCAGCCGCGTCCTGCCGAGCCCGGCCAGATCACCCACGGCGATCCACAGCGCATGCTCGGCGCGGGTCAGGCCGACATACAGCAGGCGTGCATCCTCGGCGCGCTGCTCGCGCTCACGTTGGCTGCTGGCCGCTTCCCAGGCCTCGTCCTTGTCCAGCTTCCAGTGCAGCTGGCGCTGGCCGCCGACGTGTACGGTGCAGTGCGAGGCGGTGTTCGGTGCGCCGCCGTCGATGCCGACGAAGGGCAGGAACACCAGCGGATATTCCAGGCCCTTGCTCTTGTGCAGGGTGATGATCTGTACCCGGCGCGCATCCGATTCCAGGCGCAGCAGCTGCTGCTCGTCATCCTGGTCGGCACTGGCCATCTGGCCCTGCAGCCAGTCCAGCAGGCCATGCATGCCCAGCGCCTGCGCCGAGGCTTCCTGCAGCAGTTCACCCAGCTGCAGGTAGTTGGTCAGGCGGCGCTCGCCGTCGATCAGCGCCAGCAAGCGTTCGCCCTGTGCGGCACAGACGTCGGCGATCACTGCGAACGGTCCGCCGCGCTGCCAGCGCTCTCGCCAGTGCAGCAGCTGTGCCTGGAACTCGCGTTGCAGGTCGCCCTCGCGCTCCATCGCCGCGATCGCGCTGGCGCGTTGACCGAGCAGAACAGTGGCCAGCACCGCACGCAGGCGGCCTTCGTCGGCGGGTTGCAGCAGCGCCAGCAGCAGCGCGCGCAGATCGCGCGCTTCGCTGGTGGCGAACAAGCTCTGCTTGCCGGCTGCCACCGCGGGAATGCCGACCGCAGCCAGCGCGCGCTGCACCAGGGTGGCCTCGCGATGCGAGCGCACCAGCACCGCGATATCACCGGGCTGCACCGGGCGCCCACGCAACGCGGCATTGCCCGCACGCGCCTCGACCAGGATCTGGTGAATCGCGGCCACGCAGGCCTGGGTCGCCGCATCGCGCGAGGCATCGGCGCTCATCGCCTTGTCCCCGCCGCTGCGCAGCACGCGCAGGGTGAGTGCCGTGGCGGCATGGCCGTCGCGCAGGTAATCCTCATCGGTGCGCACGCCACCGGGGCGCACCGCCTCGAACTGGATGTCGCGTTCGAGGAAGGCGTCTTCGCCACCGTTGTCGTACAACGCCTGCAACGCGCGCAGCACAGACGGTCGCGAGCGGAAGTTCTGGTCGAGCACCGGCGCCTGCTGCGCCACCTGCTTGGCCTTCAGGTAGGTGTGGATATCACCGCCGCGGAAGCCGTAGATCGCCTGCTTGGGGTCGCCGATCAGGAACAGCGCCGGCGCCAGGCCGAGTTCGCGCACCTCCGGCGAATCGCCGAACACGGTATGGAAGATGCCCCACTGGCGGTCGTCGGTATCCTGGAACTCATCGACCAGCGCGATGCGGTACTGCGCGCGCAGTTGCTTGACCAGCGTCAGCCGCTGAGGGCCTTCCAGTGCCAACGCCACGCCATCGATCAGGTCGTCGTAGGTCTGTACCCGGCGCGTGCGCTTCAGCGCCTGCAGGCGCTGCGTGGCTTCGGCGCGAAGCGCGTGCAGGAAATTCAATGCAGTGGCACGCAACCAGGCATCGCGTTCGGCCAGCAGCGCTACATAGCGCGCCAACGGTTCCTGCAATAGCGACGACGGCGTGCGGTCGAGGAATTTCTTGTTGGTCTTGTCGGCCAGCACATCCGGCAGCAGCGCCGGCAGGCGCTCGCTGGCCAGCAGCTCGCGCGGGTCGCCGCGCTCAGCCCAGGCCAGCAGCTGCCGGCCCAGCGGGTGCAGCCAGCCCAGCTTGTAGGACACGCCGTTGATCCACTTGTTGTCGACGGCATCGCAGAGGTCGATGAAGAACTGCTCGCCATGTTCGCGCACGCTTGCGGACAGTGCCTCGGCCGCGCTCTGCAGCGCCGGGTGTGGATCAGCCAGCGTCACCGGCTGTGGCAACGGGTGCAGTGGCGGCGTGCCCAGCAGCGCGCGCAGATCGGCCGCCAGCGCGTCCGGGTTGGACCACAGCCAGGTCAGCGGCTCCAGCGTGGCCGGGTCATTGGCATGCACGCGCCACAGATCAGCGGCCAGCTCCTCCAGCAGTTCACGATCGCTGGCCAGCAGTTCCGGCGGATCAAAGGTGTGGCCGCTTTCCAGCGCATGCTCGCGCAGCACGCGGGTGCAGAAGCCGTGGATGGTGAAGATGGATGCCAGGTCGATTTCGTCGGCAGCCACCTGCAGGCGGCGCTTCAATGCAGAGGCGCTCTCGGAGCCGCCCTGCAGATGACGCTGCAGCACGTCGCGGGTCAATCTCGCGTCGGGTGCTTCACCCTCGGCCGGTTCCAGATCGACCAGGCGCGCGGCCAGCGCCAGGCGCTCACGGATGCGCTTGCGCAGTTCCTGGGTGGCCGCATCGGTGAAGGTCACCGCCAGGATCTGGCCGATGCGAAGGCCCTGCTCCACCACAAGGCGGGTGAACAACGTGGCCAGGGTGAAGGTCTTGCCGGTGCCTGCGCTGGCTTCAATCAGGCGGATGCCGTCCAGCGGCAGGACCAGGTAGGGATCGCCCGCCATACGCTGGGTTTCCTGATCGGCGATGGCGGTGTTCATGCGTTGCCCTCCTAGCGTGCTTCGGTACCGAGAGTGCGGCCTTCGCGCACCGCGCTGAAGACCACCTGGCTGTTGCGCAGCAGCTCGGCATAGCTGGCATCGGTGGCGAACGGGTCGGCACCGCGCAGCAGCAGCTGCCAGGCGTCGCTGCTGGATTCGCCCCAACTGCGGTCGCTGCCATGCCACTGCTTCCAGCCTTCGCTGCGCTGTTTTTCTGCCGGTGCGTTGTACAGCACCCAGCCGGTATACGGGGCAAAGCGCAGCGGCTCACGCAGGCCGCGCTGGCGCAATTGCAGCAGCGCACGCAGCGCGGCGCGTGCAGCGGGGGCGCTCAGTGCTGGCAGCACATGCGGGCCGGGACCGGCGTCACCGCCATCGTGGAACTGCACCAGCGGCAACGCATCGCCGGCGGCGTTGGCCAGCAGCCAGTCCAGGCCCTGGCGGATCACTGCATTGCCATTGAGCGTGCCGGCCCGCAGGCGCACCAGCCCTTCGGGATGCCGATCAGCCACGCGGCCGTGCAGGCGCACGCCGTCGATGTCCACTTCGTAGCGACGGCTTTCCAGCGGTTCGCCCTGCATCCAGCCCAGCAGCGCACTGGCATACGGGCGCGTCTTCAACTGCTCCACCTCGAACTGGCGCTCGCCCAATGGACCCGACGGCAGCAGTCCACGCGCGCGCAGTCGCGGATACAGCGGCTCGGAATCGCCGCTGAGCGTGGCGCGCACCACGGCCGCCTGCACGCTGCGCTTTTCCGGGCCGCGCGATGACAGCACCAGCGGTTCCAGGTCATCGACCTCCTCGACATCGTCGGCCAGGCGCAGGCCCAGCGACTGCGCGAGGAACTGCCCGGCCGGGTCGCACAGGAAACGGCGCAGGGTATCGAGCGCGACCTCGTCTTCCACTGCATCGTCGAGCGGCGGCGGCAACGGTGCGTCGAACCACGGCTGCAGGCCGCCGCGCTGGCCGGTGAGGCGGCCGGCAGCCGGATGCCACTGGCGGCGATAGCTGAAGCGACGCGGGTCGCCATCACCGAATGCGGCGGGCGAGAACGGCTGCAAGGCATGGCGCACGGTGAAGTCGCGGACCGCCGCAGGCGGATCGAGGTGATACGCAGCGGCGGCATCGATCAGTTCACTGACCAGCACCGACGGCTCGCGCACGCTGCCATCGCGCGGATCGGCGCCGAGATAGCTGAGATAGAACACCTCCTGCGCGGCGGCGAACAGCTGCAGGAACAGGAAACGGTCGTCCTCGCGGGTGGAGCGGTCGCCCGGTCGGCGGCGCGGCGTGTCCAGTTCGGCGGTGAGCTGGTTGAGACCGGCCGCCGGGTCACGGCGCGGGAAATCGCCATCATTGAGGCCCAGCACGCAGATCACCCGGAATGGCAGCAGGCGCATCGGCACCATGCGGCCGAAACTGATGCCACCGGTCAGCAGCGGTGCGCGCGTATCGGCCTCGGACAGTGCACCGGCAAAATGCGAACGCACCACCTCCGGCGGCACGCCGTCTTCGAAACCGGCCTTGGCGGCATCGTCGGCAAACTGGTTCAGCAGCTTGCGCAGGCGCTCCAGCGCGCGCTGGCTGTTGGGCGAACTCGGCGCGGTCGGCAGCAGCGCATCGAGCAGCGACAGCAGGCGCTGCCGCCACTGCGCCGGGGTCAGCAGCTCACCGAGGCGACGCTGATAGACCGCCAGCACGCGCAACAGGCGCAGCAGCCGGTCCAGCGCGTCCAGTGCACCACCTTCCAGTTCGATCCACGGCGCGACACCGGCCAGGTCGGCCTCGCTGCCGGTGGCGTGACCGAGCACCAGGCGGTCCAGTGCGAACTGCCAGGTGTAGGCGTCGTCGGCCGGCGCCTGGTGCTGGTGGCGGTGCTTCGCATCCAGGCCCCAGCGTGCACCGGCCTGCTGCAGCCAGCCGTGCAAGCGGTCGAAGTCCACCGCTTCCAGCCCGGCCGCTTCGGCCAGCGGTGCACTGGCCAGCAGGTCCAGCACTTCATTGAGCCCGAATCGCGATACCGGCAGGCCCAGCAGGTGCACGAACACATCGGCCAGCGGTTCACCGGCCAGCGGGCTGCTGTCGGCCAGCGCATAGGGGATGTGCTCCTCCTCGCCACCACGGCCGCCGAACACCGCTTCCAGGTACGGCACGTAGGGATCGATGTCCGGCGCCAGCACCGCGATCTCGCGCGCCTGCAGCGGCGGGTCGAAGCGCGGGTCCTGCAGCAGGCTGCGCAGCTGGTCGTGCAGCACCTGCAGTTCGCGCAGGCGGGTGTGGCAGGCGTGCACCTGCAGGCTGGGGTCGTCGCTGCGCAGGCCGTCGCGCAGCTCGCCCGAGGGCAGCGCGCGGCGGTGGAACAGATCGCGTTGCAGGCGATGCAGCAGGCTGTCGGACAGGCCGCCTTCGTCCAGGGTCGGCCGGGTGTCCTCCTCCGGATCGGAATAGGCCGCAATCTCGCCGGCCGGGTGCACCACCTCGTAGCTGCCCAGCACCGCCATGAAGTCGCGGCCCGCCGCGCCCCAGGCTTCCAGCAGGCGGTTCTCGCCGGCCGCTTCACCGAAGGGATCAGGCGCGCCGCTGCGCAGGCGCTCGGCCAGGGTCTGCAGATCGCCCCAGTACGACTGCACCGGGGTGGGCATATAGAAGTGCAGCTCGCCGACCCGTGCCTGGGTGGCCATCACCCGCAGCACATCGGGCGAGATGTTGAGCGTCGCGAACGCGGACATGCGCAGCGGCAAGCCCTGCGGCAACGGCTTACCGGCGCCCTCGAAGCGGTCCAGGTATTCCTGGATGCGGCGCGCGCGATAGTCGTGGCCGTGGGTGATGGTGCGCCACAGGATCGCCTGTGGGTCGGCCGGATCGGCACCGGCGGCCCAGCGCAGCAGCCAGTCACGGCGCCAGGCCTGGTACTTCTCGAACACCGAGGCCAGCTCGCCGGCCAGCGCCCACGGCTTCAACGCGTCGCCACCGGCAAGATAGGACTGCAGCGCGCGCATCGGTGGCTGCGCCAGCAGTGCCGGGTCACGCAGTGCCTGGTACAGCTTCCAGTGCAGGCCGGCTGCATCCAGGTCGTCCTGCTCGCCGCTGATGTTGGCCTTCAGCGCGCGGGCCACGAATTCGCCCGGGGTGAGGAATTCGAGGTTGGCGGCAACGCCGAATTCCGCGGCCAGTGTCGCTTGCAGCCAGCGCCGCATCGCCACCTGCGGGATCAGCACCACCTCCGGCGCCAGCAGCGGCTGGCCAGGTACCGGCGCACGCACGTTGCGTGCCAGCAGCGCGGCCAGCACGTCCAGGGAGTTGGAATGGTAGAGGCGGAAATCGCTGCCCGGGTCACTCATCGTGCACAGTGTGCAGCACGGCGCGCAGTATTCAATGATCCGGGCCATCGCCGGTACGGATTGTTCCGGGACCCCTGCCGATTGTCCCGGCCTGCGCGAGGCCTTGCCGTGCAACAATACTGGACCGTCCAGTCTGCTTATGTTCAGCAGACGGGCCCGATCCTTCGATGTCTAAAAAACGTTAATGGTGCCCATGTCGGCTTCCGCCTCCAGTCTGGTGCAGTTATCCAACGTCCGCATCGACCGGAGCGGGCGCACGATCCTGCGCGACGTGTCGCTGCAGGTGCCCAAGGGCAGCATCACGGCGGTGCTCGGTCCGTCCGGCAGTGGCAAGTCGACCCTGCTGGCGGCGCTGACCGGCGAACTGCGCCCGGTCGCCGGCGAGGTCACCCTGTTCGGCAAGCCGATTCCGCACGACAGCGGCGCGCTGCTGGAAATGCGCAAGAGCGTGGGCGTGCTGCTGCAGGGCAATGGCCTGCTGACCGACCTCACCGTGGCCGAGAACGTGGCGCTGCCGCTGCGCACCCACACCCGCCTGCCCACTGCGGTACTGCGCCGGCTGGTGCAGATGAAACTGCATGCGGTGGGCCTGCTGGCCGCCGCCGATGCCTGGCCGCGTGAGCTGTCCGGCGGCATGGCGCGCCGCGTGGCGCTGGCCCGCGCGCTGGCACTGGACCCACCACTGATGATCTACGACGAGCCGCTGACCGGGCTGGACCCGATCGCCTCGGGGGTGATCATGAGCCTGATCCAGCGCCTCAACCACAGCCTTGGCCTGACCAGCATCATCGTCAGCCACCACGTGCACGAGACCCTGCCGATCTGCGACCAGGTGATCGCGATCGCCAATGGCGGTGTCGTGTTCCAGGGGTCTCCCGAAGCGCTGCAGTCCAGCCAGGATCCGCTGCTGCGGCAGTTCCTGCATGGCCAGCCCGATGGCCCCATCCCGTTCGATGCCGCACCGCGTGCGAGGGTTGCCTGATGCCGTTCGTGCAAGCCACCCGTTCACTGGGCCGCGCCGGCCTGTTCTCGCTGACCGTGCTGCGCGGTTCGCTGCCGACCCGTGATTTCCTGGCCGAGCTGACCCGCGAGATCTACAAGATCGGTGCGCGCTCGCTGCCGATCATCGCCGTCGGCGGTGCCTTCGTCGGCCTGGTACTGACCCTGCAGGGCTACCGCACGCTGACCACGTTCGGTGCGGCCGACGCACTATCGACCCTGCTTGGCCTGTCGCTGTACCGCGAACTGGCACCGGTGCTGACCGCGCTGCTGTTCATCGGCCGCGCCGGCAGCTCGATCGCCGCCGAACTGGGCCTGATGCGCGCCACCGACCAGATCAAGGCGCTGGAGCTGATGGCCATCGACCCGGTGGCCAAGGCCGTCGCGCCACGCTTCTGGGCGGCGGTGCTGACCGTGCCGCTGCTGACCGGCATCTTCTGCTCGCTGGCAATCAGCGCCAGCTACTTCGAAGCCGTGCACGTGCTCGGCCTGGACAATGGCGTGTTCTGGTCGGCGCTGCGTGGCAGCGTGGACTTCTGGGACGACTTCGGCGTGGCGATGCTTAAGTCGGCGATCTTCGGCGGCACTGCCGCGCTGGTGGCCGCCTATGTCGGCTTCCACGCCGAACCGACCATTGAAGGCACCTCGGTCGCCACCACCCGCGCGGTGGTCAACGCCTCGCTGCTGGTGCTGATGTTCAACTTCGTGCTGTCGGCAATGTTGTTCACCTAACCCCTCCATCGGCGGCGCGCATCGGCGCGCGGCCACCACGACTGATCAGGTACTCCACATGGCCATCCGCGGTCCCAGACTTGAATTCTCTGTCGGCGCTTTCCTGCTGCTGGCCCTGGCCTCGCTGATGGTGCTGGCCGTGGCCTCGACCAACCAGCGCTGGAGCTGGGGTGGCGAAGGCTATGAACTCAAGGCCCGTTTCTCCCAGGTCGGCCAGCTGCGCAAGCAGGCGCCGGTGAAGATCGGCGGCGTCACCGTTGGCCAGGTCGCCGCGATCGACCTGGACCCGGTGAAGTTCGAATCGATCGTGACCCTGCGCATGGACAGCAAGGTCAAGGATCTGCCGGCCGACACTTCCGCCGGCATCTTCACCAGTGGTTTGCTGGGCGAGAGCTATATCGGTCTTCAGCCCGGCGGCGATCCGGACGTGCTCAAGCCCGGTGAGGAGATCGTCTTCACCCAGCCGGCGGTGGACCTGATCCAGCTGGTCGGCAAATACATGTTCAGTGGCGGCGCCGGTGGCGGCGCTGCTCCGAAGCCCAACGATGGCGCGCAGGCGCCTGCAACGGAACCGCAACCATGAAGATGAAACTGATCCCGGCCCTGCTCGCCTCGTCGCTGCTGCTGGCCACCCCGTTCCTGGCCCAGGCGCAGGCCAGCGCTCCCGCCGCTGCCGCGACGCAGGGCCAGGCCGGCAAGGTGGTGATCGATGCCAGCAGCCGCATCCTGGCGACGCTGCAGCAGCGCAAGAGCGAGTTCACCAGCAACCCGGCCAGCCTGCGCAGCTACATCGACAGCGAACTCAACCGCACCTTCGACCGCGACTATGCCGCGCGCCTGGTGCTGGGTACCCACGCACGCGGTGCCGCCGATGCGGACATCAAGCTGTTCGCCAATGCCATGGCCGATAACCTGATGCAGCGCTACGGTTCGACCCTGCTCAACATCCAGGGCAAGCCGAGCTTCCGCTTGAAGAGCGAGAGCCCGCTGCCGGGCAACCGTGGCGTGCGCGTGCTCACCGAGCTGGTGCGCGCCGGCAGCGAACCGACCCCGGTGGAGTACTGGATGCGCAATGAAGGCGGCCAGTGGAAGATCTTCGATGTGAACATCGAAGGCATCTCCTACGTGCAGACCTTCCGCAACCAGTTCGATGCTCCGCTGCGCCAGAAGGGCATCAAGCAGGTGGCCACCGAGCTGCAGAGCGGCAGCATGCAGGCCGGGCCCGCGGGCAATGGCAAGTAACGCGCTGGCGCTGCTGGAAGGCGACACCCTGCGCCTGCGCGGGGTGCTGGACCGTGCCGCGGTGATCGCGCTGTGGCCGCAACTGCAGGCACTGCCGGCGAAACTGGCACGGCTGGAGCTGGGCGAGGTCGAGCGCGTGGACAGCGCCGGCCTGGCCCTGCTGGCCGAGCTGGCCGCGCGTGCACGCACGAGCGGCCATCCGCTGGCGATCTCCGGCGCGCCGGCCGGCTACAACGAATTGAGCGCGGCCTACCGGCTGTCGCCCGACCTGGATTTCAACGCTACTTCTGCTGCGAGCTGACATGAACGTCGTACGCACTCTCCCCCTGATCGTCCTGGCCACCGCCCTCACCGCCTGCGCCGGCAAGCCCGCGCGCAGCGATGCACCGGTTGCCAGCACCGTGGTCCCGGCCAGCACCACCGCCGAGGCGCCAGCCGTCGATACTGCAACGGCCGAAGCCGGCTCGGCAGCGCCCGTTGCCAGCCCGCCGGCTGCGGCCAGTCTGCCTCCGGCCGCGGCCGCTTCCAGCGCCGACACCGACGCTGCGAAGACCGCAGCCGCCACCGCACCGGGCGGTGACGACGACTTCGACGCCCTCTACGGCGGTGCCGGCAACACCGGCAGTGCAGCGGCCTACGACCCGTGGGAACCGTTCAACCGCAAGGTGCACAAGTTCAACAACGCAGTCGACCGCGGCGTCGCCCGTCCGCTGGCCACCGCCTATACCCACGTGGTGCCGCGCTTTGCGCGTACCGGCGTCAGCAACTTCTTCAGCAACCTGCGTGCGCCGGTGACCATCACCAACCAGCTGCTGCAGGGCCGCGGTGGCGATGCCTGGGACAGCCTGGGCCGCTTCCTGATGAACAGCACGCTGGGTATCGGCGGCCTGTTCGATCCAGCCAGCAAGGCGATGGTGCCGCGTCGCAATGAGGACTTCGGGCAGACCCTGGGTGCCTGGGGCTGGCGTCGTTCGCGTTACGTGGAACTGCCGTTCTTCGGCCCGCGCACCGTGCGCGATGTGTTCGGCCTGGCCGGTGACATTCCGCTGTCGCCGATCCGCCGCATCGAAGAGGACAAGCTGCGCATCGGCCTGCAGGGCCTGCAGCTGGTCGATACCCGCGCCCAGCTGCTGGCGATCGACGACCTGCGCGACACCGCCGTGGACGAGTACTCGCTGGTCCGCGACGCGTGGATGCAGCGCCGCAACTACCAGATCGAGAACGATCTGCGCAGCAAGCGCGACCGTGGCCACGACGATGCCAATTCGCCGATCCCGGTCGATGCGATGCCGATGCCGCAGTGGACGCACTGAGTCCTTCCATCGGCGCATGAAAAACCCCGCCTCGGCGGGGTTTTCTTTTGCGGCCCTGGATGGGGTCGGAGCCCTTTCCCATGGAAAGGGATCCGACCCCGACCGATCAGGCGGCCAGCGCGGCTTCGATCGCCTCGCGCACGCGCGCATCGTCAGCGGCCACGTCCGGGGCGAAACGGGCGATGACCTTGCCATCACGGCCGACCAGGAACTTCTCGAAGTTCCACAGCACCGCCGGTGCCGGATGGATCGGAATCTCCTTGCTGGCCAGGCGCTCGCGCAGCGGGCCTTCACCGATCGACTGCGGCTGGGCGGCGGTCAGCTGCTGGTACAGCGGGTGGGTGTCGTCACCGGCCACGCTGATCTTGGAGAACATGGGGAAGCTGACGTCGTAGGTGAGCTGGCAGAACTGCTGGATTTCCGCCTCGCTGCCCGGCTCCTGGCCGAGGAAGTTGTTGGCGGGGAAGCCCAGCACTTCCAGGCCCTGTGCGTGCTTTTCCGCATACAGCGCCTGCAGGCCTTCGTATTGCGGGGTCAGGCCGCACTTGGAGGCGACGTTGACCAGCAGCAGTACCTTGCCCTGGTAGTCGGCAAGCGAGGACGGCTGGCCGTCGATGGTGGTGAGGGAAATGTCCTGGATCGGGGTGCTCACGCGGGGCTCCGGCAACAGCGGGGAATGGCCCACCAGCATAGCGCCGCGCGATGCCGGTAGTGCCGGCCGCTGGCCGGCAATCATGCGACCGTTCGCAAGGGTTCATGAGGTTGCCGGCCAGCGGCCGGCACTACGATCAATCCACGCAGATCGTGCCCAGCGCCTTTCCATCCTCGATGCGCTGGCGGCAACCGAAGTTCTGGCTGGCGTCGCGCTGGCAGGTACCGGTGGCCGCAATGCCGGCGGCCACTTCGCCCGTGGCCAGGCACTGGCCGGTGCAGTCGCTCTTGCGGCTGCAGGCCTTGCCGGCATCAGCATGGGGAATCACGCATTGCTCGCGCTGCAGCCGGCCGAGCCGCTGCAGGGTGCCACCCGCTGCCTGGCAGTCGACGTCACGCGCTTCGCGGTACGCCTCGGCTGCTTCAGGGCTGGTGGCTGCGGCAGGTGTCGCCGCCGTATCGGCAGCCGGCGGTGCGCTGCTGCAGGCGGCAAGCAACGCGGTCAGGACGAGGCTGGTACAGAGGCACAGGCGCATGGCGGTACCTGATCGAGACGGACAGGCCGCCAGCATACGCATCGACGATGCAGGCGGCGTGTCCGCGTGACTCAGGTCTCGTCGGTGTCGCCGTCGCTGCCTTCGTCCTCGCCCGCCGCATCACTCTCGGCCAGATCGCCCAGCAGCGACTGCGCCTGTTCGGATGCCAGCGACTCCACGCCACGCAGGCGCCGTTCGATCGTACGCGTCTTGCGGCTGGCCTCGCCGATGCTGCGACTAACCGTGGTGATCTGCTTCTCGGCCTTTTCCAGGATGCCGGCGAACTTGCCGAACTCGCTCTTCACCGCACCCAGCAGGCTCCACACCTCGCTGGAACGCTGCTCGATGGCCAGCGTGCGGAAGCCCATCTGCAGACTGTTGAGCAGGGCGGTGACCGTGGTTGGCCCGGCCACCACCACGCGGTGCTCGCGCTGAAGCAGATCAACCAGGCCCGGGCGCCGGATCACTTCGGCATACAGGCCTTCGGTGGGCAGGAACATCACCGCGAAGTCGGTGGTGTGCGGCGGCGCGATGTACTTGTCGCAGATCGACTTCGCCTGCACGCGTACCGCGCGCTCCAGCTGGATGCCTTGCAGGCGCACACCCTCGGCGTCGCCCTGCTCCTGCGCGTCCAGCAACCGCTCGTAGTCCTCACGCGGGAACTTGGAGTCGATCGGCAACCACACCGGCGTGTCGTCGCCGCTGCGACCTGGCAGGCGCACCGCGATATCAACCATCTCGCCGCTGTCCGGGCGCACCTTCACCGCACGTGCGTACTGCTCCTGGGTCAGCGTCTGCTCGAGAATGTTCTCCAGCTGCACTTCGCCCCAGCTGCCGCGGTTTTTGACGTTGGTCAGCACGCGCTTGAGGTCGCCGACGCCGGTGGCCAGCTGCTGCATCTCGCCGAGGCCGCGCTGCACCTGCTCCAGGCGTTCGGAGACCAGCTTGAAGGAATTGCCCAGGCGGGTTTCCAACGTCGACTGCAGCTTCTCGTCCACGGTGTGGCGCATCTGCTCCAGCTTCTGCGCATTGTCGTTCTGCAGCGCGCGCAGCTGTTCTTCCAGGGTCGTGCGCATTTCAGCGATGCGTTGCTCGTTGCGCTGGGTCAGTTCCTGCAGGCGCAGGCCCAGGCTTTCGGTCAGGCGCTGCTGCGACTGCGCACCTTCCTCGCGACCCTTGCGCGCATCGTCCACCAGGGTCTGGCGCAGCGCGCCGAGCTGGGTATCGGTGCGCCCGGTGAGTTCCTGCAGCTGCTGGCCGAAGGCATGGATGCGTGCCTCCTGCTGCTGGCCGAACACTTCCAGCTGCGCGCGCAGTTCATGCAGGCGTTGGCCCATCAGCGCACCACTGCGCTGCTGGCTTTCAGCCGCTTCGGCACGCGCCTTGCGCGCGTCTTCGCCGAGCGCTTCGCGCAGCAGGTCCAGGCGCTGGTCGGTGCGGGTGGACAGATCGGTCAGCGCACGGGCGAAGCCATCGAGCTGTTCGCGCAGTTCACTGCGCCCGGAGCGCGCTTCCTCACGCACGGCCTGTTCCAGGCGGTCGTGCGGCGGGCGGCGCAGCAGGGCGACCAGCTGCAGGATGAGCACGGCCAATAGAAGGCCGCCAATAAGCAGATATTCGGTTTGCATGGGGCAAGTGTAGGCTGGCCGAGTCTCAACTGCTGCGTCAGGACCATGCTCACCCTGTACGGAAAGGCGACCTCGATCAACGTGCGCAAGGTGCTGTGGCTGGGCGCCGGGCTGGATCTCCCGCTCCACCACGAACCGGCGCCATCGCCGGCGCTGCTGGCCACGCTGAATCCGAACCTGCAGGTACCGGTGCTGCGCGATGGCGACTTCGTGCTTTGGGAATCCAACAGCATCTGCCGCTATCTGGCCGTGCGTGGCGGCCGCGACGACCTGCTGCCCGCCGCCCCCCAGGCCCGCGCCCGGGTGGAGCAATGGATGGACTGGCAGGCCAGCGACCTCAACAGTGCCTGGCGGCAGGTGTTCATGGCCCGTGTCCGCCAGCATCCGGATCATCCGGATGACGCCCGCGCCGAGGCCAGCCTGGTGCAGTGGAACCGGCTGATGGGCGTCCTTGATGCACAGCTGGCCACTACCGACGGCTACGTGGCGGGCAACACCTTCACTCTGGCCGACATCGTGCTCGGGCTGTCGACCCAGCGCTGGCGCAGTACGCCCGGCAGCAAGCCGGTACTGGCACACGTAGATGCCTGGTTCGAGCGCCTGCACGAACAACCCGGTTTCGCCGAGTACGTCGACAACGGTGTGGCCTGAGGCAGGGGTCAGATCCCTTTCCCAAGGGGAAAGGGATCTGACCCCTTGGGCGCGGAAACAACCTGCCTTACCATCCTTCCAGCACGATCTTGCCCTTGGCGCGATGGCTCTCCAGCAGCGCATGGGCACGCCGCAGGTTGCCCGCGTCGATGCGGCCGAAGTGCTTGCCCAGGGTGGTCTGCAGCACACCGCCATCGATCAGCTCGGCCACCCGGTTCAACAGATCGTGCTGGCGCTGCATGTCGGCGGTGCGGTACAGCGGCCGGGTGAACATCGATTCCCAGTGCAGGGACAGTGCCTTGCGCTTGAGTGCCATCACATCCAGCTGGCCCGGATCATCGATCAGCCCCAGCTGGCCCTGCGGCGCCAGCAGTTCCACGATCTGCGCGTAGTGCTGGCCGGTATGGGTCAGGCTGGCCACGTGCTGTACCTCGCTGATGCCAAGCCGTGCCAGGCCTTCGGCCAACGGCAGGCTGTGGTCGATCACATGATGCGCGCCCATCGCATAGACCCAATCCTGGGTATCCGGACGCGAGGCGGTGCCGATCACGGTCAGCTTGGTCAGCTTCCGCGCCAGCTGCACCAGGATCGAACCAACGCCACCGGCAGCACCGATCACCAACAGGGCCTGCCCTTCGCCACCGCCCTCGGGAATACGCAGGCGGTCGAACAGCAGCTCCCAGGCGGTGATCGCAGTCAGTGGCAACGCGGCGGCGGCGGCATCACCCAGACTGGCCGGCTTGCGGCCGACGCTGCGTTCGTCCACCAGCTGGTACTCGGCATTGCTGCCCGGGCGGTCGATGACGCCGGCGTAGTAGACCGCGTCACCGGGCTGGAACAGGGTCACCTCGCTGCCCACCGCGTCGACGATGCCGACCGCGTCCCAGCCCAGCACGCGCGGGCCGTCGGTGGTCATGTTGCGGCGGACCTTGGTATCGACCGGATTGACCGCCACCGCGCGCACCGCCACGCGCAGATCACGCGGGCCAGGCTGCGGCAGCTCCAGTTCGATGTCGATCAGGGCCCGGGCATCATCGATCGGCAGGCCGGCTTGGGTGTAGGCAATGGCGCGCATGGCAGCGGTCCAGTGGGGAAGGAAGCAACAGGTTGCGCCGCGCGCGCTCCCGCAGAAAGGCGCAGAATCGGGCAGCACTTTCACTCTGGCAATGAAGATGATCCGCTTCGACGATCTGCAGCTGTTCGTCCGCACCGCCGCACTGGGCAGCTTCTCGCAGGCGGCCCGCGAGGCCGATCTGCTGCCTGGCCAGGTTGCGGCGGCAGTGGCGCGGCTGGAGCGCGAGCTGGACCTGCGCCTGTTCGTGCGCACCACCCGCAGCCTGCGCCTGACCGGCGAGGGCGCGCTGTACCTGCCCTATGCACAGGAGGTGCTCGCCACCCTGCGTGAGGGCCAGGCGCGCGTGCAGGGCGAGGATGCCGAACTGCACGGCACCCTGCAGCTGTCGGCGCCATCGGACTTCGGCCGCAACCTGCTGCTGCCGTGGCTGAGCGCCTTCCGCGCCGCGCATCCGCGGCTGCGCCTGCATCTGCGCCTGTCCGACGAAGTGGCCGACGTATTCCGCGATCCGGTCG
The DNA here is from genome assembly GCF_057292075.1 of Stenotrophomonas sp. 1L-E-5-B-C3. Classification (NCBI taxonomy): domain Bacteria; kingdom Pseudomonadati; phylum Pseudomonadota; class Gammaproteobacteria; order Lysobacterales; family Lysobacteraceae; genus Stenotrophomonas; species Stenotrophomonas sp. 1L-E-5-B-C3. The sequence continues at coordinate 40,781 of NZ_JBXAWS010000012.1, forward strand.
ACGTGGCGATCCGCATCGGCCACTTCGACGACGCCAGCTACGTGGCGTTGCCCCTGCTGGAAGGCAACCGGCGCGTGCTGGCAGCCGCACCCGATTACCTGCAGCGGCACGGCACACCCACGCGCCTGGAGGATCTGCGCGAGCACGACTGCCTGGTCTATCAACTCAATGGCCGCGCCTACGATCGCTGGTCGTTCGACGTGGATGGACGCCGCGTGGTGATGCCGGTGCGCGGCCCATTGGTCTGCGATGATGCCGACGTGGTGCGGCGCTGGGCGGTGGCCGGCGAAGGCATCACCTACAAATCCTGGCTGGACCTGCGCGAGGACGTGCTGGCCGGGCGCCTGCAGCTGCTGCTGGACGGTGTTGGCAGCAGCATTCCGCTGCAGCTGGTGTGCCCGCACCGCAAGCAGTTCTCGCCGGCGGTACGGCAACTGCACGCGCAGCTGCGCCAGCACCTGCAACCGCTGCTGTCTGGCATGCCCAGTGGCCTCACCCGCCCCCTGTCGCCAACTGCGGCGCTGGCCGACAATGGCGGCCCCCCGTAACAAGAGAACGCCGCCATGCCGTGGATGGGCATCCAGGACCTGTGGACGTTTCTGGTCGCCGTGCTGGTGTTTCTCGCCCTGCCCGGCCCCGGCACCTTCACCCTGCTGACCGCCACCGGCCGTGGCGGCGTGCGTGGCGGCTATACCGCGCTGGCCGGCCTGCTGGTCGGTGACCAGATCCTGATGTGGCTTGCGCTGGCCGGCGTGGCCGCGCTGCTCAAGGCCAACCCACTGGTGTTCCACGCGGTGCAGTACCTCGGCGCGGCCTACCTGGTGTGGGTGGGCATCAGCCTGCTGCGCACGCCCAAGCATGAGGGCGGTGACGCCGGCCCGATCCGCATGCAGCCGGGTCGCTACTTCCAGCAGGCGATCCTGGTCAGCCTGCTCAACCCGAAGGCGATCCTGTTCTACATGGCCTTCCTGCCGTTGTTCATCGATCCCAAGGCGCACCAGGGTATCGCTACCTTCGCCGCGCTGGCCGGCATCATCCTGGTAGTCAGCATCGCCTACTGCTCGATGCTGATCGGCGTGGGCAACCTGGCGCGTCGCCGCTTGATCCAGCACCCGCGGATCAGCGATGCGCTGCGCCGCGTGGCCGGCCTGTTCCTGGTGGGGTTCGGCATCCGGTTGGGGCTGAACGGCTGATACCGCAGACGAGCAGGCTCGGCGCTACGTCTGCCAACCAAGGCTGGCATCGACCAGAGGGCGGGATGCGGTCGTCGCCGACCTTGGTCGGCGCTGGCGCCATCGGCGTTCATGAGGCGGGTCTCTACCCGCCGTGCAGTTCCGCGCGCAGGTGGTCAATGAACACCCTCAGCTTCGGCGCCATATGCTCGCGCGCGGGGTAATACAGGTGGAAACCGGGGAACGGCGGTTGCCAGTCCTGCAGCACCGCCTGCAGGCGCCCTGCCGCCAGATCATTGGCCACCAGTGACGCGAACCCCTGCGCCATGCCGAGCCCGCCCAGCACGGCGGCATAGGCCAGTTCGGCATCGTTGAACACCAGCCGCCCATCAACCTCCACTTCCATGTCGTGGCCATCGCGACTGAACTCCCAGGGCATCAAGCGGCCGTTGGCACGACGGTGGACGATGCATGCGTGGCCCTGCAGATCGTGCGGGCTGGCCGGAATGCCGTGCTGCGCGAAGTAACTGGGCGTGGCCACCACCACCTGCCGTTCCGGCGGCCCGATCGGTACCGCGATCATGCCGCGCGCCAGTGATTCGCCGAGGCGGATGCCGGCATCGAAGCCTTCGGCCACCAGATCGGTCAACGCCGGCTCCACGCACAGCTCCACATCCACCTGCGGGTAGCGCGCCAGGAACGAGGGCAGTGCCGGCAGCACCCGGCGCTCGGCGACGATCCTCGGCAGGGTGATGCGCAGCTTGCCGGCAGGAACCGCGCGCGCGCTGTCGAGATCTGCGAACGCCGACTCGATCTGCTCCAGCCCGCCGCGTACACGCTCGAGGAAGCGCGCACCGTGTTCTGTCAGGCCAACCCGGCGCGTGGTTCGTTGCAGCAGGCGCACCCCCATCCGCGCTTCCAGCGCGCGCACGCTCTGTGACAGCGCCGAGGTGGAGATGCCCAGCGCATCGGCAGCGCGGGTGAAGCTGGCATGGTCGGCGACGTGGACGAAGGCGACCACCGCCGACAACGGTGCGGAGGGATTCATTGTGAAGCCAACCTTCATGGTGAGTCCGGTTCCATCCAGTTTATCCACAGGATCGGGCGGCGGATGCTGTGCCTCCCGGCGGTATGCCCGCCTTCCTGTGATAAAACCTCTCATGTCGCTGGACCACTACCGCCTGCTCGGCCGCTCCGGCCTGCGAATCAGCCCGATGGCACTGGGCACGATGACCTTCGGCGCCGATTGGGGCTGGGGTGCGGACGAAGCCGAGGCCCGCCGCATCTTCGACAGCTACGTCGAACGTGGCGGCAACTTCATCGATACCGCGAACAACTACACCAATGGCAGCGCCGAGACCCTGCTCGGACGGTTTGCCCGGGGCCAGCGCGACCGGCTGGTGATCGCCAGCAAGTACACCCTGGCCACTGTGCCCGGCGACCCGAACAACGCCGGCAACCATCGCAAGAGCATGCTGCGCTCGGTGGAGGACAGCCTGCGCCGGCTGGGTACCGACTATCTGGATCTGCTGTACCTGCACGCCTGGGACGACACCACCACCGTGGACGAGGTGATGCGTGGCTTCGACGATCTGGTCCGCAGCGGCAAGGTGTTGTACGCCGGCATCTCCGATACGCCGGCCTGGCAGATCGCGCGCATGCAGACCCTGGCCGACCTGCGCGGCTGGTCGCCGTTGGTGGCGCTGCAGATCGAGTACAGCCTGATCCAGCGCAGCGTCGAACACGAACTGCTGCCGATGGCCGACGCGCTGGGATTGGGCGTGGTGGCGTGGTCGCCGCTGGGCAGCGGCGTGCTGACCGGCAAGTACAGCACGGCCGATCTGGCCAGCGCCGATACGCTGCAGGCCACGCCGGGCGGATCGCGCCGCAGCGTGGCCCTGATCAATGGCGCGTTGACACCCCGTTCGCTGCAGATTGCCGATGAAGTCCGGAAAATCGCCACCGATCTTTCGCACTCCCCCGCGCAGGTGGCACTGGCCTGGTTGCTGCAACGACCCGGTGCAGGTGCGCTGCCGATCATCGGCGCCCGCACTCTGGAACAGTTCGAGCACAATCTGGCCGCGTTGGATCTGGAGCTGCCGACCGAGGCATTGGCCCGCCTCGATGCAATCAGTGCGGTCGCGCCGGCATTCCCGCACGATTTCCTGCAGATGCCGTTGCCGCGAATGCTGATGAGCGGGGGTACCCGACTGCGTCCACGCGCGCGCTGAGGTCGCGGCAGCAGCGCTATGCTGGCAGCCCCTGCCGGATGGATGCGAGAGGATGGCCCGCCTGGCCCGCTTCACCCTGCTGTTGCTGCTGCTGGCCGGTGCCGCCTCTGCGGCCACCGCGCAGGACCATCGCTGCCTGAGCGGCGGCCGCAATGACGGCATCCATCTGGAATGGCGTTGGCTGGATGACGGCCAGGCCGACGTTCGCTATGCCGGACGCCGCGAACGCCTGCTGCTGCGCCAGGTTTCGATGGAGACCACGGTGCTGGCCGAAGACCGCCCGTACCAGTTCGACAGCGTCTGGGAAGAGCACGTCGACGGCCGCCTCAACGGTCGCTACCTGCTGAGCACGCAGGGCGCGCTGGTGCTGGATCTGCGCTACGAACGCGCCCGTGATGGCCGCCGCACCTCCTTCCACGATGACAGCGAGGCGTGGCAGGAAGACGGCTGCCACTGGCCCGGCGCCTCCTGAGCCTGAACCGGACTGGCCTCCCTTTATGCCGATTCCGGCGGCCTGGTCGCGGTGCAGCGCGCGTCGTGTCGGGTATGACCCCCGTCAGTGGTAATGCTGCGCTGCGTTCGGTCACACTCGGGAACTTGTCGTTCTCAGTCACCCCTTCCGAGGCCTGCATGTCCCTGTTCCGGCGCAAGTCCCTAGATTCCGTCACCGTCCACGAAGCCGGCAGGCGCCTGGTCCCGACGCTCAGCTGGCCGCACCTGATCGCGCTGGGCATCGGCGCCATCGTCGGTACCGGCATCTACACGCTGATCGGCGTCGGCGCCAACCTGGCCGGCCCGGCGGTACTGATCTCCTTCGCCATCGCCGGCGCGGTGTGCGCCTGCGCGGCGCTGTCCTACGCCGAACTGTCGACGATGATGCCGGCTGCGGGCAGCGCCTACACCTACAGCTACAGCGCGCTGGGCGAAGTGTTCGCCTGGGTGGTGGGCTGGAGCCTGATCCTGGAGTACTCGCTGGTGGTGAGTACGGTGGCGGTCGGCTGGTCGGGTTACTTCGTCGGTTTCCTCGAATGGGTCCACACCCAGTTCGGCTGGAACGTGCAGCTGCCTGCCTGGCTGGCTGCCGGTCCGCACGTGGAAGGCGGCATGATCAACCTGCCGGCGATCGTCATCACCTGGCTGGTGGCACTGATGCTGATGGCCGGCACCAAGGAAAGCGCCACCCTCAACGCCATCCTGGTGGTGTTCAAGCTGATCGCGCTGGCCATCTTCGTGGCCGTGGCCCTTCCCGCCTTCGACAGCAACAACCTGCAGCCGTTCATGCCCTATGGCTTTGCCAAGTCGATGGGCCCTGACGGCGTCGAGCACGGCGTGATGGCGGCGGCGGCGATCATCTTCTTTGCCTTCTACGGCTTCGATGCGATCTCCACCGCAGCCGAGGAAACCAAGAACCCCAGCCGCGACCTGTCGATCGGCATCATCGGTTCGATGATCGGCTGCACCATCGTCTACGTGCTGGTGGCGCTGGCGGCCGTGGGTGCGATGAGCTACGCCGTGTTCGGCCACAGCGCCGAGCCGCTGGCGCTGATCATGCGCCAGCTCGGCCACCCGACCGCAGCAATGGTGATCGGTGTGATCGCGATCATCGCCCTGCCGACCGTGCTGTTGGCCTTCCTGTACGGCCAGAGCCGCATCTTCTTCGTGATGAGCCGCGATGGCCTGCTGCCGCGCGGCCTGTCCAAGGTCAACGCACGCACCGGCACGCCGGTAGCGACCACGCTGTTCACCGCCGTGGTGGTGTCGGCGCTGGCCGGCGTGGCGCGCCTGGACGAGATCGCCGCACTGGCCAACGCCGGCACCCTGGCCGCGTTCACTGCGGTGGGTATCTGCCTGGTGGTGCTGCGCCTGCGCGAACCGAACCGTGAGCGCAGCTTCCGCACGCCGTTGGCCTTCGTAGTCGGTCCGCTGGCCGCGCTGGGCTGCATCTACCTGTTCATCAGCCTGCCACACCGCACCCAGCTGTACTTCCTGCTGTGGAACGTGGCCGGCCTGGTGCTGTACTTCCTGTACAGCCGCCGCCACGCGTTGATCGCGAAATAACCGGTTCACCGGTAGTGCCGGCCGCTGGCCGGCAACTCGGATCCTGTTGATACGGGCAATGCCGGCCAGCGGCCGGCACTACCGCAGGGCGGTCAACCGCCCTGCTTTGCAGCGTAATCCTGCGCCTGGCGCATCACCCGCAGCAGATTGCCGCCCCAGATGCCGGCAATCTGCTTCTCGGTATAGCCCTTGCGCAGCAGCCACGCGGTGATCTTCGGCAGCTGGCTGACATCGGGCAGGTCACTCAGGCCACCGCCGCCGTCCCAGTCCAGGCCGATGCCCACGTGCTCGGGACCGACCACCTTGAGGATGTGCTCGAAGTGGGCGAAGAAATCGTCCAGGCTGGCATGCCGCACCGGATGCTCGTGGTCCAGCGCCTGCTCGGCCTTCAACAGCGCAACGCCCTGTTCGATGCCCATGCCTTCCCAGCCGCCGAGCTGCTTGCTCAGCGCTTCTTCGGCCTGCTTGCGCTCGGGCGTCTTTGCCGTGTCGATCAGGTAGCCGCCATAGGCATTCACCTGGATCACGCCGCCGGCCTTGGCCAGCGAGCGCAACCGCGCATCATCAAGGTTGCGTGGATGGTTGTAGACCGCCTTGGCCGAACTGTGCGAGAGCACGAACGGCACCGGCATCATCGCCAGCAGGTCGTCGAACACTGCATCGGACGCATGCGACTGGTCGATCACGATGCCCAGCTTCACTGCCTGCCGTACCAGATCCTTGCCGGCCGGGCTCAGGCCCTTCCACTCCGCGCCTTTGGGGTCGGTGGCCGAATCGGCGAACTCGTTGTTGGCAAAGTGCACGGTGCTGAGCAGGCGCAGGCCGGCGCGATGGTAGAAGGACAGCAGGCTGGGATCGGCCACCAGCGGGCTGGCATTTTCCATGCTGATGTAGACCACGCGCTTGCCCGCGGCCTTGATCCGCGCCGCATCATCGGCGGTCAGCGCCAGCGCGAAGCGATCGGGATTGGCCGCCAGCATCTCGCGGATCTGCAGCAGCCGCTGCAGGCCGTGGTCACGCTCGGCCAAGTGCGCGGCGGCACTGCGATCGCCCTGGTCGGTGTAGATCGCCCAGAAGCCACCATCCAGCGCACCTTCGACCATGCGCGGGTAGTCCACCTGCGAAAGCGCGTTGCGGTCGTGGCGCTGCTCGATGTCAAAGCCGCTGCGACCGAAGTTGGCCGGTGTATCCAGGTGGCTGTCGAGAGTGACCAGGCGCTGCTGCAGTGCCTTGGCACGGGCCAGCTCCTGCGCGCTGAACTCAATGGCGTTGGCGGACAGCGGCGCGCAAAGCGCCAGGGCAAGCACTACGGACAAGCGACGCAACGAAGGCATGGGCATCCACCGATGTTGGGAGACGCCGACCATAGCGCCGTGAGGGTGACCCGGGGTAGTGCCGGACGACAGCGCGCGTGCTCCATTACACTCGGTGGCAGCCGCTAACGGCACTGGCAGCCTCGCGCTGCATTGCTCCTGGAACGGAACCTTGATGTCGCATCCTGTCCCTCCACCACTTCCCAGCGAACACCCGGTACCCGCCGGGCCCAACGTCGAACAACTCAAGCGCGATGTGCTGCCGGTCCTGTTCGCCGGGCGCATCGACATCGGTCGCTATGGCCCGGCCGAACTGGCCAGCGCCAGTGCGGAGCCCGCATGGCAGGACGGTAGTGCCAACGCGTTGGCCAAGGCGCTGGCCGAACTGGTCAACCGCCTTTCCGAGCATGACCCCAATGCACTGCTGGAACGCGCTGGCTGGTGGGACCGGTTCACCGGTGCCGACATCGAGCAGCGCCTGCGTCGACGCATCGCGCTGGGGGGAAACGGTGACGTGCTGGCCGAGATCGAGCGCCAGGCGATCGCGGTGCGCGGCAGCGTCGATCGGTTGAACGCACAGCTGGAGCTGCATGACGTGCAGGGCGCCCACTTGCAGATCTACATCGATGCGGGCGTGCAGTTCCTGCAGGAACTGCCTCCGGGCAGTGGTGCCAGTGACGATCCGATGGTGCTGGATCGACCGGTGGAACGCCTGCAGCGCCGCATCGCCAACCTGACCGCGCTGCTGGCCAGCCATTCGATGAGCCGGATCCAGGTGCAGCTGGCGCGCAACCACGCCATCGAACTGCTGGACCGCTACAGCGAGACGGTGCAGATCCTGCTGCCGATCTGGCGCCAGACCATCCTCGCCCTGCACAACAACGACAACGCCAGCCCGCAGATGGTCGCCCGCGCCTCGCAGGCACAGGACCAGTTGAAACAGGCCCTGCAGCAGCTGCTGCGCACTTCCGGAGAACCGGCATGATCACGTCCCGGCCCGACCCACTGAGGGTACCGGCGGAACTGCAGCCGCGGGTCGAAGCCGTTCCCGGACTGCGCGCGCTGTATCGCCGGGGTTCGTTCGCACGCACCCTGGGTCTGGCGTGTCTGGCGGTGCTGCCGGCCACTGCGCTGCTGTCCATGATATTCCTGCAGGGGCTGACTGGCAGTCCGCCCTCGGCACACGTGCCGGCCGGCTACGGTACTGATCCCGGCACGTCTGCCATGCTGCTGCTTGCCAGCCTGATCCTCTTTGGCGGGTTGCTGTTCTGGATGGGATTCGGCCTGCGCAGGGTGCTGCTCAACCGCGGCGTACGCCACTTCACCTTCTCGTTCGTGATTGGTGGCTCGTTGCTGGTCGGCTTGCTGTTCGGCAACGGAATCGTCAGTCCCGACTTCAGCCGGGCTGACGCCGGCGATGGCACGAAGCTCGACAGCAGCCAGCTCGGCAAGCTCATCGACAGCCCGGGTTTCACGACGCTCAGCCCGCAATGGCAGGGCTACCTGCAGGCGCAGCGCTCGCTGGCAAGACCCAGCATCCCCTTGAACGATATCGGCCAGGCCATCGCCCGCGGCGAGGACATCGGTATCACGGTGCCTGATGTCATCCGTGCGCGCTTTGAAGCCAAAGCCAAGGTCCCCTATTCGGTGCGCAGCCAAGCGTGGCTGCGTGACCATTGGCTGCGCATGGGCGCGCTGCACTTCATCGGCACAGCGATCGCCTGGTCACTGCTGCTGCTGGTCATCGCTGGCATCGGCCTGACCACCTTGGGCTATCACGTGCGCGGCCGGGCCCGGGTGATCAACGGCCTGCTGCAGCAGTTGCAGGCGCCGCCCCCGCAGGCCGGCGCACAACCCTGAGGTGTTACCGGCCGGCGACCGGCAACACACCTGCCATGGATCAGTCCACCACGCGGCAGAACACGGCCTTCAGGTAACGCGATTCCTGCACGTGAGCCATGAACGGATGGTCCGGGCCAGCGCCGGCCACCTTCAGGATCTGGATCGTGCGACCGGAGAAGTACGCCGCACGACGCAACATGTCGAGGAACTGATCCTCAGCCACCAGGCCGGTGCAGGAGAACGTGGCGAACAGGCCACCGGGCTTGACCACGCCCAGCGCCAGCTTGTTCATGTCCAGGTACTTCTTCAGCGCGGTGATGACCTGGTCGCGGTCGCGGGTCATCTTGGCCGGGTCCAGGATCACCACATCGTACTGCTCACCGCGGTTGGCGGCGTCGCGCAGCCACGGGAAGATGTCGGACTGGACGAACTTCGGGCGCACGTTGTTCAGGCGCGAATTGCCCTTGGCGATCTGGATGACGTCTTCATCGATGTCGATGCCGACCACTTCAGTGGCACCACGCGCCGCCGCGTACACGGCGAAACCGCCGGTGTTGCAGCACAGGTCGAGCACGCTCTTGCCTTCCACCTGCTGGCTCAGCCACTCGCGGTTCTCGCGCTGGTCGGCAAAGAAGCCGGTCTTGTGCGCACCGGCCGGGTCAGCGCGGAACTTGATGCCGTACTCGGTGATCACTGCCGCTTCGGTGGTGGTGTTGCCGTGGAAGTCGAAGCTTTCCTGCTTCTGCACGTGCTCGTCGGCGAAGCTGTGGAAGCGGCAGCCCGGGAACTGCTCGCGCAGGGCGTCGTAGATCCACTCGCGGTGGCGGAACATGCCGGCGGCGAAGAACTCGACCACCACCAGATCGTTGTATCGGTCCACCACCAGGCCGGACAGGCCATCGCCTTCGCTGTGCACCACGCGCCAGGCGTCGGACACCGCATCGAGCTTCAGCACCTCACGGCGCAGCGACACGGCCTGGGCGATCTTGCGCGAGAACCAGCCGGCATCCACCGGCACGTTCCGATCGGTTTCGAGGATGCGCACGGCGATGCGCGAGTGCCCGTTGTAGAACCCGCGGCCGATGAACTCCCCGTCCACGCCGACCACGTCGACGATGGAACCGGGCTTGGGCCGGACGGTCGGCTTCTCGACCAGTTTCTGGAAGATCCACGGGTGGCTGGAACGCCACGCATTCTTGAGGCGGACAATCGGAAGGGGGGTATTCATCCACCTATTGTAAACCGGGCGCCGGGGTCAGATCCCCGCAGGGGCTCTGACCCCGGCCGGCATGCCAACCAAGGTTGGCATCTACCAGAGCGGGGACCCCGGCCACCGGGCATTTGACGGCAGCCCGGCCAGGCCGCAGAATCGGCGCCAGAAGGGGAGTAGCTCCCAGACGTTGTCGCCGTCATTTCGAGCCCGCAGGCTCCGGTGCAACGGCAGTTCCAGCCGACTGGAACTGCGAGCGAGACCTTCGCCGTACTGGCGAAGCTCTGTCCCTGGATCCCCCTCCCGATCCTCCGTTGCAGATCCTCGCCGTCCGGCCTGGCATTCATTTTTCCAACGGACATTCCCAATGCAGACGATCGGTAACGTGTGGTTGTGGGGCGGCTTCGGAGCAGTGGTGATCATCGCCCTGCTGGTCGACCTCGTGTTGATGCGCCATGGTGGACCGCACAAGGTCACCTTCAAGGAGGCCCTGTGGTGGTCCATCGGCTGGGTCGCGCTGGCCCTGCTGTTCAACGCCGGCCTCTGGTACTACCTCAATGAGACCGCCGGCCAGGTCGTGGCCAACAAGGTCGGGCTCGAATTCCTGACCGGTTACCTGGTCGAGAAGGCGCTGGCGGTCGACAACATCTTTGTCTTCCTGATGATCATGAGCTACTTCGCGGTGCCGGAGGAGCAGCGCCAGAAGGTGCTGATCATCGGCATCCTGGGCGCGATCGTGCTGCGTACGGTCATGATCTTCGCCGGCAGCGTGCTGATCACCCAGTTCCATTGGCTGCTCTACGTGTTCGGTGCCTTCCTGCTGTTCACCGGCTGGAAGATGTGGTTCGCCGCCGGCCAGGAGCCGGACCTGGAGGCCAACCCCGCCCTGCGCTGGATGCGCAAGCACCTGCGCCTGCTGCCGGATTACGCCGGCAACGCGATGAGCGTGAAGCGCGACGGCGTGCGTTGGTTCACCCCGCTGTTCGCGGTGCTGATCCTGATCGCGGTGACCGACGTGATCTTCGCCGTGGACAGCATCCCGGCGATCTTCGCCATCACCACCGACCCGTTCATCGTGCTCACCTCCAACGTGTTCGCGGTGCTGGGCCTGCGTGCGATGTTCTTCCTGCTGGCCGGCATGGCCGACCGCTTCCACCTGCTGCCGTACGGTCTGGCACTGGTGCTGGGCTTCATCGGCATCAAGATGATGATCATCGACCTGTTCAAGATCCCGACCCCGGTGTCGCTGGGCGTGGTGGCGGTGATCATCGCCGCGACCGTGGTGCTGAGCCTGAAGTACCCGCCGAAGGAAGGCTCCGGCCACGCCTGATCACGGCCGGCCGGCGGGATTGTCCCGCCGGCCGCACCCCACTCTCCCGCGGCGGTGGCCTTGGTTTCGCGCCAGTCACCGCCATTGCTGAGGTATGAACAGCAACGCGCCCCTGCCCGCTGGCGACGCGCCAGTCCCCCGCAATGACCGCATGCGTATCCTGCGGGCGTTCAACGTCAGCCTGGCCGCGGTGCTGGTACTGATCGCCGTGTTCGCGCTGCAGGGCACGTTCGACTGGCGGCCATGGGCGGTTGCGCCACTGGAAGCGAAGGGCCTGCTTGGCCTGATCGGCGGCCCGCTGCTGCATGCCTCGGTCGAGCACATCGCCGCCAACAGCATCGCCATCCTGATCCTCGGCACCCTGGCCGGCAGCGTCTATCCCAAGGCCACCCTGCGCGCACTGCCGCTGTTGTGGCTGGGCTCGGGGATCGGCGCGTGGATGCTCGGCAATCCGGGCAGCGTGCACCTGGGTGCCAGCGGCGTGACCCATGGCCTGATGTTCCTGCTGGCCAGCCTCGGCCTGCTGCGCCGCGACCGTGCGGCAATCGCCACTGGACTGATCGGCATGCTGTTCTACGGCGGCATGCTGATGACCATCCTGCCGCACGCCGATGGCGTCTCCTGGCAGTCGCACATGGGCGGCGCCTTCGCTGGCATCATCGCTGCGCTGCTGTTCCGCAACGCCGATCCGCTGCAGCCCCGCCAGCGCTACAGCTGGGAAGACGAAGAGGACACGGTCGAGCCGCCGGCCGACGACGAGCTGGAACCGCCGTCGCCGCAACGCGTGCCGGTGCTGTGGCAGCCGCGAGAGGGCCAGGACTACGTGGTGATCCCGTTCCGCCGGCCGGACGAGCCGCGCGGTTGATCTGGTGGACCCGCCGGGCATGGCCCGGCGCTACCGTTTGTGGATCTCTCGGGTAGCGCCGGGCCATGCCCGGCGTCATTGACGGGTCAGTCCGTCGCGTTGCCCGCCGCGCCCATCCCATCCACCGCCTGCCGGCCCAGTGCCGGGTCGTCGGTGAAGAAGGCATCGATGCCGGTGGCCAGATAGGCGCGCATCTCGGCAACCGACCCCTCTGCATTGCGCGCCTTGTCGGCGCCCTTGCGCAGGTTGCTGGCCTGAAAATGGTTCTCCGGGCGGAAGGTATACGGAATCACCATCAGGCCCACTGCATGTGCGTCCTGTACCAGCGTGGTCGGTGTCCCCAGTGCGCCCTTGGCGTCCAGCGGAATGATCGAGCGCAGCTCCGGGCCGATGCTGTCGGCGTAGCTGGCGATGTCCTTCAGTCCAGCCGGCGTCATCATCTGCGCGTAGGTCAGCTTGCCACCGGCCTTGGCGACGTCGGCCGGCTGGGTATCGCCCTTCCACAGCAGCTGCAGCAGGCGGATGTTGCTGTCCCGCCCGATCTTGCCGCGCAGGTAGCGCAGGTTGGCGGTCTCGAACGACTGGATGGTGACCGGCCCGACGTTGGTATAGGCGTTGCCGCGCAGCGCGGCCAGCAGCTTGTCTTCCATTGGCAGGCCGATCGACTGGAAGTAGGTCGGATGCTTGATCTCCGGCACCAGACCGATGCCGCGGTTGGCACGACCGGCCTGCTGCACCAGGAAGGCCAGGATCTCGTCGAGGCTGGCAATGCGGAACTGGCCATCGTAGGCGGTGCTGCGCAGCTCCGGCAGGCGCTCGCGCGCGTACAGGGTCTTCAGCTCGGCCAGGGTGAAGTCTTCGGTGAACCAGCCCTCGACCTTCTGCCCGTCGATGACCTTGCTGGTCCGGCGGCTGGCAAATTCCGGATGCGAGGCGACATCGGTGGTGCCGCTGATCTCGTTCTCGTGGCGGGCCACCATCACCCCGTCCTTGGTCATCACCAGGTCCGGTTCGATGTAGTCGGCGCCGTCGGCGATGGCCTGCGCATAGGCGGCCAGGGTGTGCTCGGGCAGCAGCGCGCTTGCGCCGCGATGGCCATAGACCGACACCTTGTGCGCGGCCGGGGTGGAGGATTCAGCACTCATGGCCACCGATGGTGCCACGGCCAGCGACAACAGCAACGCACAACCCCACGACTTCACTGCGACTTCCCCAAGCGGTATGTGATGGGCGTCAGTATGCGGCGGGAATGTGACAGGTGGGGGACCTGGGGTCGCATTCCCGAAGGGGCTCCGACCTCATGTATCCGGTAGTCGCCGACCTTGGTCGGCGCTCTGCCAGCGGGCGTTCACGACCCCAGACGCCCTGTGCCAACCAAGGTTGGCACCTACCAGAGCGTGAGCCGCGCGATTGATCGATGACGGGGTCAGAACCCCTCCGGGGATCTGACCCCGAGGTGCTGCCCCAGCCGAGCATGCGCTCGGCTCTGCAGTTACTTGCCGATGCAGAAACTGGAGAAGATCCTTCCCAGCAGGTCATCGGCACTCATCTGCCCGGTGATCTCGCCCAACGCGTCGTGGGCCAGCCGCAGTTCTTCGGCGGCCAGCTCCAGGTGTTCGTGGGCCAGCTCGCCATCGGCGCGCTGCGCGTGTTCCTGCGCACGCTCGATTGCATCCACATGCCGCGTGCGCGCGGAGAACTCGCCGTCCACCTGCTCGCCCGCCCCGGCCGAGGCAATCGAACGCAGGCGCGCGTGCAGATCTTCGAGTCCGGCGCCGGTGGCGGCGGAAACGAACACGCGATCCGGATCGTCCAGTGCCGGCAACGCGTCCAGCAGATCCGACTTGTTGTGGATGTAGACCTTGTGCGGAACCGCCGCCACGGCATCGCCCAGCGCCGCTTCACCCGCAGCCGGATCGCGCGCATCCAGCACGATCAACGCCAGGTCGGTGCGCTCGATCTCCACATGGGCGCGGCGCATGCCTTCGCGTTCGATGGCATCGCCGCCGTCGCGCAGGCCGGCGGTATCGACCAGGGTCAGTTCCAGGCCATCCAGGCGGATGGTCTCGCGCAGGGTGTCGCGGGTGGTGCCGGCAATGTCGGTGACGATGGCGCGCTCGCTGCCGGCCAGGGCATTGAGCAATGAACTCTTGCCCGCATTGGGCGGCCCGATCAGCACTGCATGCAGGCCATCGCGCAGGCGACGGCCGCGTTCGGCATCGCGGCGCAGCAGGGCCAGGTCACTGCGCGCCTGCTTCAGCCCACGCCGTACCTGCGCCCCACCAAGCGTATCCAGCGGTTCGTCGGCGAAGTCGATGGCCGCTTCCACGTGGATGCGCAGCAGCACCAACTGCTCGACCACCGCGTCGATGCGGCGGGAGAACACGCCGTCCAGCGAACGGCGTGCAGCGCGTGCGGCGCGGTTGTCACCCGCGGCGATCAGGTCGGCGATGGCCTCAGCCTGGGCCAGGTCGAGCTTGCCGTTGAGGAACGCGCGTTCGCTGAACTCACCCGGGCGCGCCTGACGCGCACCGAGCGCGATGCAGCGCGCGACCAGTTGCTGCAGCAGCACCGGGCTGCCATGGCCCTGCAGTTCCACCACTTCTTCGCCGGTGAAGCTGTTCGGCGCCGGGAACCACAGCACGATGCCATCATCAATGACCTCGCCGTCGGCATCGCGCAGGCGTGCGTAATGCGCGTGGCGCGGGCGCAGTGCAGGCGCGCCCAGCGCGTTGGCGATGGCCGCAGCGCGTGGGCCCGACAGCCGCAGCAGGCCGACGCCACCCGCGCCGGATGCGCTGGCGATGGCCACGATGGTGTCGGTGCGGATCGCGTCATTCATGGCTCAGAGTTTCTCCAGCTGCGCGCGCGCCTGCGCGGCACCGCTGCCCTGCGGCTGCAGCGCCAGATAGGTGGTATAGGCCTGCTTCGCCTTGGCCTTGTCGCCCGCGTTGAAGTAGGCATCGCCAAGATTCAGATAGGCCACCGCACGCGACGGGTCGATCTTCAGCGTGTTCTCCAGCCAGCGCGCAGCTTCGGCATAGCGTTGCTGGCGGTAGTAGACAAAGCCCAGGTTGTTGGCGGCCTGGGCGAAGTCCGGGCGCAGCTTCAACGCTTCGGTGAACTGCGCGACGGCTTCGTCGTACTGCTTCTCGCGGTACAGCTGCAGGCCACGGTCGTTGGCCTGCTGCGCGCGCTGGCGGTCCGAGGCCGGGCCGGCAGTGGGCACCACCAGCTTGGCCTTGCCGCCCTGCAGGTCGGCCACGGTCACTGGCGCCTGAGCACCCTTGGCTTCGCTGGCGGCATCCACCTTGTTGTTCAGCGCGATCGCATCGGCAGTCAGCTGGCGCGTGTCGGCATTGAGGAATTCCTGGCTGTCCGGCACCTGGAACACGAACTCGCCGCCCTGCGAACCGGGCAGGCTGCCGAAGGCCGGTGTCTGGTGTGAAACCGCGGACACCGCCGGCGCCACGTAGGCGGCCAGTTCGGTGCCGGTGATCAGGCCATCGCCATTGAGGTCCCCCTTGCCGGCCAGCGCCTGCAGCAGCACCCAGGTGAACACCGAATGGCCGTTCGGGCCGGCATCGGCCACCTGCTGGTCGGCACCGCCGGCGGTCAGCATCTGCCGCGCGCTGCGGCGTGCGTTCTCGCGCAGGAACGACGACGAAGACGGGCCACCGCGGGTCAGGCCCAGGCCGCTGTAGCAGGCATCCATCACGAACATCACATGCTTGGCCTGCATGCTCTCGGCGATGTTCTGGATGTCGGTCATCGCGATGGCGTCGGTGGCAAATTCCTTCGGATCCGAATCGACCGGGATGATGTAGCCGAGATCGCGCCCGGAGGCGAGCTGGCGGGTCGCGCCATGGCCGGCGAAGAACACGAACACGCGGTCGTTCTTGCCGGTGCGGTCATCGGCCAGGCGGTCGTGGAAGGCGGCCAGGATGTTGTTGCGGGTGGCCTGCTCGTTCTTCAGCACGATCACCTGCGAGGACGGGAAGCCGAACTGCCCGGTCAGGGTATCGGCCACCGCCTGTGCGTCATGGCTGGCGTACTCCAGCTTCGGCCACTTGGCGTAGGTGTCGATGCCGACCACGATCGCCCACGACTTCTCGTAGCCGGTGGTGACGGTGGCGGCACGGGCCTCGCCCTTGCGCGCGCGGGCGACAGTGAATTCACGGCCATTCCAGCCGGCGAACTGGTAGCCGTCGGCAATCAGCCGGTCGAGAATCTGCGGCAGCGCCTTCACCGCCCGGTCGTGGATGTCGTGGAACAGGATGATGCCGCGCTGTTCCTTGTTCACCTGGTCGAGCACGCGCTGCACGATCGACTCCGGCACCGGGTCGGCCCAGTCCATCGAGTCGATGTTCCACATGATCGACTTCAGTCCGGCCTCGTTGAGCAGCTGCAGGCCTTCGGCATTGCGCGCGCCGTACGGGAAGCGGAACAACGGCGCGCGCTTGCTGTCGACATCCTTCAGCAGCGTATCGGTGTCGAGCACCTGCTGGCGCAGCGCATCGCCGGTGGTGCGCGACAGCTGGGCGTGGGTCAGGCTGTGGTTGCCGACCGCATAGCCTTCTTCCATCAGGTTGCGGCTGATCTTCGCCATCGGCCCGAGGCTGACTTTGCCATCACTCTCGACCTTGCCGAGGTTGCGGCCGACTTCGAAGAACACGCCCGGTACGTCGTAGCGCTTGAGGATCGCCACCACTTCATCGGTGTAGGCCTTGTGCGGGCCATCGTCGAAGGTCAGCACCACGGTCTTGGCGGGCAGGTCGCGGCCGAAGATCTCGCGGTCGCTGTCCTTCATCGACATCGGGTACGGCTCGATCACCCCGTAGTCGCGCAGGATCGCTTCGCGGCTGTAGTCCTTGTGCAGGTGGGCGATGTAGTCATCCCACTTCTCGCGCTTCAGCTCGATGGCGCGGGTGCGCTCGAAGCGGCTGAAGATGCGGGTCAGTTCCTGGTTGTAGTTGCGCTCGATCTCGTCGAGTGCCTCCAGGTCCTCGCCGACGCGCTGGTGCAGCTTCACCGCCGGCAGCGAGGAATCGGCGCCGACCCGCTCGTGCAGATCACGCAGTACTTCGCGGAAGGCCAGGCGATCGGCATCGAACAGTTCCGGTGCGGATTCGATGTAATCCAGCACCGTGCCAAGGGTGGCGAAGCGCTGCGGGCTGGAACCGCGCAGCAGGGTGTCGAACTGCGCGGCGATGGCCGTGCGTTGTTCCAGGCCATCGTGGAACAGCTGCTGGCCCACACGCGTGGAGGTGCCGCGGTCGGCGGCCGACTGCTGTTCTTCGGCGGCCAGCAGCACGATGATCCGGCGGTAGCCATCCAGCTGCTTCTGCAGCGCAGCCAGCAACGGCGCGGCGGCAGGATCGGCGGCGGCCGCGGCCTGTGCGCTGGGCTGGGTCACGCCGGTTACCGGTGCCTTCGCGTCCTTGTCGCCACAGCCGGCAACGACCAGGGTCAACAACAGCGAGGGCAGGAACAGGCGGAACGACGACGCACGCGGCATGGCGGACTCGATGGATGGAGGAACGGTGTGCCGGCGATTCTAACGCCGGATGCGAAAAGCCCGCCTTGCGGCGGGCTTTTGCTGGTCGGTCAGGCCAGGAGCAGTCGACTAACAGTCGACTCTACCAAGCAGGTGACCTGCCGGTCGGATTACTTCTTTTTGACCGGGGCCGGTGCGGTGGTGGCCGGAACCGGCTCGCCGCCATGGCGCTTGGTCATCCACCACTGCTGCAGCAGGCCCAGGCCGCCGTTGACCACCCAGTACAGGACCAGGCCGGACGGCATGAAGGCCATCATGACGCCGAACACCAGCGGCATGAACTGCATCATCTTCTGCTGCATCGGGTCCATGCCCGGTGCCGGGGTCAGCTTCTGGGTGAACCACATCACCGCCACGTTGATCACCGGCAGGATGAAGTACGGGTCGCGTGCGGTCAGGTCCTGGATCCAGCCGAACCAGGGCGCCTGGCGCAGTTCGACCGATTCCACCAGCACCCAGTACAGCGCGAAGAAGATCGGCATCTGGATGAGGATCGGCAGGCAGCCGCCCATCGGGTTGATCTTTTCCTTCTTGTACAGCTCCATCATCGCGGTCTGGAACTTCTGGCGGTCATCGCCATAGCGTTCCTTCAGCTGCGCGATGCGCGGCTGGAAGCGACGCATCTTGGCGCCACTCTTGTACTGGGTCGCCGACAGCGGGTACAGCACCAGCTTCAGCAGCACCACCAGGCCGACGATCGCCCAGCCCCAGTTGCCAACCAGCTTGTGCACCTGGTTCAGCACCCAGAACAGGCCCTGGCCGATCACCGCCATCATCGAGAAGCGGCTGTAGTCGACCACGCGGTCCAGGCCCGGCACGTCTTCCTTGGCAATCAGGTTGACCAGCTTCGGGCCGACCCACAGGCGGGCTTCGGTGCTGGTGGACTGGCCAGGGGCCACGGTGAAGGCCGGGCCACGCGCTTCGATCAGGTCACGACCGGCCACCTGCGACAGCACGTAGTGTGCGGTCTGGTCCTTCTGCGGGATCCAGGCGGTGAAGAAGTGGTGCTGCAGCATCGCCAGCCAGCCGCCGGTGATGTTCTGGTTCAGCGTGCCGTCTTCCAGGTAGTCCTTGAACGCACGACGCTGGTACTTCTTGTCGTTGTCGTACCAGGTGGCGCCGTTGAAGCTGAAGGAATCCGGGTTGGTCATGCTCCGCGACAGGATGGTCGGGGTGCGGTCCAGGGTGCGGTAGACATAGCCGTTCCAAGGAGCGGCGCCGGTGTTGCTGACTTCATCCTTGAAGCGCACGGCATACTCGTTGCGCGAGACGGTCAGCGTGCGCTTGATGGTCACGCCGTTGTCGGCGGTCCACACAAACGGGATCTGCAGCTCGTTCTGGCCCTTGGCCAGCACGAAGTCCTTGGTGTCACCGACCAGCTTGAAGCCGTCGGCACCCGGCACCGGGGTGTTCTTGTCTTCACTGGCCCAGCCACTGATCGCGCTGTACGGATGCGCGGGGTCTTCGGTCAGCAGGCGCACCGGCGGGCTGCCTTCGTCCTTGGTCTGCGGGAACTGCAGCAGCTCGGCGTCGAGCACGCGGCCGCCATCGAGCACCAGGCGCAGCACGTCGGTGGTGACGGTCACGCGCTGGCTGGCCGGCGTGGCACTGGCCTGGGCCTGCACTGCGGCCTGGCCCGGGGCGCCCGGGACCTGCGCGTTGGGTACGCTGCCCGGGGTCGCGCCCGGAACACTCTGTGCAGCGGCCGGAGCCGACGTGGTCGTCGGTGCCGGGGTCGGGGCAGCCTTTTCGCGGCTCCACTCCATCCACAGCAGCACGGCCACCATCAGCCAGGCAAAAATAAGGAATACGCGGGTCTGGTTCATCAGCGGGCAGGCTCAGCGGTGCCGGAACGCGGTGCCGGCTCGGTCAAAGAGGGAGTTGCGATGCCATCAGGCGGCGGCATTGTGCCGTCCACGCCCGGCGTGGGCAATGCACGCAGGCGCCGCAACAGGCGCAGGAAGGCCTGGCGGATATCGTCGTTGCTGGCGTTACGCGCAGCACTACGAGCCACGACGACGAAGTCGCCTGGCTGCATATCGGTTCGTGTCTGACGCAAGGCGTCGCGCAGGACGCGCTTGATCCGGTTACGCCCAACGGCGTGCGGATCGACCTTGCGGGAAACCGCCAGACCCAGCCTGGCCGGCCGGTCAGCCGGCAGCCAGTGCAGGGTCATCAGCGGATCGGACACACGGCGGGCGCCGTTGAAGACCGTTGAATATTCGGCACGCGTGCGAACCCGCGCAGAGCGAGGGAATCGCTTGCGCGGGTCTGCAGTATTCACTGTCGAATGGATTGCGTCTGCCGCTGGATGCGGCATGGCAATCAGGCGCTCAGGACTTTGCGGCCCTTGGCGCGGCGACGCGACAGGATCTTGCGGCCGTCAGCGGTCTTCATACGGGCACGGAAGCCGTGGTCGCGCTTACGCTTGAGGTTGCTGGGCTGGAAGGTGCGCTTGGTGGCCATGTGGGCCTCTCGTATGAATGGGACGGAAAGAACCGGAAATTTTAGAGAGGTACCCCACCCCGCGTCAACCCCTTGGAGCTACGCGAATTCACCGGCCTGTGCAATAGCTGTGGATGTTTTTGTGAATAAGTAGGGGACAAGCATTCCGAAGCCCTGCGCTCGGTGGTAGTCTGAGCCATCCATTTCCCCCCTTTCCGGCCTGTGTTTGGGCGCCTTGTCGCGTCCATGCCCCGGCCACCGGACGATTATTGCTGATGGATGCCTGGTCCCGTAGTCTCGAGCGCCTCGAAGCGGAGTTCCCGCCGGAAGACGTTCACACCTGGTTGAAGCCACTGCAGGCCGATCTGCGCGTGGACAGCCTGGTGCTGTATGCACCGAATGCCTTCATCGTCGACCAGGTACGCGAACTGTACCTGGCCCGGATCCGCGAACTGCTGGCCCACTTCGCCGGTTTCAGCGACGTTTTTCTTGAAATCGGCTCGCGCCCGCGGCCCGTGGAGGCGCAGAACGCGCCGGTTTCCACGCCGTCGGCACATGTTTCCAGCGAACCGCAGGTACCGTTCGCCGGCAACCTGGACAATCACTACACCTTCGCCAACTTCGTCGAAGGCCGCAGCAACCAGCTGGGCCTGGCCGCTGCCTTCCAGGCGGCGCAGAAGCCGGGCGACCGTGCGCACAATCCGCTGCTGCTGTACGGAGGCACCGGCCTGGGCAAGACCCACCTGATGTTCGCCGCCGGCAACGCCATGCGCCAGGCCAACCCGGGGGCGAAGGTGCTGTACCTGCGCTCGGAACAGTTCTTCAGCGCGATGATCCGGGCCTTGCAGGAAAAGACCATGGATCAGTTCAAGCGCCAGTTCCAGCAGGTGGACGCGCTGCTGATCGATGACATCCAGTTCTTCGCCGGCAAGGACCGCACCCAGGAAGAGTTCTTCCACACCTTCAACGCGTTGTTCGATGGCAAGCAGCAGATCATCCTGACCTGCGACCGCTATCCGCGCGAAGTTGAAGGCCTGGAAGCGCGCCTGAAGTCGCGGCTTGCCTGGGGCCTGTCGGTCGCGATCGAACCGCCGGACTTCGAGACCCGCGCGGCGATCGTGCTGGCCAAGGCCCGCGAGCGCGGTGCCGAGATTCCCGATGATGTTGCATTCCTGATCGCCAAGAAGATGCGCTCCAACGTGCGCGACCTCGAGGGCGCGCTGAATACCCTGACCGCTCGTGCCAATTTCACCGGCCGTGCGATCACCACTGAATTCGCCCAGGAAACTCTGCGCGATCTGCTGCGCGCCCAGCAGCAGGCGATCAGCATTCCCAACATCCAGAAAACGGTTGCCGACTACTACGGCCTGCAGATCAAGGATCTGCTGTCCAAGCGCCGGACCCGTTCGCTGGCTCGTCCGCGCCAGGTCGCCATGGCCCTGACCAAGGAGCTGACCGAGCACAGCCTGCCTGAGATCGGCGACGCCTTCGCCGGTCGCGACCACACCACGGTGCTGCATGCCTGCCGTCAGATCCGCACCCTGATGGAGGCCGACGGCAAGCTCCGCGAGGACTGGGACAAGCTGATCCGGAAGCTGAGCGAATGATGCACGTCCGCCGATAAGGCGTCATCGCATAAAACGGTGCAAAATCCGGTAGCAAGCGCGGGACAGGGTGTGGATAAAAAAGCCGTTCGATTTCGCGGTAAATTTATCCACAGCTTTCCCCACCCCTTGGGGGCTGGTAGTGCAGAGGGTTTCGAGGCCTGAAACTTCTTTTATTACAAAGACTTAGCTGTGTTTTCCAGCGATTCTGGCTCTACCATCACCACCAAGCTTTTGATTTATTCCACATCTTTTTAAAGCATAGGGGCACGGAACCACATGCGTTTCACACTGCAGCGCGAAGCCTTTCTCAAGCCGTTGGCACAGGTCGTCAACGTGGTCGAACGCCGCCAGACCCTTCCGGTTCTGGCCAATTTCCTGGTCCAGGTGCAGAACGGCCAGCTGTCGCTGACCGGTACCGATCTGGAAGTGGAAATGGTGTCGCGGATCGCGGTTGAAGATGCGCAGGACGGCGAAACCACGATCCCCGCCCGCAAGCTGTTTGAGATCATCCGCGCCCTGCCCGATGGCAGCCGGATCACCGTCTCGCAGACCGGTGACAAGATCACCGTGCAGGCAGGCCGCAGCCGCTTCACCCTGGCAACCCTGCCCTCCAACGACTTCCCGTCGGTGGACGAAGTGGAAGCCACCGAGCGCGTTGCGATCGGCGAAGCGACCCTGAAGGAGCTGATCGAACGCACTGCGTTCGCGATGGCCCAGCAGGACGTGCGCTACTACCTCAACGGCCTGCTGTTCGACCTGCGTGGTGATGCGCTGCGTACGGTCGCCACTGACGGTCATCGTCTGGCCCTGTGCGAAACCGATCTGGCCAAGCCCAGCGGTTCCAAGCGCCAGATCATCGTGCCGCGCAAGGGCGTGACCGAGTTGCAGCGCCTGCTGGAAAGCGGCGACCGCGAGATCGAGCTGGAAGTCGGCCGTAGCCACGTGCGCGTCAAGCGCGACGATGTCACCTTCACCTCGAAGTTGATCGATGGCCGCTTCCCGGACTACGAAGCAGTGATCCCGATCGGCGCCGATCGCGAGGTCAAGGTGAACCGTGAGTCGCTGCGTGCGTCGTTGCAGCGTGCGGCGATCCTGTCCAACGAGAAGTACCGCGGTATCCGCGTGGAAGTCTCGCCGGGCAACCTCAAGATCAGCGCGCACAACCCGGAGCAGGAAGAGGCCCAGGAAGAGATCGAGGCGGACACCACCGTCAGCGACCTGGCCATCGGCTTCAACGTGAACTACCTGCTGGATGCCCTGTCCGCCCTGCGCGACGAGGAAGTCATCATCCAGCTGCGCGATTCCAACTCCTCGGCGCTGGTGCGTGAATCCAGCAGCGAGAAGTCGCGCCACGTGGTGATGCCGCTGCGTCTCTGACATCTGCGCTGTTCCACGTGGAACCGAACAACGCCCGGGATCTTCCCGGGCGTTTTTTTTGTTCCACGTGGAGCATCGTCATCGAGGGATTTGCGGAACTGAGTCCTGCCTGCCGGTTCTTTCGGATGCTCCGCTTATCTTCGATCACTTGTGGCATGAAGTGCTGCCTCCGTTGACGAAGAGCGCCCCCAATTCGATGGCTGCTTCCAACGTCATCGCGACGTTGCCGAGAACGAGTTGTGCCGGTGAATCCGCAGAGCGAGGGAGTGCTTCCAGGAAAGCTGAAGTTGAGACGATTTGCGGGGGCTCAGCGATCGATCTGCAGCGCCTGCTGACGCCACTGTCCACAGGGCTGGTGGCGGATGATTCGTGGCCTGCAAAGCTTTTAAATCTGGGTATAAATCTAAAGCATGGTGGTGATGGTAGGGCCAGATTTCGTGGAAAAATAGCTTATCTATATGATTTAAAAGAAATTTGTTGGTCTGAAACCCCCTGTATAGCGGGCCCTGGGGCTGGGGGGGAACCTGTGGATAGTTTCAGACGGAGCGCTGAACGCCTTTTTTATCCACAGATTGCCCATACCTTGTGTATAAGTCATACAGTCCTGCTGTGGATAGCGTGAAACGGCAGTGCGAATTTCTTTGAAATCTGTGGAACCTCGCGGGCTGGGGCTTCCCGGATTTCAAGGAATGTGCAGGTGTAGATCCGGTGGCGGCTGGTGCTCGCTGCTGAAGATCCTGGAAGTGGTACTGAAATCGTTGAAATCTGCGGGTCAGCCCCCTGCCAGGGCGCACAGATTTGAAGGATTTTGCGCCGAGTGCGGGCCCTGGCATCGCCATTGCGGCAACCGTTGTCCACGTGGAACCCAGCATCAGGTCAGCGCCGGCGGTGTCGTGCGTGGCAAGGACCCCGCTGCACCCGCCGGGCTTGACCGATGCAGTAAGCTGATGGATTCCCCGCTCCTCTACCGCCCTGTGCGGATGGTCCTTCGCGCCCCATGCAGATCCGCCGCCTTGCCTTGCACCAACTGCGTCGCTTCAATGCGGTGGAGCTCTCTCCGCAGCCGGGCTTGAACCTGCTGACCGGAGACAACGGCGCCGGCAAGACCAGCATTCTTGAGGCCCTGCACCTGATGGCCTATGGGCGCAGCTTCCGCGGCCGGGTACGTGATGGTCTG
Source organism: Stenotrophomonas sp. 1L-E-5-B-C3 (assembly GCF_057292075.1). Classification (NCBI taxonomy): domain Bacteria; kingdom Pseudomonadati; phylum Pseudomonadota; class Gammaproteobacteria; order Lysobacterales; family Lysobacteraceae; genus Stenotrophomonas; species Stenotrophomonas sp. 1L-E-5-B-C3. Next base: position 64,965 of record NZ_JBXAWS010000012.1, read on the forward strand.
GTCCGTCAGGGCCAGGAAGCGTTGGAGATCTTCGTGGAATGGGATGAACAGCGCGCCAGCCACCCTCCTCATCGGCGAAAGGCCGGTCTGCGCCACAGTGGCCAGGACTGGAAGGGACGATTGGATGGCGAAGACGTTGCCCAGCTCGGCAACCTCTGTGCTGCCTTGGCGGTGGTGACCTTTGAACCAGGCAGCCACGCACTGGTCAGCGGGGGCGGCGAACCCCGCCGCCGATTCCTCGATTGGGGCTTGTTCCACGTGGAACCGGATTTTCTATCCCTGTGGCGCCGCTACTCCCGGGCGCTCAAGCAACGCAATGCACTGCTCAAACAGGGCGGGCCTTCGCGGATGCTGGATACCTGGGACCACGAGCTGGCCGAGGCAGGCGAACCGCTGACCAGCCGCCGCCAGCACTATCTGGAACGGCTGCAGCAACGAACCGTGGCACTTGCGGCGGAACTGGCTCCCCAGCTGGGTATCCAGGCGATGGAACTGAGTCCGGGCTGGCGTCGCCACGAGTTGCCGTTGGCCGATGCGCTGCTGCTGGCCCGCGAACGCGACCGGCAAGCGGGCTACACCTCCGTCGGGCCGCACCGGGCGGACTGGAGCGTGGACTTCCACAACATTCCTGGCCGTGATGCGCTGTCCCGTGGCCAGGCCAAGCTGACAGCCCTGGCCTGCCTGCTGGCCCAGGCCGAAGACTATGCGGAACAGCGCGGGGAATGGCCGGTCATCGCCCTGGATGACCTGGCCTCGGAGCTGGATCGTACCCACCAGGCACGGGTACTGGAGCGCCTGCTCGGCGGGCCGGCCCAGATATTCGTCACCGCCACCGAAACCCCGGCGGCGCTGCAGGAGCTGACCCATATCGCCCGGTTCCACGTGGAACATGCACAGATCGTGGCTGTGCCATAGTGGGCACAACAGGGCCGCTCGACCCCGGCTGGTATAATTCGGGTTGGAATCCTTTCATTCTCGGCGCATCGCCCCAAGCGGTGCCCGACCTGCGGAGCCTACGGCAAGCGCAATGAGCGACGAACAGAACACCCCGGCAAACAACGGCAACTACGACGCCAACAGCATTACGGCCCTGGAAGGCCTGGAGGCTGTCCGCAAGCGCCCAGGCATGTACATCGGTGACGTCCATGACGGCACCGGCCTGCACCACATGGTGTTCGAGGTGGTCGACAACTCCATCGACGAAGCCCTCGCCGGCCATGCCGACCACGTGGCGGTGACGATCCACGCCGACGGCTCGGTTTCGGTGTCCGACAACGGTCGCGGCATTCCGACGGGCAAGCACGAGCAGATGAGCGCCAAGCTCGGCCGCGAAGTGTCCGCTGCCGAAGTGGTGATGACCGTCCTGCACGCAGGCGGCAAGTTCGACGACAACAGCTACAAGGTTTCCGGTGGCCTGCATGGCGTCGGCGTCAGCGTGGTCAACGCGCTCTCGCAGAAGCTGCTGGTGGACGTGTTCCAGGGCGGTTTCCACTACCAGCAGGAATTCAGCAACGGCGCCGCGGTCACCCCGCTGGCAAAGCTGGAGAGCACCACCAAGCGCGGTACCACGGTGCGCTTCTGGCCGTCGACCGTGGCGTTCCACGACAACGTGGAATACCACTACGACATCCTGGCCCGTCGCCTGCGTGAGCTGTCGTTCCTGAATTCCGGCGTCAAGATCGTGCTGGCCGACGAGCGTGGTGATGGCCGCCGCGATGACTTCCACTACGAAGGCGGTATTCGCAGCTTCGTCGAGCATCTGGCCCAGCTGAAGACCCCGCTGCACCCGAACGTCATCTCGGTCACCGGCGAGCACAACAACATCGTGGTGGATGTGGCGCTGCAGTGGACCGACTCCTATCAGGAGACGATGTACTGCTTCACCAACAACATCCCGCAGAAGGACGGTGGTACCCACCTCGCCGGCTTCCGCGGCGCGCTGACCCGCGTGCTCAACAACTACATCGAGCAGAACGGCATCGCCAAGCAGGCCAAGATCAACCTGACCGGCGACGACATGCGTGAAGGCATGATCGCGGTGCTGTCGGTGAAGGTGCCCGATCCCAGTTTCTCCAGCCAGACCAAGGAAAAGCTGGTCAGCTCCGACGTGCGCCCCGCCGTGGAAAACGCCTTCGGTGCGCGGCTGGAAGAGTTCCTGCAGGAAAACCCGAACGAAGCCAAGGCGATCGCCGGCAAGATCGTCGACGCCGCGCGTGCCCGTGAAGCCGCGCGCAAGGCCCGCGACCTGACCCGCCGCAAGGGTGCGCTGGACATCGCCGGCCTGCCGGGCAAGCTGGCCGACTGCCAGGAAAAGGATCCGGCGCTGTCCGAACTGTTCATCGTCGAGGGTGACTCGGCAGGTGGCTCGGCCAAGCAGGGCCGCAACCGCAAGAACCAGGCGGTGCTGCCGCTGCGCGGCAAGATTCTCAACGTGGAACGCGCGCGCTTCGACCGCATGCTGGCCTCCGACCAGGTCGGTACGCTGATCACCGCGCTGGGCACCGGCATTGGCCGCGACGAGTACAACCCGGACAAGCTGCGCTACCACAAGATCATCATCATGACCGACGCCGACGTCGACGGCGCCCACATCCGCACGCTGCTGCTGACGTTCTTCTACCGTCAGATGCCGGAGCTGATCGAGCGCGGTTACGTCTACATCGGCCTGCCGCCGCTGTACAAGATCAAGCAGGGCAAGCAGGAGCTGTACCTGAAGGACGACCCGGCGCTGGACAGCTACCTGGCCAGCAGTGCGGTGGAAAACGCTGCGCTGGTGCCGGCCACCGGTGAACCGGGCATCGAAGGCCTGGCGCTGGAAAAGCTGCTGCTGACCTACGCCGCCGCGCAGGATTCGATCGAGCGCAACGCACACCGCTACGACCGCAACGTGCTCGAAGCGCTGGTCGACTTCGTCCCGATGGACATGGACAGCCTGCGCAATGCCGGCGAAGGCGAAGGCCTGGATGCATTGGCCAAGCGCCTCAACCAGGGCAGCCTGGGCAGCCCGCGCTTCACCCTGGAGCTGCAGGAAGCCAACGAGCAGCGCCCGGCAGCCGTGCTGGTGACCCGCCGCCACATGGGCGAAGAGCTGATCCAGGTGCTGCCGCTGTCGGCCTTCGAAAGCGGTGAACTGCGTGCGATCCACCAGGCGTCCTCGCTGCTGCATGGCTTGGTCCGCGAAGGCGCGATCATTTCACGTGGCGCCAAGTCGATCGAAGTGGATACGTTCGCCAAGGCGCAGAACTGGCTGCTCGAGGAGGCCAAGCGCGGCCGCCAGATCCAGCGATTCAAGGGTCTGGGTGAAATGAATCCGGAGCAGTTGTGGGACACCACGGTGAACCCGGAGACCCGCAGACTGCTGCAGGTGCGTATCGAAGATGCCGTCGCAGCTGACCAGATCTTCAGCACCTTGATGGGTGATGTCGTCGAACCGCGTCGCGATTTCATCGAAGACAACGCGCTGAAGGTCGCAAACCTGGATATCTGACACAATCGGATCATGGCCGGTGCGCGGGGAGGCGCACCGGCTTTCGACCCTTGAACGCAGGTACCTGATGTCCGCTTCCGCCCCGGTTTCCGCCCCGCCTCCGGTTCCGCCGGCGTCCACCGCGCCGCGTGCGGGTTCCCCGTTGGCAGGCTTCTTCATCGACCTGGGCATTGCTGCCGTCACCCTGTTCGGCCTGAGCATGGTCACCGGCCTGCTCTGGGGCTTCTATCGCGCCATCGTGGTTGGCTACGCCAATGCACAGGCCAACGGCGGCGCCCTGTCGCCGGCAGAAACAACGGCGGCCGTCGGCCACCCGGGGGCCCTGGCGCAGATCCTGATGGCCCTGATCGCCACCGGTGGAGCCGCCCTGCTGCTGTACTTCTGGCGGCGCCCGGCCAATGCGGCCGAACGCCTGGCTTCACGACAGGCGCTGCGGCAGCCCTCGACCTGGGGCTGGACCGTGCTGGTGGCCTTGCTGATCGTGCTGGGCAGCAACGGCATCGCCTTCCTGGCCAAACAGTTCGGCATCGCGCCGGTGCCCACCAACGTGGAACTGATGCAGAACGCGATCGCGCGTTTCCCGCTGTTCCTGGTGCTGTTCGCGGTCGTGCTGGCGCCTGCCTATGAGGAGCTGCTGTTCCGCCGCGTGCTGTTCGGCCGCCTGTGGCAGGCTGGCCGTCCCTGGTTGGGAGTGATCCTCAGCAGCCTGGCCTTCGCGCTGGTCCACGAAGTGCCTGGGGTGAGCAGGAATTCGCTGTTGGGCATGGCCCAGCTGTGGCTGGTCTACGGTGGCATGGGCGCCGCGTTCTGCTGGTTGTACCAGCGCACCGGCACGCTGTGGGCGGCGATTACAGCCCATGCACTGAACAACGCTGTCGCACTTGCCGCGATGGTGTTCCTGGGATCAACGTAACGCCGTGTCCGCTTGACGAAAGATTAAGCCGTTACGCTACACACTGCGCATATGAACACGGGGGTGCACCCATGAAACACCTGCTGTTGGCCCTTGTCATCACCACGTTGGTCAGCGCCTGTGCGACCACAACCTCACCCACCGGCCGTCGGCAGATGGTCGGTGGCGTGTCGCAGGCGCAGCTGGACCAGCTCGGTGCGCAGGCGTTCGCCGAGACCAAGCAGAAGGAAAAGATCAGCACCGATGGCCGCCAGAACGGCTATGTACAGTGCGTGGTCAACGCCCTGGTCGCGCAGCTCCCGCCTCAATACCGTGGCGTACGGTGGGAGACGGCGGTGTTCGTCGACAAGGAGCCCAACGCATTCGCCCTGCCCGGGGGCAAGGTCGGTGTGAACACCGGCATCTTCACCGTGGCCAAGAACCAGGACCAGTTGGCTGCCGTAATCGGCCATGAAATCGGCCACGTCATCGCCCGCCATCACGAAGAACGCATCACCCGCCAGATGGGCGCACAGACCGGCCTCGCCGTGCTCGGTGCGCTGGCCGGTGCCGCCTATGGAGAAGGCGCCGCCAGTACCGTCAATCAGCTCGGCGGCATGGGCGCGCAGACCGCTTTCCTGCTGCCGGGTTCGCGCACCCAGGAAAGCGAAGCCGACGTAATCGGCCAACGGCTGATGGCGCAGGCAGGGTTCAACCCCGCGCAGGCCGTCGATCTGTGGCAGAACATGATGGCCGCCAGCGGCGGTCGTAGCCCACAATGGCTCTCCACCCACCCTGATCCGGCCAACCGGATCCAGGAACTGCGACGCGATGCGCCGGGCCTGACCCCGGTCTATCAGCAGGCGCAGGCGGCTGGGCTGCGGCCAAAGTGCGGATGAGTGCGCAGTTTCATGCTGTATTGCAGCACATAAAACGATTTCTCACGCCATCTGTTTCTGATACGTTTGGCGGCTCAGATTTTTCTGACAGTCCGACTTTGCCGCTAACCGGCGGTTCGATCGAGGTGAACGATGATTTTCCGTAACCACAAAGCTGTGCTTTCCGTCCTCGTCGCGACCGCCCTGACCGGCGCCGTGGTCACCGATGCCTTCGCGCAGTCCTCGCGCTCCTCCGAGCGTGGCAACCGCGGCGGCAAGCAGGCCAAGGCCGAGGCGCTGTACCCGAACGCGACCCGCCAGGAGCCGACGGTCAAGGCCTCTGCCAAGATGGGCAGCAAGCTGCAGAAAATGATCGACAGCTACAACAAGGAAAAGTTCCCGGAGACCCGTACCCAGGCCGACGCGATCCTGGCTGACAGCGCCGCGAACGAGTACGACAAGTCGCTGGCCGCGCAGCTGGCTTCGCAGGCTGCCTACCAGACCGAGGACACCCCGGCGGCCGTGGCCTACCTGAAGCAGGTCCTGCAGTTCAACGGCCTGGACAACAACGGCCACTTCCAGTCGATGCTGATGCTGGGCCAGCTGGAGCTGCAGGAAGACAAGACCGCCGAAGGCCTGGCGACCCTGGACAAGTACTTCGCCGAGAGCAAGTCGACCAAGCCGGAAGAACTGATCGCCAAGGGCCAGGCGCTGTACCAGCTGGAGCGCTACCAGGAAGCGATCCCGGTGCTGAAGCAGGCCATCGCCGGCTCCGCTGAACCGAAGGACAACTGGAACCAGCTGCTGATGGCGGCCCTGTCCGAAGCCGGCCAGTCCGGTGAAGCGGTCAAGGAAGCCGAGGCGCTGGCCGCCAAGAACCCCAGCGACAAGAAGGCCCAGCTGAACCTGGCCAGCATGTACATGCAGGCCGACCAGATGGACAAGGCTGCCACGGTGATGGACAAGCTGCGCAGCAGCGGCCAGCTCACCGAAGAGCGCGAGTACAAGCAGCTGTACTCGATCTATGCCAATACCGAGCACAAGGAAAAGGACGTCATCGCGGTCATCAACGAAGGGTTGCAGAAGGGCATCCTGAAGCCGGACTACCAGGTCTACCTGGCGCTGGCCCAGTCCTACTACTACTCCGACCAGGTGCCGCAGGCGATCGATGCGTGGCAGAAGGCCGCCCCGCTTTCCAAGGACGGTGAGACCTACCTGAACCTGGCACGCGTCCTGCATGCCGAAGGTCGCGTCCCCGAGGCCAAGCAGGCCGCCCAGCAGGCGCTGGCGAAGGGCGTGAAGAACCAGGCTGATGCCAAGAAAATCATCAACCTGAAGTAAGTAGGAATAACGCCTGAATGCCTGCTCAGTTGATGCGCAGGCGCTCAGGATTGGTATAAGCTTGGAGGTTCCTGCGGTGTCATGCACCGCTGATCAGGGATTCCGCCCCCGGCATCCCGGCCCCACTATTGAGCTCTTGGCGCATGACGGAACAACTAGTCGTTCACCGGTACGAACAACCCGATGACAAGGGGCTGAGCTGGCCTCGCATCGTCGGCATCGCGTTTGTAATTGCCCTGCATCTGGCCGCCTTCATGATGCTCCTCATCCCCGCCGTGGCTCCCAAGGCCGTGGCAGAGAAGGAGCGCAACGTCATGGTGACCATCGTAGACGCGCCGCCGCCGCCACCCCCGCCGCCGCCGCCGCCGCCGCCGACGGATACTCCGCCGCCGCCGGTGAAGAATCTGTCGCCGCCGAAGCCGTCGCCGGTTCCGCCGCCGCCGCAGGCGCCGGTCGTGGACGTGCCGGAGCCGCGCCCGAGCGACATCGTCACCCCGCCGTCGCCGCCGTCGCCGCCGGCCCCGCCGACCTCGATCGAGGCCAGCGTGGACATCTCGTCGAAGGCCATGAATCCGCCGCGCTACCCGCCGGCAGCCTTCCGCGCTGGTATCCAGGGCGAAGTGATCCTGATCATTGATGTCGATGCCAGTGGCAACGTCACCAATGTCACGGTGGAAAAGTCCAGCCGTAACCGCGACCTGGACCGTGCTGCGATGGAAGCTGCCCGGAAGTGGCGTTTCAACGCCGCCGAAGCTGGCGGTAAGAAGGCTGCTGGCCGCGTCCGCGTCCCGGTCAACTTTGCACTGAACTGATTCGGCCCGGGTGGCCTCTTGGCCACCCTCGCCCGCAGTTCGATTGTTTAGCTTAGCTACACCCTTTATCACCACACACAACAAAGGTAAGCGTCATGCTGCAGGAAATTTTCATCGCCGCTGCTGCCGGGGGCAATCCGTCCAACGCCCTGTCGCAGATGGGCTTCGAGCATCTGATCCACGAAATGACCACCAAGCCGGGTGATTTCGCGGTCTCCTGGGTCGTGCTGCTGACCCTGGTCGTGATGTCGGCCATGTCCTGGTACTGGACCGTCATCAACATCTTCCGTGCTACCCGCCTGAAGAGCGCCGCTGATCGCGTCGTCAGCCTGTTCTGGGACACCCCGAACGCGCAGGACGCCATCCGTGCGATGGAAGAGCAGCCGGCTTCGGAGCCGTTCTCGAAGATCGCTCTGGACGCTGCCCAGGCAGCTGCCCACCACCAGCGCGCTGAAGGCGGCGCCACCGGTGGCGTGGGTGAGAACCTGAGCCGTTCGGAGTTCGTCGACCGCGCTCTGCGCCAGGCCGTGACCCGCGAAAGCAACAAGCTGCAGTCGGGCATGACCCTGCTGGCCACCGTCGGCGCGACCGCTCCGTTCGTCGGTCTGCTGGGTACCGTGTGGGGCATCTACGGCGCGCTGATCAAGATCGGTGCCACCGGCTCCGCTTCGATCGACGCCGTTGCCGGCCCGGTGGGTGAAGCGCTGATCATGACCGCGATCGGTCTGTTCGTCGCGATCCCGGCCGTGTTCGCCTTCAACTTCTTCAGCAAGATCAACAGCGCGACCATCAGCAAGTTCGATACCTTCGCGCACGACCTGCACGACTTCTTCGCCACCGGTTCGCGCGTCCGCTAATTGCGACGCGCTGTACCTGCGACGAAGTAAGTAGTCACCAAGATCTAGACGGAGCCCGTTATGGCTTTCAGTAGTGGTAACAGCGGCGGCCCCATGGCCGACATCAACGTTACGCCCCTCGTGGACGTGATGCTGGTGCTGCTGATCATCTTCATCATCACGGCGCCCCTGATGTCCCACAAGGTCAAGGTGGATCTGCCGGAGGCCAACCTGGTCCAGAAGCCGGACGACACCAACGATCGCAAGGGTCCCATCACCCTGGCAGTCAAGGAAGATGGCTCGATCTACTGGAACGACGAAGAAATCAACAAGCAGACTCTCGAGTCGCGCTTGGCGACCGCCGCCCAGCAGACCCCGCAGCCGCCGTTGAACCTGCGTGGTGACCGCACCACCAAGATGCGCGTCATCAACGAGATGACCAAGATCGCGCAGGAACAGGGCATGCTGGACGTCGGCTTCGTTGCGACCAAAGAAAAGGGGCAATAAGCCATGGCATTCAGTAGTGGTGGTGGCAAGGGCCCCATGGCCGACATCAACGTCACGCCCCTCGTGGACGTGATGCTGGTGCTGCTGATCATCTTCATCGTGACCGCGCCGATCATGACGTACCCGATCGCCGTGGACCTGCCGCAGCGCGTGCTCAACCCACCGCCGCAGCTGGTCGAACCGCCGCCGCCGATCGAGTTGAAGATCGACGCCAGCAACCAGGTCTCGTGGAACAACAGCCCGATCAATGCGAGCGAGCTGCAGCAGCGGATGGAGCAGGAGGTCCAGCGTGACCCGACCAACCAGCCGGAACTGCGCATCGACGCCAGCCCGGATTCCGAGTACGACGTGATGGCCAAGGTCCTGGCCGCCGCGAAGAACGCTCAGATGAAGAAGATCGGTTTTGTGCAGCAGTAAACGCAATACCGCAATACAACAGTCATGACGCGACTGCAGACGCCCCTGGAAACAGGGGCGTCTTTTTTCTGCCTGTCGTGGTCAGATCCCTTTTTTACAGGAAGAGGGATCTGACCCCATCAGGCTGCACGCGCCCGTTATGATCGGCGGATGCTCGCCCTCTTCGACTCCCTGCGCCACTGGCTGGATGGCATCGCCCACCTCGGCACGATCCTGGCGGTGGCTTATCTGCTGTACCTGTTCGCGCTGGCGGGCTGGATCATGCTGCAGAAGCGCGAGCCGGTCGCCACCCTGAGCTGGATCCTGTCGCTGGCGCTGCTGCCCTATCTCGGCCTCTTCATCTATTACCTGCTGGGCCCGCAGAAGGTGAAGCGGCAGCGCCTGCGTCGTGGGCGTGCGCGCTCGGGCATGGAGCACTACAGCGACGTGTGCCCGCCCGATGCCGACTGCACCGAGCTGGCCAAGATCGCGCAGGCCACCACCGGGCTGGCACCGAGCAGTGCCACCGAAGTGACCTGGCTGGTGGATGGTGCAGCCACCTACGCCGCGCTGCTTGAAGCTGTCGCGCAGGCACGCGATCACGTGCATCTGGAGTACTACATCTTCAACCCGGACCATGCCGGCACCGCCCTGCGCGACGCGCTGGTGGAACGTGCGCGGGCCGGCGTGCAGGTGCGCCTGCTGCTCGATGCGGTGGGCTCATCCGCCCTGCCGCGGCGCTTCCTGCAACCTCTGCTCGATGCCGGTGGCGAAGCGATCTGGTTCCACCCACGGCAGCTGTTGAAGCCGTTCAAGCGCCCATGGTTGAACCTGCGTACCCATCGCAAGCTGGTGATCGTCGATGGCCGCCTGGCCTTCACCGGTGGCATCAACATCACCGACGACGAGGACGAAAGCCGCAGGACCGACGCATACCGTGATCTGCACATGCGCATCCGTGGTCACGTGGTGCGAAGCCTGCAGCTGGTGTTCGCCGAGGACTGGCTGTACGCCAGTGGACAGGACCCCTCGCGGATGGATATCGCGCGTCTGTGGCCAGCCGACATGCCCCTGCGGGGCGATGGCCCGATCAATGCCCAGGTACTGGTGTCCGGCCCGGATTCGGGCTGGGAGACCATCCATCGCCTGCACGTAGCAGCGATCCAGGAAGCGCACGAGCGGGTCTGGCTGGTCACGCCCTACTTCGTCCCGGGCGAAGCGGCGCGGATGGCACTGACCTCGGCCGCGCTGGGCGGGTTGGACGTCCGCCTGCTGGTGCCGAAGATGAGCGATTCCTGGTTCGTCACCCAGGCCGCCCGCTCCTACTTTGACGAGCTGCTGCATGCCGGGGTGAAGATCTACGAGTACGGCCCTCGCATGCTGCATACCAAGGCCTTCATCGCCGATGACGACGTCTGCATCGTCGGCAGCGCCAACTTCGACCACCGCAGCTTCCGGCTGAACTTCGAACTATCGATGATGATCAGCGATCGAGGTCGTGTTGCCGCCCTGGCCGAACTGCTGGAGGGCGAGTTTGAAAGGGCCACCCGGGTGAATGACCAGGCCGGCCGTTCGCTGTGGCTGCACCGCCTGCCCGAGGCCTTCGCACGGCTGGCCTCGCCGCTGCTCTGACGCAGCGCTACACTGCGGCGATCATCCGGGGAGCCCGACTATGTACTGGTTGTACCTGCTGTTGGCGCTGGGCTGTTTCGCCTTCGCCCTGAAGACGCCCAATGCCGGGTTGATGACCCTGTGCCTGCTGGCCGCCCTCGCCTTCCTGCTGGCCTGGGTACGCGGCCGCTACGTGGCACGCTTCGGCGACCTGCAGCGCGATCCCGCTACCCTGGTCGACGCCGAGGAACTGCGCCGCCTGCGCGAACAGGCCCAGGCCCGTCGTAGTGCCGCCCCCGACGAACACGATCCGTCCCCTCTTTCCAAGTAGTTCCGTTCCATGACCCAGCTCAGCGTCAACGTCAACAAGATCGCCGTCCTGCGCAACTCGCGCGGCGGTGCCGAACCGGACGTGGTGCGTGCCGCCCAGGCCTGCCTGGATGCCGGCGCGCATGGCATCACCGTGCACCCGCGGCCGGACCGCCGCCACATCACCGCCGAGGACGTGCTGGCCCTGTCCACGCTGACCCGTGCGCGTGGGGTGGAGTTCAACATCGAAGGCAATCCGTTCGCACCACCGCGCGAGGGTTATCCGGGGCTGCTGCCGCTGTGTGCACAGACCCGTCCGGCGCAGGCTACCCTGGTGCCGGACAGCGACGGCCAGATCACCTCCGATCATGGCTTCGACTTCGAGCGCGATGCCGAGCGCCTGCGCCCGCTGATCGCCGAACTGAAGGCGATGGGTTGCCGGGTCAGCCTGTTCGTCGACGCCGGCAACCCGTTGCTGGAGCAGGCGGCCGAGGTCGGTGCCGACCGCATCGAGCTGTACACCGGCCCCTACGCCGAAGCGCATGCGGCGGGCGATGCCGGCGCGATGCTGACGCTCTTTGCCACTGCTGCCCGTCGAGCGCAGGCCGTCGGACTGGGCGTCAACGCCGGACACGACCTGTCGCAGGACAACCTGCGCGATTTCCTGGCCAACGTGCCGGACGTGCTGGAGGTGTCGATCGGCCACGCGCTGATCGGTGAGGCCCTGTACGACGGGCTGGATGCCACGGTGCGCGGGTACCTGGCGCTGCTCTGACCCCTTCCCTGTAGCGTCGCGCCATGCTCGACTTCAGTCTTGGCCACCCTGCGGGAGTCGAGCATGGCGCGACTCTACAAGAGGGCTGAACCCTTCAGGCGCCCGTCGCAGCCGCTGAGACGACTGCGACGTAATCTGCCGCCATGGGTATTGCGATCAAGGGCCGAGGTTCCACGTCCCACCTTGCCGGGCGCTTTGAAAGCACCGTCAGCGAGGCGGTGGACGATGGCTGGGCGGTCGACGAGAGCGAGGAGTTCCTTGCCCCTCGCCTGCGCACCGAAGTGCGCGCCGAAACCGCGCGCAGCATCATCACCCGCAACAACTCGCCCGACGTCGGCTTCAGTCAATCGGTGAATCCCTACCGCGGTTGCGAGCACGGTCTGAATTTCCCATAAGTGTTCACTGAGAAAGTACTTACCAATCATCAACTTGGGAAGGAAAAAGTGAACACTCTCGGTGTCAAAGCTTCGAAAATCGGCCAAACAGCGTCATTCCGCCAGGAAAGGTCGATTGGAGACTGTGAGAGCTAGGCGAAACGTTCTAGAGACCTGCCTCTGTCAGCAACTCAGACATGGTCTTCTCAAGGCCGTTGGCCACACGTTCGAGTGTGGCGAGGGTGACATTCTTCTCGCCACGCTCAATCTTGCTGTAGTAAGCCCGGTGCATCTGGATATGGTCTGCAAAGCCTTCCTGACTGAATCCAAGAGCGACGCGACTTGCCCGGATGACGTCGGCCAAGGCTGCCTGATGCGTATGTTCGACCATACGAACAAGCTTGTGGCTCCAGTACTTTAAAGACTACGCCTTTAAAGGTAGTCTACTTATAAGTACTGGCCTGTATTTTCATGAATTTCTATCTCGTGTGCCCGGAACTGGAATTCACTCTAGAGTTGCCCTTCTCTCCCCTAGGAAGGGAACAAGTGATCAGCCAGGTTCGTCGAATGCAAGAAGACGAAGGACAGTCGAGAAGCTTTGAGTACCGTCTAGCGGAGGAACTCTCGAGGCTCATCCCAGAACTCACCGACTGGGACATCAAGCCCCCGACAGGAGCGCAGATGGCATACGCAGTCTCGCTGTGTGCCCAACTGGGAATTGTGCTCCCAGCAGCTACCCGTCGATCACGGGGCCTAATGCAGACCTTCCTGGCTGAAGCCAAAGCACTTGTTGGCCAACGGGACTAATGGTTGCCCAGCCGCAACCCCCCTGTGGATAAGGTTGGGAATACAACACGTCGCGATGAAGCATGAGGCCTACAGCTAGCTGAATCCCCGCACCTTGCGGTCCCTGTGGTTAGCAATAATACTAACTGCTTACTAAGGGCAGAGGGCGGCATGGAACAGGATGCTCGAAAGGTCCAGGTACCTATCAAAGGCCGAGGCTCCGCCTCACGCGTGCCAAGCCGCTTCGATGCGACGACGACAGTCGGCGTCGATGATGGCTGGGAATCGATCTACGAAGACCTGCAGGAGTTGCCGCGGCTGAGAACTGAGGTGACCGAAGAACGCGCCCGGACTGTGATCAGCCGCAACAACTCCCCCGACGTTGGATTCGGTGCGTCGGTCAATCCCTATAGGGGATGCGAGCACGGATGCGTCTACTGCTTCGCCCGACCTTCCCACAGCTACCTCAGCCTATCGCCAGGGCTGGACTTTGAGACCAAGCTCTTTGCGAAAACCAACGCCGCAGAGCGGTTGCGCAATGAGCTCAGTCGGCCCAACTACCAATGCGCCGCCATTGCCCTGGGCATCAACACGGATGGGTACCAGCCCATCGAAAGGAGTTACCAAATTACCCGCCAATGCCTTGAGCTTCTGGCCGAAACGCGCCACCCCGTGAGCTTCGTGACCAAGAGTGCATTGATCACTCGTGACATCGATCTACTCGCGGCCATGGCTAAGGACCGCCTGGTCACGGTGTACTTCTCAGTCACCACCCTTGATCGAAAGCTATCAGCTAAGCTCGAGCCACGAGCTGCTGCTCCGCACGCACGGCTGAGGGCGATGGAGACACTACATAAGGCCGGCGTGCCTGTTGGTGTACTGGTGGCTCCTGTCATCCCCCGCATCACTGACCACGAACTCGAGGCGATCCTCGAAGAAGCGCACGGCCATGGAGCGCGGGCTGCAGGCTACGTGCTGCTGCGACTACCCAACGAGATCAAGGACATCTGGAAAGAGTGGCTGGAACTGCACTATCCGGACCGGGCAGAACACGTTCTCAGCCTTATGCGCCAGTTGCATGGTGGCAAGGAGTACGACGCCGCATTCGGTACCAGAATGCGAGGCACAGGCCCCTTTGCAGATCTACTGGCCCAAAGGTTCAAGAAGGCGCACAGAAGCTTGGGATTCGCAAAGCTCCCTCCCCTGAACACCCAACTCTTTCAGCCCCCAAGGGAGCTGTCGCCCCAGGGCCAACTATTCTGAGAAATAAGATGGAGCTCACTCCAAGCGCGTTGGCAAGCTGTCTCAAGCCTTGAGATAAGCAAAAGCTAGCCTTGCTGGAAACAACTGCACCGAGAGAATGGCAATGAGCTGGCTGAAGCTGATACGCCTCTACTACCCTGCTGGCCTGGTGGCGACCATCTCCTTCGCATTCGCGATGGTCGTGCATCCCCTTGGCGACAACGCCTTGACCAAAGGCTTCTATCAAATGGCCATGTGGCTACCAATCGCGGGCCTGGCATTTGCCTTCATTCATAGTTTGTGGACATTCCATCGGACTCGCCAAGCGGAACTTGGCACAGGACCGATTTGTCCTCATTGCCGGGGGCCGCTAGGTCCCGAAAAAAGCGGCAGATACAGCCCCCATAGGACTTGCATGGTATGTGGGAAGCACGCAAACGAGCGCCACTACCGCTGATTAAAATCCCTGATCGCGGCTCTATGACAAACGACTGAGAGCTAACGGTGCCACAACCGAAATGAAGAGCCACGCCAAGTATCGAAGTCCTTTGCGCTAAGGGCATGAAGAAGCCCCGGACTATTTGCCTTGCTGCCTGGGCTTTATGAACTGATGTGCTGGCGTTGGCGCGCCTCTAACACGGGGTGGTTCGAAAATGAAAGCGTTTACAGAGTAAATTGGGGCTTGAACCACAATAAATTAGCCCAAAAGATATACATGTCATCACGGAGCGATCACATGGAAGCAACAAGTGACGAAGTGCAGGACGTATCCTCAACCGCTGCGCCGGCAGCAGGTAAAGGTGGGCGGTATCACACGTCCGAGCCAATAAAGAGGCTCGTCTGGACGAGATCGGCGGGACACTGTGAACTCTGCGGGACCGATCTGACTCGCGACTTCCGCGTCGGGGCCGACATGCAGTGGGGTGAAGTAGCCCACATCATGCCAGCCAGCCCCAAAGGTCCCCGAGCCGAATCTAGCCATGATGCCAAGGCGGCAAGTGAGCTGACCAATGACCCGGCTAACCTCATGCTGCTATGTCCCGGCTGCCATGACAAGGCTGACAGAGACGCAGAAGGCTACCCCAAGTCAGACATGACGGGGCTCCACCTTGCTTACCTCGAACGAATCCGCTTAGCCGCAACCGTCCCAGATGCGGGTAGAGCGGTCGGCCTCATTTTTCAAAGCGATCACTTCGTAACGATCAATGACATCTCCGAGCGCGACTTTGCCATGGCGATGTCCGGGGAGGGCTTGGTCGCGTTCGGGGACATCATCAAACATACGCTTAGGCCGCCAGGGGAAGAGGGCCGTAACTCGGACTACTGGCGCCAGGTTCGGGAAGACATTCGCTACAGAATCGATCGCGAACTCCGCCGCCGTGGTGGTCGTTACGGCGACATCCCCACACTCGCGGTGGTTGGCCTAGCAGACATACCCTCACTCGTCGTCCTGGGCCAGACGATCGGGGATCGATCTAACCGCGTCATCTTCTCATCCAATCGTGAGCACGGATTGAAGTGGCCGGACAGTGAGGCACTCCCCCCGGAGTACCGCTTCGTGGAGCCGCCAGCCGGAGATGAAGAGATCGCACTTGTAGTGTCCATCTCCGCAGCAATCCCCGAACGCGATGTACTGGATCGGCTGCCGCGTGCCCGTATTGCAACGTTCACGATGGATGACCCGACCTATACCGCAGTTCGCAATCGTCGCGTGATTCACGCATTCAGGGACGCCTTGCAGATGCGCTTGAGCAAGCTCGAGGCCGCAACTCCTCATCCGATACACCTCTTCATAGCGGCGCCTGCCGCGTTCTGCATTGAACTCGGGGCTCTGATGACTACTGAGCACCAGCACACCTATGTGCTCTACGACCGTGATCGGAACAACGGAGGGCGCTTTGTAGAAACATTGACCATTACACCAGGAGATCGCGCATGACCCTGCTGTCCGACTTCGAATCCAAGCGTGGAAGCTGGGAGTACTTCCTCTTGCGCGCCGCCCGCGAAATATCGTTGTCCGAGCCTCAGTACGAGAAGATCAATGCTAGGTACAAAGTGCTGGAGCGCATTCTCAACGCTGCAGACAGCCCACTGCTGCAAAGTGCCCATATCTTCGTCCAAGGCTCCATTGGCCTGCGGACTACCATCAAGCCAGTGAACGGGGCTCCGGCCGACCTGGGCACAGTTGATGCAGACGCAATCGTATGGCTGCCCAATGCCGGCGGGGCTTCGGCGCAATCAGTGCTCGATGAAATCCATAAACGAATTGAGGAAGGAACGCGGGTCGAAGCGAAAGTAGAGAAGCTCCGTCGAGGGGTCAGGATCGTCTACGCCGACGAAAGCCCGGGATTCCATATCGACATCACGCCTGCACGTGCAATCTCTGGAAACGAAGAAACGCACGGCGAAGGCATGCTCGAAGTGCCTGATCGTGAGATTCAAGCTTGGAAGGCAAGCAGCCCGATCCCGTACCTGGGTTGGCTTCAGCAAGCGTCTGAGCAGCAGATCTCGCTGGAAAGCACTGAGGTTCTGGCCACAAAAGCCATCGCAATGGACGAGGCGACGCTGGCCCCTCTGCCAGACTACGAAAAGTACATCGACAACGACCCGTTGCGCGCTACGATCAAGCTCCTCAAGCGGCATCGAGACGAGTGGGCGATTCGAAACGGCGATGCGTCCCATCGGCCTATCTCTGCGGTCATCACAACGCTCGCTACGCGAGCCTACGAAGAGGTGGCAGCCGATTCCAGCCGCCGCCCGCGGCGCCCGTTGGACGCGATCATCGAGATCGTGACCAACATGAGCAATCACATCCAATACGCCAGCGGTAAGTACCTTGTCTGCAACCCGGCGGACGCGGCAGAGAACTTCGCTGAAAAATGGAACAGGCCAGATGAGGGAATCCGCTACGTCAATGCATTCCGCAAGTGGCATGACGATGCCAAGCACTCGATCTCTCTTGGCTTACAAGAGTTCCCATCTGTCGAGTCCTTCAGTGAAGCGGTTAAAGAACGCTTTGCACTCAGTAGCAACTTCGTGGTTTCGGTGAACAACGACGTTCCTGCCAACTGGACTCTGCCAGGACGCAAGCTTGGTCTCACTCGCAACGTATCGACGATGGGATCGGTCTTCGGCGGGGGCGTCGCAGGTCATCAGGCACAAGAAGGCGCTGGATCGCCTGAACGCCTTGGTTGAGGAAGTCACGGCCCTGGAGCGCGGAATAGCCGCGCTCCAGGCCTATCTCGGTCCAGAAGGCATTGGGTTCCTGCAGCCAATGCCAATGAGACCCGGCGAGGCAGCAAGCTTTCGGCTGCCACTTCCGGTGGACTATGTGGGAGCGCAACGCTGGTTGCGGCTATCCTTCCCGGTCGGATTTCCTCGCAACTCTCTGATTCTCCGCGTGGAACCTTCGCCTTGGCTCGTCTGGCCCCACGCCATGAAGACGGGGTTGTGCCTGCATGGATTTCAGGAGAAGCCCGTCTCCGGTAGCCCGGAGGCGATCGTCACCGACACTTTGCGCCGCTTTGCAAAGATCGTTCAGCTGTCGCTGCCGACATCGAGCTCTGATGCGAGAAGCCGCGAATTCGAGCAAGAGTCCACTTCATACTGGAAGCTGCAACATCACGCATCCGCCCAGAGTGTCAACTTGGTCCAAAGACCGTCAAGCTCAGGGTCGCTCTTTGCTGTAAGTGACCCGCGCCTGGATCAGAGAATTGGCGGAGAGCCCGTCTGGTTAGCCCAAGACCCAGACGCAATCGCCAGCCATCTTGAAACGGTAGTCGGACAGCGGGTCAAGATAAGAGATGCTGCGCGCGCCGGATTTTACGTCAAGCTACAAAGCTACCCCGATATTAAAGCTCCGGCACCAAGCGAGCTGTTCAAATGGCTGCGACCTCATCTCGCAAGTGACGACTACGCGCGGTTGTTATTCTGGTTTGGTGAGACCAGTCCCATTGCCAGTCGCTGGGTTGCTCTTGAACTGCCAGGTGACGCCGGTGCACCGATCTACTGCTTGACCCTGCGGGATCGCTCACTCGCAAGAAACAAGCCAGTCAAATTAGGAGTTCGGGCGGGGCGTAGAGTGACATCAAAAGCGTCAAATCCAGACATCACTCTGAGTCACTCTGCGATCAACATTCTTGATCGCGCGGAGATCCTGTCGCGCGACCGAACCCCGAAACTTGACTCGCTCTCCAAGGCGCGCGTCATTGTAGTCGGGCAAGGTTCACTTGGAGCGCCCGTCGCGCTTCATCTGGCGAGGTCAGGTGTGGGACACCTAACGCTGATCGATCCCGATGAACTCACCGCCAGCAACCTTGGGCGGCACGTTCTCGGTGCCAGCGATCTGGGTAGGAACAAGGCAGAAGCAATGTGCGACCGCCTACGGTCAGACGTTCCGATCGTCTCTATCAAGGCAATTCCAACATACGTTGAACTGGCTCTCGTCAAGAATCACGCGGACTTCCAGAAGGCGGATCTCATCATCGTGACCAGCGCGGACTGGGAGTCAGAAGAAATGCTGTGGCGGGCTAAGAGCGTAGGAGCCCCTTGGAAGTTGATTCAGGCCTGGAGCGAGCCGCATGCTCTTGTTGGTCATGCATTAGTCGCTGCGGACGTTGAAGCAGATGCTAGGTCGCTGTTCGAGGACAACGGGAGATTCCGACACAAGTTCACCAACTGGAACGGAGGCGACAGCGTACCGCTACCTGCCTGTGGACAGAGCTTCATACCCGGCGGTGGGCTTGGAGTGAGTGCAATCGCTTCGATGGTTGCCGCCGAAGCAATCGAACAGCTGACATCCAGCTCGACCGAGCCACTTTGGATAAGCCGTATCAGCAACCCACAGAGGGCTTCAGAACTGGAGGGACAGTACGTTGGCCCCAAACTATCCAGTGGGGCGACTGAGATGACTCTGAAACGAGCATGGCCTGGGACTGCCCCCAATGCCTGAGTCTCTGTGGCAATGGGAGTGGCCTTCCGTTGATGGGGCTCTACTGGTAACTGGAAAGCTACTGAACACCCTGGCCATGCACCGGCAGCGCGCATGGCATAGCGAGCGGGGTGGACAGCTATTCGTGGATCCAAACGACGCCCGTGGTCTAGTTCTTGCCGTTGCCACGCCTCCCCACGTTGATGACCGGGCTGGTTGGACTTGGTTGGAGCTGGATCCCGAGCGATGCCGCCAGGAGATCCGAGTCCAGAACGAGGCAGGACTCCGATTGGTAGGACACTGGCACACACATCCCCAAAAAGTTCCTCGGATCTCGCCTACGGATGTGAGGAGTGTCGCGCAGTTCGCAAAAAAGAATGGGCTTATCGCTAGCCCCTTGGCAGTGATTGTGGGGCAATCAAAGGAACCAGACGGAATCCAAGCCTGGATACATCGAGACGGAGTTCTGATCCAGGCACAGAAGCGGCTGCTGAGAGGCGATTCAACTCTGGCTAGCTCTTAGCTCTTGGAGTCGAAGGAACAGTTCGGCTTGATACCGCGCATCGTCGAGGGCGTTGTGCGTCCCTGAGAGCTCTGGATGAAGTAGCTTCGCCATTTGGCTGGATTTGGTCTGGTCCCAACGGCATCCCACTACTCCCATGTAGAGCGCCTTGATGTCTAGAGCAGCAAATCCAAATGGATTGGTTCCACAGTACTTGTGGAAGTAGTAGTTAACGAAGGACCAGTCAAACGCTGCGTTAAGGCCAACGAAGACCGGCTTCTGACCTTGCGTACAGGAATCTGACAACCAATTGCCAAAGTCTTGCATGGCTGCACTTGGTTCAATGCCACTGAGTGTCAGCTCATCGATATTAAATCCTGTGACAGCAAGTGCCTCCGAATCATGCCGCGTACCTTCTGGCTTCAGCTCAATGTAGAACGTCGTTTCAGGTCGATCCACAAGAACCGCACCAATAGAGAGCAGGCTGAACTCGCCGGGTATGGGTCCGGAAGCTTCAATATCAACGGAAACAAAGAGCTCAGGAATGGTCATATGGAAACTCCACGATCTACGTTGTGAGAATCAGAAGGGAAGACTCGAAACCATGCATTGTGGGAACACCGCACCAACCGTTTAGCAACAGGCTAAGAGTAGTGCCAAATGCTCAGACTCACGCCAATTGTGTATCTATTTCCTTACAACCGCAGGAGTAGAACATGCCAAAGCAAGTCAGATCGCTATCCATCTATCGAGCCACAATTGAACGGCTACAACAGTTTCGGCTGCTTAGCCCACCGGTGACAAAGCAAGAAGCACTGCTTCTGGGGTTTGAGAAAATTCCTGCAGAGGGTGCTTCCATCGTGCCGAGTGCCCAAGGCCCCGCTACGCTGTTCAATGCCCGTGGAAGAGAGGTCATAAGAAGGGATCTTCCTATGATCAGCAAGTCTCGAATGATCAATACTTCTTGGAAGGACTGGCACGGGCACACCCATCACGGGACGCAGACAAGATCCTATGACACCTATCCCAGGGAGCACATCGCCCCTCCTGGGGAGTACCTCACGGCAGTGAAGTCTGCAGGTGGAATCGCGATGGCAACGAGGGTAGTTGATCGAACAGAGCCGGAAGAAGCAATCGTAAATTTGCTCAACCTCTACTTGGAGTGCTTCCCCCGTTTTGACATCGTTGACCCCCAGTTAGCCGTACCTCTAAGGATTCAAAAGATCAATTGGCGGATTCTTCCACCTGGGGCCTTTCCATTCGCAAGGGCCATGGAGGTCTTGGAAGGCTATCTGGAGCAGCTGTCGGATACCGATCGCGAGACAGCCACAGCCCGCATACGAACAATCACACGGCACGAGCCTGACTTCCTGGCAGTTGGGCTTGGCGGGTTCAGCGACTACATCGTCTTCGGATTCACACGCAAGCGTAGGTTTGTTTTCGAGAGTCCAGAAGTCGGGAACGCGACCTACATTTTTAGAAATGAGTGGGAAGAAGTGTCACAGCTAACCAAGCGCGAGATCCTTCAAGAGAATCTGCAGGAGGCGAGGATCATCCACACGGCACGTTGGTCTCTGGAAATATCAGAGGCGATTCAGCGACGATGATCGCAATCCAGGTCAATCTTGGGTGATGCCTCAGGCGGACAACGGCACTAGACGTACTGCTCACGATGTCTGCCCTGCGGCGTCGTGAGCGACCCCACATCAATCGTCACGTGACAGCGCGGACAAGCAAAAACTCTGCGCACTGGAATGCCTATTCATTATGAATAGAGGATCTCCTTAGCGAAAATATCCATACTTAAAGGTACGCGCTAAGTGCATGAAGCATAAGTGTAATAAACGCAATTGAATAGCATTAGCATGTGAAGCGTACCAGTAGGCTCACGCACTTGCATTCCGATTTCGGAGTGGTAGGTTCCACGCCCATGAAGACCTACGACGCCGAAATCAGGGTGGTCAGGAACAACGAGGGCAAGAGTCCTGGTTCAAACGGAGGACTCTGGGGTAGTCCTTTACCGAATCACTTCTGCTTCTTGACCAGCCGAACTGACGGGAAAGTCATAGAGCCGGCGTTCGACTTCATGTGTGCCACCTACCTGACCAGGGCGGCGAAGCCGTGCCTGAAAGGGGGGAGGAACACTGCGCCAACCATCCTGGCTGACATGGCCGACTTCCATCACTACATGGACGCCTCGGGCATCAGGGTGGCCGATATCTCGTCCGCACACTTGAGGGGCTATGCCACAGACCTCTGTCACTCGAAGTCCGCAGCTACAGGAAAGAACTTGTCCGCGAGCACAGTTAATCGTCGCTGGTCGACGCTTACCAAGTTCATCCTCTACTGCATGCGGCGTGGATATCTGAAGAACGTGATCCCTACCGGCGAGCGAGACACAAAACGCGGAAAGTTCACCTATCTCGACGTTGACGCAGGCATCTCCGGATCAGGCAGCAACCTGCTCATCACTGCGCTTGACCCCCAAACCTTAGACCACTTGTTTGAGGAATTGGGGCCTCCTGTGAAGGAAATAGTTGATCAGACGGTAGTTCTCTGCCACGCCGCAACCACTGACCGACTTATGGCTGAGGTCTGCTTGCACACGGGCCTCAGACGAGCCGAAGTCTGCAATCTAAAGCTCACCGATGTTGAGACCATGCCGCTCGATCAGCTGGACCCAGTGTCGGAGCTTCCGGTGGTGATAGTGGGCAAGGGGAACAAGGCGAGAAACGTCCCGTTTCCTGTCTGGCTGCTCGGCGCGATCAACCTATACGTCAATACAGCGCGAGTGATTGCAATGGCGAAAAGGCAAGCGTTGATGTCCGAACCTGATCATGGCTACGTGTTCGTGCACCAGGTCGGAAATGCACGCTACATCGGCAGCCGCGTGTCCGAGCAGACATTCGATCGTCACTTTGCCCAAGGCCGTGAACGGTTCCTAATGAAGCTGGCAAAACTTGAGAACAATGCCTACTACAGGATGGCTGTAGCAGAGGCAATCACAGTTCATTCGCTTCGGCACACGTTCGCAATCATCAAGTACATCAGCCGCAGGCTCAGCGGCGACACGCAACCGAGCAAGTACGTTGCCTCCATCCTCGGACATGCTTCGGTAGAGACCACCGAAAACATCTATCTGAATAGTGCTGTGACATACGAGAGCAAGATTCGCGAGCGCATCCGGATGCTCAACGAGCAAAGGCCTCACATGCAGCTCGGTCAGCCTAAAGCGCATCCTGGTACCTAAGTTCACTTGGGAAAGGCTCAGTTATGGACCGACGCAAGAAGCGGATGCGACCAGAAAAACAACCAGATGCACCGAGTGAGCAGAAGAACTGGTGGTTCAAAAGAGCACCCCGAGTGCTGGAAGTTCACTTCGACAACAGAGACGGGTCACGGACCAAGATCAACCTCTCAAGTTGGCTAGCCATTGGCCCGCTGTGTGATTCTCTCGCCACGGCATTTGCCAACACACAAGCAGACAAGCAGCAGGCTGGCAGGTACTCCGCCGCGGGAAACTTCAAGCAGGCGGCACTAAAGTACTTTCTGGCACAAGAACCGCACTTCAAAACTCCCGATGAGGTGCCAGCAAACTTCATCACTCAAATAAAGCAAGATCTTGATAAGTCTGATCCCAGAACTAACAAGATCCTGAGCCAGAGCACCAGAACTAACTACCTGAAGGCAATCGTTCTCTTGGTGCCAGAACTCATTCGCCTCGACAGCCGGTGGAGTCACATTGAGGTCCCGCGGTATGCAGTTGCTAAAACAAAGAGCAGCTCAGCGACAAAGACCCTGGACGCGGATGGCATGACCGAGACACTCCTCGTCGCAGCAAAGGACTGCGTACGACTTATGAAGGAGGTCTGGCCTAGGCTGGCAACTGTGCGAAATGCGCTATCAGACCTGAAAGCTGGCAATCACGTGCCGATCAATAGCCCTGAGGCCCAAGTGGCTCGCGTGCTCTTCGACAACAAAGGCAACTTCCCCGCACCAATGAATCTCGGTAGGAATACCGGCAGCTGGAGCAAAGAATACAGGACGTACCAAGCCTATCGGAGCCTCGCCTACCCGCTCGGAGGTGAGCTGACGCCACTCTATCTGTTGCTCCTCTCGCATACGGGGTGGAATGGCCAAGTACTGAACTGTCTGGAACTAGGCGGTATTCAGTTTGTGGAGGTGCTGGGAGCTGAAAGGATCCACTTGCAGTCAGTGAAGCGTCGTGGTGGTTCCAGGGGCCGACCAGGTACTAGAAGTACCATCCAGTGGGCCGCAAACACTAGTAACAACTCGCTGTCCGTCAACAACATCATCAGCTTCCTGCTCGAATGGACAATGCTTCTACGCGACTACGCTGCCGAGCCTCTAGGTAGGGATCTGTTCCTCCACGTGGTGTCCGAAGGTGGCCGCAACGAAGTACCAGGACTTCGCATTGACTCCTACGCGGGACGGCTCGACAACGTACCAACTCGGGTTACCAACTACATCATGGTGTACTGCAAGAGCAAAGGAATTCCGTACTGCGGCGCATCAGCACTCAGAATGGGAATGGCAGAGCTGATTGACAAAGCTACAAACGGAGATGCGGTACAGCTTAAGAACCTCCTGGGCCACCGACTCATAGACACCGGGCAGGACCACTACCGAACAGTGGCCATGCTGCAGCGGAGTAAGGAAAATATGGCAGGTGCAATAGCCGCGCATCAGCGATGGATTACCTCTCAAGGGAAGGTTGACACGCGCTCAAAGCCCAGTGCCAGAGACTCCACTGCAGCCACGCCAGGATTCACCTGCCTTGATGCGTTTCACAGCCCTATTGGTGGCCAAGTCGAAGGGCGACTGTGCACCGCCTATGGCATGTGCCCATCCTGTCCTCTGGCAGGCTCAGATACCGATGAACCTTACGCATTCGCTAGAGCGCTTCAGCTTAAAGAAGAGTACGAATGCGCCCGCGGACGGTTGGGGATCGGGATTTGGAGGTGCAAGTTCCAACGCCCATACAATGCCCTTATCACCCGCTGGATCCCCAACCTCGACTCAACCGAGAACCGAGAACAGGCTGTCCTCGTGACGCTGAGTGCGCTGCCCGCTCTCGAGTAGCGACAGCGATGAGCTAGCCCAAAGTGGAGTCTGACCATGGCAACGATTCGGAGATCAACAAAGCCTGATGATGAGGTCGCCTCAGGCAACTGGACGTTCGCGAGAGACATAGAAGGCCAGCAGAACGAGAAGGTCATCCTGGACTGGAGCTTCGAGGTGCCTGGAGGTGGTCGCTTCACCGATCAAGCGCACGCAACACTTCATAAGCAGATGACCTTCTACCTGCGGTCAGCTCTCGACAATGGTGTGCTTTCCGTTGGATCACTTCCCGCGACCATGATGAGCATCAGAGAGATTGCCGTTTACATGATCCGGCGAAAGATAGACTCATTTGTAAGCCTCACCTCTTTCCACAGCTGGGACTTCATTGATCACTTGGAGAACCAGTACTTGGAAGGTAGCTTCGATGAAGGGAGACCCAGGGACTGGAGCTACGCCACGGCCTACAAGCTGCTGCGACCGCTCGCGCAAATCTATGAGCTTAAGACGAAGTACAAAGAAGCCGGAATCGACTGTCTGCCAGAGGCGCCCTTCGATGGGAAGTCCGCCAATCGAGTAGTCGAGATTGACCTGGGTCTGAAGAAGGGGGGCGGGCTGGCACCAATACCAGATGACGTTGCCGTTCCGTTGCTAAGCAGAGCTTGGGAATGGATTCGCTATGGCCTTGATGATGTGATCAAGATCCAGAACCACTTCCTCCAGAGAAGGTCCCAGATGCCTGAAAGAGGACCAGCGAGGGTGAAAGCCTTCGAGCATCTCAGCGAGGAACTTCGCGACTACAAAATGGCCATCGTGCCCGATACCGGCCTGCCATGGCACGCACCGCTTCATCCACGGACAAGAGTCGATGAGGAAGGAACAGTAGTTGAAGTTAGCACAGTGCAGAGCGTGCGCCGGCTCGTCATGAACACCGTTGCCGCGGCCACAATCTGCATCCAGGGGTGCGTTGGCCTCAGATCGCATGAGCTGATTGGCCTAAAGATCAGTCATGTGAACGACCCGCTTGATGGCCTCGTTACGATCCATCAGTCCTCTGACGGACTGATGGACATCTTCATGATCAATGGAGTGTCGGCAAAGGGGAAGAAGACTGATCACGCATGGACCGCAGGTTTGAGGCCCTCCGGTACGGACTATGAACCCATACCAATAGCGGCGCTTGAGGCGTTGTGTCGTGTGCTTGAACCGTGGAGACTGCTCAAGGGGGAAGGAACCAAAGACCTTCTGCTCAGCTTCTCCGAAGCCAAGTCATTGCCTTCCCATGCGAAGCATCTGGGTCGGTTCACGGCAATGCGCATCGCTGCATTGCAGAGAGAGTTTGCAGCTGAGCTACTAGTGTCAAAGTACGGGCTGAGCGCACAGGACGCATGGCATAGAACTAGGAGCATTCGGCCTCTTCGCTGGAGGAAGACGTTTGCCCACTACATCTACAGGACAAAGCCTGAGCTGCTCGGTGCGCTTCGCGATCACTACCGCCATATGAGCGAGCGAATCACCGAGACGGGCTACATCGGAAGCGATGCAGCGCTGCTTGAAGACCTGCAGGGAGAACGGACGCTGGAAGCGGGGCAGTTCTTCCTCGAGGTCATGACAGGTCACGCTGTGGCGGCCGGCCCTGCGAAGAAGCTAATCGCCAAGCACGCAAGTGAGCTAGCGAGCTCGATCAACAGCATGGATGGTGACACCGCCATAGACAAGGCACTAGCGCTCGTCAGAATTTCGGGCTTTGAGATGTGGACGGGAACCTACGCTAGCTGCCTGATCAACATCCTTCCTGCCGAGTCTGCCTGTAATCCGCATGCGGACTTGCTGACAGGCTGGCGTCAACCAGACTTTGGGGTTCGATCCCCTACGTTGTGTGCCTCATGCCGCTGTTGTTTGATTCTTCCTGAACACCGAGAGTTCTGGCAACGTCGCATGAAGGAAAACCAGGCGATTGTTGCCGAGGAGAAGCGACTGGGTGGGGTTAGATCCGGGCGCTCCATTGCGGAGCGTCGGGTTGCGCAGAGCCAATCTATACTCAGGCATCTAAGGGAGGCTACCGCTTCCGAGTCCGACGATTGACGCGGAAAGGCGTAACCGTATCGTCCTCTTCCGATCGAGCCTTCAGCCTGCTAAGCCGAAGTTGGAGTGACGCATTGTGCACCTGCGTCAGATGAAGCAGTCGTCTCAGCCGACGACTCTCCGCCTTTTCCTCAAGAAGCTGTGCGCTGAGGCCGCGATTGGCTTCGGCCTTCGATGCCTCCCTAATTGCCTTCCATTGGCCTGAGTAGCGAGAGTTGGAAGAGCCAAAATTGGACCTGCTAACCCCGGATTCCCTCTCAACTCCCTTGACGGAGACAAGGCGTTGCCCAGCCAATAGCTTTGCAACATTCGCTGGATGCTCAGGCGTCTTCTGCACCAGCCGCGCTAGACCGGCCGTGATTCGTGCTTCGGTGGAAAGACCATTCTTCATGTGAACTCCCTAAGGCCGTTGACTATGCCGGAGCCCATGCCTTAGTACGATTGTAGGTACGGGAGTAGGAAAACGGAGCCTAGGCTCCTTCCGTAGTGAATTTGCGCTCATGCTGGGGAGAAAACAACACTGGGCTGTTCAGCTATTCGGAAATTTGCCTCGTGCACCGAATTCCAATCTCAATCAGCATCTTCAAGGGAAACAAGAACGCCTAGCTGGTCACTATGCCCTTCCTGTACCGAGCATCGCTTTGTACTGAAAGCTGGGGTGAAGAGAGCCAGATCCGCAGACGTCTTCCCCGCTCAGACCAGTTGGTTTCAACTGCGAGGGAGATAGCCTACCAGTAGGCTCACGGCTTGGGCGTGCCACTAGGCTCACGCAATGGACAGGCTTGCTTGTAAACGGCAATGTAGGCATACGTAATCACTATAGAGAATCCCATGAGGCCGACCATCTTGGCGTTGGACCTGGAAGGAACGCTGATCTCCAATGCCATAAGCCAGATTCCCAGGCCTGGTCTCTTTCTGTTTCTGGAGAACGTACGTGCTCAGTTCGAAGAGCTCGTCATGTTTACGACCGTACCGGAGCCCCTTACGCACAGTATTGCTGGGCTGTTGGTTCGTGAAGGCAGCGTGCCAGAGTGGTTCTCTCAACTCCCGTACGTTCAATGGTCGGGCAAGACTAAGGACTTGTCGTACGTCTGTCCTCGCCTTGGATCTGCACTTCTCTTGGACGACTATGGCCCTTACGTGCATCCGGGACAGGAGCAGTTCTGGGTTGAAATTCCGCTGTTTGGATCGCCGTACTCGGACGATGACAAAGGGCTGAATGTCGCCACTGAGCAGCTGAAGGAGAGGCTCTCAACTCTCGGGAACTTGGTGGCTAGCAAAGCGAGACCAGAGCATCTGTAAGTATGCGAGTAATAGTGATGTCGGATCTACACCTGGAGGTCTGGCGCGATGCGCCGGCCGATGCTCAACATCTTGCCAGCACTCTACTGAAGAACCTCAGCTCTAGTTCTCCAGATGCTGTGGTTTTGGCAGGCGACATGGACTTGGGCGATCGCGCGGTGGCATGGGCACAGACCGCGTCTGCTGACATTCCCGCGGTCTATGTCCCCGGAAACAATGAAGCGTCCGGGTAATGTCACCATCTGAGCGATCGATACACGAACGCTAAAGGGCCAGTTGTCGTCAACAGCTTCTGCATCCAACTTGGACGCATTGGTCGAGAAGTCGGATCTATGGATCCATGGTCACGTCCACGACTCGGCGGACTACGGCATTGGCAGCACTAGGGTTGTTTCCTACCCGATGGGCTATCCGGTTCAGTTGCCGGATGGGACCTGGATAACGGAGAACACTAGGTTCGACTCCGCGATGCTCATCGAAGTCTAGCTGTAGGGTATTGATGACACAGCAAGCGTCGACAGGGGACCCAGAAGGCAACTGCACCCGACCACATAGGCATACTCATCCCATCCACTTACTGTGCCCTGGCAAGTCGGGCGACCGCGCCATGCGCAGCTGCACCAGACCGCAGCAGGGGCTATGAACTGGAACATCATCAAGCCCGTGGCACCCTGGGGAGAAAGACAGGCACACGAAGGTAGCCAAGTCTCCTGCATACTGGCGACGCAACACTTCTCTGTTTGATCGAATGAGTCATTGCAAGGAGCTGCTTGTGAGTCATCTGAACTTCTTGAAGAGTGAAATAGATGCGCTAAAGGTCATCGATGCCATGGGCTTGGACGACGCCATTTCGCGCTGTGTCGAGAACCGGAGCCGTCTTGAACTGATCCCGTTTCGCCTTGATCTCTGCGGTGACTATGTTGCTAGACGAGCGCGCGAATTCGACTCTGCACTGCAGGCCTTCGCAGCAGCCAAAGCGCCGAAGAAGACAGAGGCTACGCACTATGCAGCTCTTAAGGCTGGCTCCTCTCTAAGCTCGGCGTTCAGACAGACACAAGTGGCGCTAGAGCAGGAGATTCACGATGCGGAGGTCTTCCGTGTATATGACCACATGATGCCCCCAGACCGTTTGGCAGCAACCATGTCCATACGTATCAGCTATCAGTGGAGAGCTTCAGCTGGCGATGCCTGGACTTCCGGAGAAATCGTCTTCACTCACACCGTAGTCCCCCGGGACAATTACCTCGCTCCAGTCGCAAAGCGTAAGCCCAGTGCCGCGGCGCGGGAGAGAAAACTACAAGATGACCTCTATTCGGAATGGGAACATCTTAAGCTGTTGGCGCTATCGAGTCTTAGGAAGCACTTCCGAGACGGCGGGAGCGCTGCCACTGTGCCCAAGGTCTTCCCGGTGGTCTTGGACAGCTACAGCAGTCAGCTCAACAACTACAGTACTGATTTCTGGCGAAAGCATTGAGATCGGCAAGCGCAGATGAAGAACCTGTGTTCTCGCTGATACTTCCGTCAGGCCGATGCATGTACCGGCGCGCAGCCGTGGTGAACATGGACACTCTTGATCCCAAGCTACAGATTCAGTCAGATGCCGCAGCCCAACGCGAAGCACTCGCCGCAGAATGGCTCAGCGGCGCGCAGGTGAGCGCCAGGCTCGGTCTGATATCCCCTCATGGCGACAACGATGCAACTCAGCTACGTCGCCAAGGAAAACTGCTGGCCGTTTACATGGCGCAGCCGGTACCCTGCTACCGCTATCCGACCTGGCAGTTCAGAGCTGAAGGCCTGCCCATAGACGGATTGGCTGACATCTTGAGAGTGCTGCGTAACTTGGGGTCCTTCGAGCGCGAGCCAGACGGGCTGGCTCGCACAACTGGATGGGGTGAGGTCGAGTGGTTCCTGTCCCCGCATGCCTTGCTCGACGAAAGAAGTCCGGCCGAAGAGCTGGCGATAAGTCCGGAAAGAGTCTTGCAGGCAGCTCGTACAGAGCTGGAGTGCGAAGGCTGACCACGCTGCCCGTCAGCCGCCAATGGGCCGTATCACTACTGCTGCCAATCGGACGCGAGTTGCAGAGTCTTCTGTCCACCCGCGGACACCGGTTCGTCCAGATCGCCGATTGGCGTGCATCTTGACCTCAAAGGTCTCTTAGCCGTAGTTCTCTGACAACATCAAGCGGTCGGGTGAGCGCATTGCGCCAAAACGATATCGACGGTTCTGTGTGAGCACGTGGCCGCTCTCCAAGTTGCGGACGCAGCGGTTGCTCTTGGCTGGAGTGCTGATCAGCGCCGCACCACACAACAACACAGTGCCGATCTTCGGCAGCAGGCAATCCCTCAAACGAGCTCAGGACGGTTTCCCGCCCATCAGTGGTTGCGCAATCAACTGACGTAACGGACAAGATGGCAAGTGGAGCAGCTAGTGGCGCTTTCAGAGCAAACATCTGCCAGTTGGGTTCCCAGTAGGATTTTGACTTTAGGTTGATGTCCCCTTCTGGCCGACAGCGGACTTCGCTGAGAGAAGCTAATTGGCCTGAAAAGCTGAATACGCTTCAGCTCATCTCTGCCCGGCTAGAGGTGGTGCTAGGATTCGGCCATGGACATCGGTCGGACAACCTTAACCGTCGGCGTGGCCATAGTCGCAGTTTCCTGCGGCGGGTCCCAGGGGCGCTGGACTGCTTTTGTCTATCCGCCGGACGCATCTACTCAGGAAGTCCGACACGCCGTTTATGGCGACTACGACACCTTCGAACGTTGCCAGGCAGCTGCAGTAGCTGCCCTCAGAGACAAGCCTCCAGTGCCCGGGTCGGAGGATGTAGGCTCTTACGAATGTGGGCGCGCGTGTCGATATGACGTCGACATGGACATGTACGTCTGCGATCAAACTCGCAAGTAGGTGGCTCCGTGCTCGCCGCCCGCCTGGTGCCTTGGTCAGCCTGTCCAGCGAGTGTGAAGTTGATCGATGACAAACCGGTGGCGGTGAGTGCCATCCGCGTCGCGGTGTGCCAAGAGGTGCGGGTCGTCCTCAGCAAGATGTTCGTGCTGATGCGCTATCTCCTCAGGATCGTGCGCCGGCCATCTGCGCCACGCGGCGACCAGACCGAGTGCAGCCAGAATCCCCAAGGCGGCCAAGGCAACATGCAGGCCGTAGCGGGCACCAACCCAGCCGGCCAGCGGATAGGCGATCAACCAGCAAACGTGTGATAGGGAAAATTGGGCGGCGAAGAGGAATGGCAGATCGGCGGACTCAGCCGAACGTCGCAGCAGCCGTCCGCCGGGCGTAACCAGACCGGCATACGCCATGCCCAACAGCGACCAGGTCGGAATGACCGCCGCCCATCCAACTTTTCCTTTCAGGGCAAACCAGACGCCGAGGAAGGTGATCAGGACAGCTGACATGAACAGCCCTGCAGTCAGCATCACTGTCCTGTCCGAAATGCGGTCCAGAACTCTCGGAAGAAGAAGCGCTACCAGCATGGAGCCGCCGCCGAAGGCCGCCAGCGCCCACGCAACTTG
This sequence comes from Stenotrophomonas sp. 1L-E-5-B-C3, assembly GCF_057292075.1. Taxonomy (NCBI): domain Bacteria; kingdom Pseudomonadati; phylum Pseudomonadota; class Gammaproteobacteria; order Lysobacterales; family Lysobacteraceae; genus Stenotrophomonas; species Stenotrophomonas sp. 1L-E-5-B-C3. The sequence goes on from NZ_JBXAWS010000012.1 coordinate 96,633, forward strand.
TTCCTCAGCCCCGCCCAGAACGGTACGGACCATGACCACCGTATTGACGAACACCATCGCGCCGCCAGCTGCGGCACAAAGGTTCAATGCAAGCAGGCCCTGCAATCGCGGGGTGCGAAGGTAGATTCGCATTCCATGGATGGCTCGGGCATAGGGACCGTCCTTGGAAGAGACGGAAGCGAGGGCGGGGAATGTGGTGGACGCGACGAGCACCGCCGAGAGGATGAAACCTACCGAGGTACCAGCGAACAGCCCGTGGAAGCTGATGACCGTCAGCAGTGCAGCAGCAAGCGCCGGGCTCAGCAGGCTCTCAAGGTCATATGCCAATCGGGAAAGTGAGAGCGCGCGGGTGTAATCGCGCTCTTCTTTAAGAATTTCGGGGATCGTGGATTGAAACAGCGGCGTGAAGCATGCCGACGCCGACTGCAGCACAGCGATAAGGACATACACCTGCCAGATCTCGGTGACGAAGGGCAGACAAACCGCCACAGCGGCGCGAACCAGGTCGAGTGCGATCAGCACCCGCTTGCGCAGCCGTGCCGGGACCAACGCTCCTGAAACGGGCGCCAAGGCTACGTACACGACCATCTTGATGGCCAGTGCGGTGCCCAGCACCGCGCCCGCCTCGGCGCCCGCCAGGTCATAGGCCAGGAGGGCAAGGGCGACAGTTGCCAAGCCGGTTCCGACGAGTGCGACTATCTGCGCACCAAACAGGCGGCGAAACGTTGGGTGACTCAGTACTTCGAGCATGGGATTGTCCTGATATCAACGTTCTGACGGCACCAACCCGGGTGCCCCCTCTGCCCGGTTTCAGGACAGAGGCGGCGGGCAGGCGGAGTGTACGCCCACCATTGTTCGGGTCGGGGTGACGACCCCGCCGGCATGGCGGGGTCGTTCGCTAAACGCGAATGGATTTACTTCTTTTTCGGTGTTGCCTGCGCTTCGCAACGTTCCTTCAGCGCCTTGGTCTGGGCATCATTGAGGTCCACCTTGAACTTCGAACGGTCGGCCAACTGTTCGCAGGTCGCCGGCTTGGCCTTGGGAGCAGCCGGGGTTGCCGGATCGGCATGAAGCGCCGGATCATGGGCGGACGCTGTGGTGAAAAGGGACATGCTGAGAAGCAGGCCGGCAACTACTGCGCTATGAGTCTTCATGGTGATTCTCCTAGGTTAGGATCGGCGAAGTGCCGGGGTGTTACGGCTGATAGATGTCGGCTTGGTAGCCAATAAGTTCGATGCTCACGGTCACTGGCTTGTCGCCTCGGTTCTGCCAGTACCACCCATGAGTTCCCTCAAATGGCGCGACGAAGGTGCCGCGCGCCTCCCGCTGCGCACCTTCGACGGCGTAGCTGGTCCATGCGCCCTTCACGTCGGGTCGCTCGCCGTGCATATCGACTGCCACGTCCCCGGTTGCCTTCCAGCGGAACAGCATTCCGGTGCCTGCAACCATGTGGGACTTGACCTCTTTTCCCTTGCCCGGCTCCAGCGTGATCGTCATCGCGTCCTGGCGAAGCTCACCGTTGGTGAGCGATACCGCGCCTGGATCAAGCGATTGCCCTTTGTTCGCCCCGAATGCGGCCGCGGCCTTCTCCGCCAAGGCGGCCTCTGCCCCCGATGCTGTTGAGGACGTCGGCGTGGACGGGTCGATGACGGTGCTTCCGCCGTCCGCCAGGGCGGTCAAGCCCAGCGCCCGGCCGATCCCGATGGGATCAAGGCCGTACTCCGCCGGCAGAACGGCCGTGACGAGAAGCGCGCCGGCAATGGCAGCGGCAAGAAGGGTCGACTTCAGCAGGCGGCCAGTGGTGGGAAGTGGTTGATTGGTGGTGATCGACATAATGGGTCTCGTTCAGAAATCAGGAAACGAAGTAGCCGGTGAGCTGCATGCCGATGAGCACGAAGCCGGCCATCATCAAGATGGTGTTAACGCCGTAGGCCTGACGGTTGAAGGACGGCAGTCGACGCCAGAAGCCCATCACAATCAGGATGCCGGCAAGCGCTAGCAGTTGGCCGAGCTCAACGCCCACGTTGAACGCAAGCATGTTGGGGACCAGCCCGTCCGGCGATAGCGAGAAGTCCTGAAGCTTCGTGGCCAGGCCGAAGCCGTGGAAAAAGCCGAAGACAAGGACCGCAATCTTGGTGTTGGGTTGCACGCCGAACCAGCGCTTGAACGCGCCCATGTTGTCCAAGGCCTTGTAGACCACCGACAGGCCGATGATCGCGTCGACCAGATAGGCGTTGACGTGAAAGCCGCCGAGCACGCCGAGCAGCAGCGTCGTGCTGTGACCAATGGCGAACAAGGTGACGTAGATGCTCACGTCCCGCATGCGGTAAAGGAAGAAAATCACCCCGAACAGGAACAGAAGGTGGTCGTATCCAGTCACCATGTGCTTGGCGCCGAGGTAGGTGAACGCGATCAGTTGCCTACCGGTGCTTTCTTCAAGGAAGGCCTGGTCGCCCTCGCTGACACCGTGCGCGAACGCCGCAAACGGCAGGAGGACTGCGGCAAGCATCGAAAGCCATGCAAAGAGCTTGGTGGGGGAAGTCAAAGACGAGTTCCTTGTGCGGAAAGGAGATGGATGATTCATGGGGAGCGACTTTCCAGATCAGGTTTTTCGCGGTGGATCAGTCGATAGAGCGCCGGCAGCACGAGCAGTGTCAGCAGCGTTGAAGAGATGATTCCGCCGATCACCACGGTTGCGAGCGGGCGCTGAACTTCCGCGCCAGCACCGACGTTCAGAGCCATGGGAAGGAAGCCCAGGCTCGCCACCAAGGCCGTCATCAGGACCGGCCGGAGGCGGGTAAGGGCACCTTCGGTGACAGCCCTATGCAGGGGCATGCCCTCTTCTCGCAGGTTCTTGATGAAGCTGATCATTACCAGGCCGTTGAGCACGGCAACGCCCGAAAGCGCGATGAACCCCACGCCTGCGGAGATGGATAAGGGAATGCCGCGCAGCCATAGCGCCACCACGCCTCCGGTTAGCGCGAGTGGCACGCCACTGAACACGATCGCAGCATCCTTTCCTGAGCCGAATGCCATGAACAGCAATCCGAAGATCATTACCAGAACCACTGGCACGACGATGGACAGGCGCTTGCTTGCCGAGATCAACTGCTCAAAGGTGCCGCCGTACTCGATCCAGTAGCCTTCGGGCAGCTGGACTTCTTGTCCGACTTTGCTGCGCAACTCCTCGACAAAGGACCCCAGATCGCGTCCGCGCACATTGCTGGTGATCACCACCCTGCGTTTGCCATTCTCGCGGCTGATCTGGTTGGGACCGGGCGCAATCTCGACCTTGGCCAACTGCCCCAAGGGAACGAAGCTACGCTCCTGGCCGGTGCTCGCCCCTGGCGCGACGGCTACAGGTAGTGACGCCAGTGTTCCGATGTCCTGACGCAGGTTCTCCGGCAGACGAACCACGATGTCGAAGCGGCGATCGCCTTCGAACACCTGGCCGACCGATTCACCTCCCAACGCCACCGAGATGGTCTTTTGCACGTCATCAATGGCTACACCGTATCGTGCAAGTGCATCCAGGTCCGGCGTGATCGTCATCAAGGGCAGACCGGTGACCTGCTCAAGTTTCACGTCGGCCGCTCCTTGGATCCCACTGGCAACGTTCTCCACCTGACTACCGATGGCTGCCAGTTGTTCCAAGTCGTCGCCGTACAGCTTGACGGCAACCTCAGCCCGAACGCCGGCAATGAGCTCGTTCATCCGCATTTGCACGGGCTGAGTGAACTCGTAGTTGTTGCCAGGAATGGCGCGAACCACCTTCTCGAGCTCGGCAACAAGCTGCGCCTTCGGCTTGCGCGGATCAGGCCATTTGTCCCGATCTTTGAGCATGATGAAGGTGTCGGCTACGGAGGGGGGCATGGGGTCGGTCGCCACCTCGGCAGTGCCGATTTTGGCGACGACTTCGTCCACCTCGGGGAACTGCTTGATTGCCGCTTCCAGCTGACGTTGCATGCCGATGGCCTGAGTCAAGCTGGTCCCTGGAATTCGGAGCGCATGCAGTGCGATATCGCCCTCATCCAGGTTCGGAATGAACTCAGTGCCGAGACGGCTTGCAAGCAGGCCCGCCAGGACGGTGAGCACTGCGGCCGAGGCCACCACCACCTTGCGTGCGTTGACGGCTCGCTCAAGCATCGGGCCATACAGCTTGGTAACCCCGCGCATGGCCTTGGTTTCCTTCTCCGAAACCTTCCCCGTTACGAACTGAGCCACAGCGGCCGGCACGAATGTCAGGGACAGCGCCATGGCACCGGTAAGCGCGATGACCACGGTAAGCGCCATCGGGTGGAACATCTTCCCTTCCACGCCGGAGAGGGCAAAGATCGGGATGTAGACCGCCGCGATGATGAAAAGGCCGAACAGGCTTGGCTTGATCACTTCTGCACTGGCACTTGCCGCCAAGGAGAATCGTTCTTCCCGGGTCAACAGACGGCCCAGAAGATGTTGCCGCTCGCCAAAGCGGCGCAGGCAGTTCTCCACGATGATGACCGCCCCATCGACGATCAAGCCAAAATCCAGTGCGCCCAGGCTCATCAGATTCGCGGAGACACGATTCTGAACCATGCCTGTGATCGTCAGCAGCATCGTCAATGGAATGACCGCCGCAGTGATCAGCGCCGCACGAAGATTGCCCAGAAGCAGGAAGAGGACCGCGATGACGAGCAGGGCGCCTTCGAGAAGGTTCTTCTTCACCGTCTCGATGGTCCGGTCCACCAGTTCGGTTCTGTCGTAGACGGCATGCGCCCGCACGCCGTCAGGCAAGGTGGCGTCGATGTCCTTGAGCTTGGCGGCAGTTCGCTGAGCCACGTCTCGGCTGTTTTCACCGATGAGCATGAAGGCCGTGCCAAGGACTACTTCCTTGCCATCTTTGGTTGCCGCGCCTGTGCGAAGTTCGGTGCCTTCTACAACGTCCGCCAGATCGCCAACGCGCAATGGCATGCCATCACGGTTGGCCACAACGATCTTGCGCAAGCCCGCCATGTCGGCCACCTGGCCCGGCACGCGGACCAGGTACTGCTCACCGCTCTTCTCGATGTAGCCGGCGCCCACGTTGGCGTTGCTGCGTGCCACGGCTTCCAGCACGTCCTGCAACGTCAGTCCGTAGGCTTGGAGCTTCTTCGGGTCCGGCGTGATGTGGAACTGGCGAACATAGCCTCCGACGGTGTTGACCTCCGTTACGCCCTTCAAGTGGCGCATCTGCGGTCGGACCACCCAGTCCTGCAGCGTACGAAGCGCCATTGGTGTCCACGTCTCCTCAGCACCCGGCTCAGCCTCCACGGTGTACATGAAGATCTCGCCCAAGCCCGTCGCTACCGGTCCAAGGCTTGGCTTGAGTCCCTCGGGCAATTGGGATGCCGCTTGCTGAAGCCGCTCTGCGACCTGCTGACGGGCGAAGTAGATGTCCGTGCCATCTTCAAACACCACCGTGACCTGAGACAGGCCGTAGCGTGAGATGGAACGGGTGTATTCCAGCTTTGCCAACCCGGCTAACGCTGTTTCGACGGGGAACGTGACCCGTTGCTCGGCCTCCAGCGGTGAGTAGCCGGGAGCTTCGGTGTTGATCTGCACCTGGACATTGGTGATGTCAGGAACGGCGTCGATGGGAAGCTTGCTGTAGTTCCAGATCCCAAGGCCTGAGAAGGCCAGGACCAGAACGAGCACAAGCCATCTGTGCGCGATGGACGCGCGAATGATTCGCTCTAGCATGGGGCGTCCTTAGTGGTCGTGGCTTGCGCCGGACTTTTCGATGTCGGCACGAATCAGGTAGCTCTGCTCGGACACGTAACGGGTGCCTGGCTTCAGTCCTTTCAGAACCTCCACGCGCTCGCCATCGCGCCTACCCAGTTCAAGCATCCGCACCTCATAGCTGTCGCCCACCTGGGCGAACACAACGGTGAAGTCCCGGAAACGCTGAAGGCCCGATTCTTTTACCGTCAAAGGAACCTCCGTTTCCGCGATGACGACCTCGGCGGATACGGCCATTCCCGGTCGCCATCTGCCTTCACCGTTGGCAAGGGCCACGCGTGCCACCACGGTCTGGCCCGCGCTGGCCAGCGGCAGGATGCCCTGCAGCTTTCCCGTTGTTTCCAAACCACCTGTTGCCGAACGGATGGTCACCGCTTGGCCCGGGGACAGGCGCTCGGCGTCGCTTCCCAGCGCACGCAAATCCACCCAGACCTCGGAAAGGTCAGCTATCTCGAACAGCGTGTTGTCGGCAGCGACATCTCCTACCGCCGTATTGCGTGCGAGCACCACGCCACTGAAAGGCGCCGTGACGGAGTAGGTCCGCATGCTGTCATTGCCCTCCACCGTGGCCAGCGTCTGACCGGCCGAGACGCGTTGTCCCATCTCGACCGTCACACTGCGGACCACGCCCGGGAAGCGTCCCTTCACCGCAGCAAAGCGACCGGTGTCGACCGCGACGTTGCCCATAAGCGAGACAGTGTCCCGGATGACCCCTGGTTCGGCGGACTCAACCACGACACCTGCGTCGGCAGCGGCTTTCGGATCTATGGTTGTGCGACCTTCGTACGAGGCGTAGGCCCAGGTGTAGTTCTTCCCACCCACCACTGCATCGGCTTTGACGTCAAAGGAGTGCGGTTCAACCACCTCCCCGTTGCCCACTAGGTAATCGTTCTCTGGAACAAAGCTGAAGTTGTTGACTTCGCCGTCCAGTCGCTTGAGTTGCATCGTCGCTTTGACTTCGCCAGGTGCCAGCGGCTTGTCGTTGCGATAGGCATACAGTCGGAACTGCGGCGGGGTATTGGTTTCGTAAACAGTTACTTCAAGGGCGAAGTCGCCGTCGCGAAGCATGCGCCCGCGATGCGGCCCTCGTTCGTAGTCGCCTGCGGCCGCAGCAGTGGCTTCAGGCTTGTCTCCCTGCGACGGTTCGTTGCCGCCACATGCAGCCAAGGCGAACGGAAGCATGATCAGGAATACGTATCGGTTCATGGGCGGATGTCCAAGGCAGAAGCGGTGAGGCGGTCGGCCTCGACCAGGAGACGGAGATAGCGCGCGGCAGATTCGACTTCCCGTTCGCGAAGGTCGAAGAGCCGCTGCTGCGCTTGGCTGAGTACCAGGAAGGAGAAGCGACCTTCCTCAAAGCCTCTGCGGCTCTGATCAAAGGCCTGCTGGGCCTTTGGCAACTGGCGCTGGCGCACCGACTCCACCTCGGACTGCGCTTGCTTGAGCTGCTGGTAGATGCCAAACAGCTCTTGACGCACCTCCAGCATCTGCGCCTCGCGCCTGTACTTGAGCGAGGTCAGCTCGTAGTCCGCTTCGGCGACGGAGAAATCCGATCGCCGCCGGCTTCCCAACGGGACAGAGATGGACATCACCAGGCCGCTGTCTTTGGTGGCTTCCAGTCGGCGAATGCCGAGGCCAACGCTGACATCCGGCTTGGCGCTGGCCCGGGCGATCTCCCTTCTTGCACCCAGAACCCCGGCCTGGGCCTCCATGGCCCGCTGCTGTGGTGTCGTGGCGAGGCGTAGGCTCAGATCATCGAAATCATCCAAAGAGGGAAGGACCCCGGTATCCCCGGCAACCGAGCCGAAGTCCGGGCTCGGCGCCCCCCACGTGGCGGCAAGTGACATCCGCGCGCCTTCCAGCGCCTGCAACGCCTGCTCCCGCTTCAGCTCGGCATCGAGCAGGGCGATCTCGGCGGCTCTCAGGTCCGAGTCCGGATTACGGGCGGCCGCTACCCAGCGGGCCACTTCACGGCGCATGGCCTGGGCCATTTTGATGCGCTCTTCGGCGTGCTCGACATGCTCTTGGGCGGCCAGCACATCGACGAAGCGCCCCGCAGCCAAGGTGGCAATGGCGATACGGGTGACGTCCGCCTCGCTTCGGGCGGCGTCCACCTCCGCGCCACCGAGCGCTTGGCGCGCTGCCCGCTTCCCACCGAGTTCCAAGACCTTGGAGATGCGGAACGTGGATTCGGCGGCGTCCAGGCCGCTCAGGCCACCTGAGCCTGCCACGTTTTCAAGCTCGCCTCCCAGCACGAGGGGCGTAGGCAACGCCTCCCGGCCCGCACGGCTTCTGACAGCTTCCAGTTGAGCAGCGTCTGCCTGCACGCTGGGATGGGTGCCCAGGGCACGGGCAACCGCATCCTCCAGGCGCAGCACTTCAGCGGCGTGGCCAGGCACGGCCACACCGCAGGCGCCGGCAATAGCCAGCGCCCACAAACTACGTAATTTCACGGAAAATCTCCGACAAATGGTCATGACGACGCGCTGCCGGCCACCATTTGGTGAACAGCGCGCTCAGGCCGCTACAGCGCGGCAGGAGTCGTCAGACGATCGGAGGTCTAAAAGGTGAGCCGTGGTGGCCCAATGGCTCATCAACGGAGCGCAGGCCGGGCAGTAAAGATGCCGGCGGTACAGTAGCCAGGTTCAGATTCGAAAACACCAGCATGCCGGCAAAGCTCACATCGGCCTGGTGAAGGACGCTGTGGACACCTGATGCATGCTTGGGATCTACGTTGTCGCCATTTCCGGGGGTGTGTGAGTGCCCGTGCTCTGCCGTTGCAGCGATGTCGTGCTCGGCAGTGTGGAGCTCGCCCTGCTGGATCACAATCGGCCGAACAACGATGCTCAACAGCATCAGCACGAAGATGCTGAGCTGGATGAGTCGACGGTGGCGGGCCGAGAAGGCGGACATGAAAGGAAGAATAGTCGTACCCGACCTGGGTTGTCGAGAGTCCTGAGTTGCGGGTCGGTGCCTGCTCCGATTACGACTTGGCTCTCGAGGGAGGGTGTCGCTTAAGCCAACTCCGATCAGATCGCCTTGCCTCAGGCGTCGCCGCGCCTGCTGCCGGTTCTGGCCGATAGCGGGTGCCCAGTGAGGATGGTGCCTGCCTCTCGCTCCCTGGGCGATTTACTAGCGGCGGCACGCGGACGTCCGATAAGCGTGCATCCCGAGACGCGGCGAGGCTGGAACTAGGCCTCACTGATCTCTGGAGCGCCGTCCCGCAGGCTCGTTCCAACGTCGAATGGGGCTTGGGTCCTCTCTCAAGCGTTGGGCGATTCCGCGCTGCTTCTGGCATTCAGTCAGACCCTAAACGCACCACTAGGCTCACAGTTGGACTTTCAGATCAAAAGGGCGCAGCGTTCGTTCTCGCCCCAAGGGGCCGTTGATTTCGGAGAGCGCAGGTGAGCAGAACAAGTATCTCCCATCCACTGCAGATTGCGACCTTGCCTGTCGGGATGAACGGCGGTGGGATCGGCGTCACCTTTGCACCGGGAAAACATCAGGACGTCGCAATGACGGGGTCTTGGGCTCGAGACTTGGACATCGACGTAGCGTCGATAGTTGCGTGGGGAGCACAGCATCTGATCACGTTGATTGAGCCGTGGGAGTTCGAGGAGTTACGAATTACATCCTTGGCAGAATGTGCCAAAGCGCACGGCTTGAAGTGGCACGGCCTGCCGATTACGGATGGTGCGGCTCCTGATGCGCGACTGCTTGTGCCATGGCAATCCCTAGGACCTCAGCTCGCAGCCGAGCTCTTGTCCGGACGCAGGATCGTGGTGCACTGCAAAGGAGGCCTGGGCCGGGCGGGGACCGTGGCGTCGATGCTTCTCATTGACACAGGCTACGCTTCGGACGGCATCGATGCGATTGCTAAAGTGCGCTCAGTGCGGCCTGGTGCAGTGGAGACTGCGGAGCAGGAAGAATTCATCCTGAACTGGCCTGCTCGCGGAACCTCAAGTCTGGGGGGAGCCGCAATGCCCCGCTAACCTACCCTTTACCGCCCTGGGCTGGAATACAAGAGGACGGAACTCCGCAGGTAGTTTGTAGGGAAGCCGCCGTAGGGGACGCAGTGCTGAGCACTTTTCCTCGAACACATATAGTGTTGCTGCTCCTACTGCTTCGCGCGCCCCTCGCATGCCTATCTGAACCTGTCGCCAGGCTTGGACTTCGAGACCAAGCTGTTCGCCAAGACCAATGCGCCCCAGCTGCTGCGCAAGGAACTGTCGAAACCGGGCTACGTGCCGCAACCGATCGCGCTGGGCATCAACACCGATGCGTACCAACCGATCGAGCGCAAGTTCAAACTGACCCGCCAGCTGATTGAAGTGATGCTGGAGACCAAGCATCCCTTCTCGCTGATCACCAAGAACGCGCTGGTCGAGCGCGATATCGATCTGCTTGCGCCGCTGGCCGCGGAGAACCTGGTCAGCGTGCATTTCTCGGTGACCTCGCTGGACCCGCATCTCTCCGCGAAGCTGGAACCGCGCGCGTCGGCGCCACACGCACGGCTGCGCGCGATGAAGCGTCTGCATGAGGTCGGCATTCCGGTGGGCGTGATGGTGGCGCCGGTGATTCCGTGGATCAACGACAGCGAACTGGAAGCGGTGTTGGAGGCCGCACACGACGCAGGTGCGAGCACCGCCGGTTATGTGCTGCTGCGCCTGCCGCTTGAAGTGGCGCCGCTGTTCCGCGAGTGGCTGGACACCCATCATCCCGATCGCGCCGCACATGTGATGAGTACCATCCAGCAGCTGCGCGGCGGCAAGGACTACGACAGCCAGTTCGGCACGCGCATGCGGGGCCAAGGCGTGTATGCCGATCTGTTGAACAACCGCTTCAAGCTGGCGCGCAAACGTCTGGGCTTCAATGCGCAGAACAGCCATTGGCCGAAGCTGGATTGCAGCCGGTTCCAGAAGCCGTTGCCACCGAGGAAGGATTCGCCGCAGGGGTCGTTGTTCTGACGCACGTACAACTTGGCTACCTACCTACCATCGCTCGCCCAGCGACGCGCAATGCATGAAAGTACGTCTCCATCTATTGCAAGCTGACGTAGGGCCGTCATAAACTCGCCACAAACATGAATCCCCGATGACTGAATGACTCGGTCTCGGATGAGGAGATAGGCGAGCGCATGATGCACTTTGCAACACGGAACACTCTGAAGTCCCGTCTTCTTCTTCTGCCGCTGCTTTCCCTGCCGATGACATTGGCAACGGCGGCAAACACTCTCGAAACCGTTCAAGTCACCGCCAAACGCCCTGCTGGAGGTGGCGGTGTAGGTGGTTTTGGATTTGGCGGCGGCAGTGGTGTCCACCTGTCCGAGTCTCAAATGGACAATGGCGGCGGCGGCGGTGCAATTCCGACCGAAACCGCGAAGGAGCAGCCGACCGATGACAAAGAGAAGGACTGCAATGGTCGTAAGGGCAATCCCGTCGTGCTCTACAGCGGCAACAAGGTTGAACCAGAACTTGATTTCGCCAGTCAGGGCGAAATGGGACTGTTCCTGCAGCGCAACTACAATCACTATTGGAGCGCGACCGGGCTGTTCGGCAATCACTGGCTGAGCAACTTCGATTATTCGCTCGCATTCACCGATGCAAATCAGCTGGCGTGGGTGCAACGGCCTGACGGTCGCCGCATCAAGTACCTCAAGGATCCTGCCAGCGGTCGCTGGTATGAGGACAAGGCCCAGCCCATCGCGTACCTCTCCGCGAACGGCGATGGCACGTTTACGCTTCGAAACGAAAACAACGGTACGGAGACCTACAACGTCGAGGGCTATATCACCCGACTCAGCAATGAGCAGGGCGTGAGCTGGACGTTCTCCTATGCTGACCGCTATCTGCAGAAGGTGACCCACTCCTCGGGACGCAGCGTCAGCTTTGGTTGGGCCAATGGACAGGTAAGCCAGGTGACCGATCCAGCCGGCAACGTCTATCGCTACACCTATACCCCCAATGTTTTCGGGAACGGACGTGGCCGGCTTGCCAGCTCGACGCTGCCAGGCACACCAGCGACGACGATCAGCTACCACTACGAAGATGCTCGCTTCCCGGGTGCCCTGACTGGCAAGTCCTTTGATGGCGTGCGCTATTCCACTTTTGCGTACGACGCGGAGCGGCGCGCCATCAGCACGGAGCACAACGGTGGCATTGAGCGATTCCGCTTCAGCTATGCCGTGCGCAGCACCGAACCGGTGCTCCCGCCGCCCGCACCGACTCGACCCGGCGGTGTCCGCGCCGACGAAGAGCGTGGATGGTGCGAACAGCGCACCGGAGGCTCACGCATCTGCTATCAACCGCGCTCGCTGCCTGTTGACTCGCTGCCGATGGAGAGCGCTCTCGGTATGACGGCCGCCGCTGCGCCGGGCCTTACGCGGCCCGTCGATATTGATGTCACTGTGATCAACCCTCTTGGCCGTAGCACCACTTACACGTTCAAGGACGGAAAGATGGTATCGACCAAGGGTGATCCGTCGCCGAACTGCCCTGCCAGCTACAAGGAGCAGAGTTATGACGCCAATGGATACCCGGATCTGGTCCATGACTTCCAGGACAATCTGACCAACTTCGACTACAGCGCTCAGGGTTACCTGCTGAAGCGGGTGGAAGCTGTCGGCAGCTCGGCCGAACGTACAACGTTGCAGGAGTGGGATACCACGCGGAACAGACTCCTCAAGACAACGGTGGTGGGTGACCTCGAGGTTGCCTACTCCTATGACGATCGCGGAAACGTGGCCAGCGCAACCGAGCGCAATCTGACGGCACGTGGCGTACCCAGCCAGACACGAGTGACCCGGAGCACGTATACCTATCACGCAAACGGATTGAAGGCCTCGATCAAAGTCGATGGACCGCTTGCGCAGGACGACGTCACCTCCGTGTTCAACGGCCAAGGCGATCTGACCAGCGTCACCAACGCACTCGGTCATACGATCAGCTATTCCAACTACAACGGATTGGGGTTGCCGGGACGCATCGTCAATGCGAATGGTGGTGTGCGAGAGCTGACGTATGACGGCCGCGGCCGCGTTGTATCCGACAGAACCAGTTCGGGAACCGGCTGGGCGACTACCGCCATTGGCTACACCGCTGCAGGTGACATCGCCTCGCTTACCCAGCCTGATGGCGTGACAGTCCGCTACGGCTACGATGCAGGGCGCCGCCTGACACAGGAAGTCCGTTCGATGGGAGACGGCAAGTGGGCGTGGATCCGTCATAGCTACAACAACGCTTCCAATCGCACGCGCACTGAGGTTTCACAAACCGACTATCCGATGGATACGGTCGTAAAGGGGATGATTGATGAAATCACCCACGACGGCCAGTGGAACTGGTTCGTTCGAGGTTGGGCCTGCTCCACCGGATCGGCGGGATCCATCCAGGTGGATGGTTACGCCGATGGCAACGTCTACCTGGGTAGCACTCAAGCAAACCTTGCCAGCGAGCCAGGAGTTGCCGCGGCGTGCCAAGCATCAGGGAGTGCCTATAGGTATCAGTTGCCGATATCGCTAGCCCAGAGGCAACAGTTGGGCGGTCGCAAGTTTTCCATCTACGGCCAATCTCCGCAGGGGCGCGGCCAGGACCGACCGCTTCCGAACTCTGGGGTGCTCGCGATTCCAACGGCAAAAATCGTTGGTGATATCGGCGGCGTGACCCAGGACGGAAACTGGAACTTCTTCCTGGAAGGCTGGGCCTGCTCGATCGGCGTGGACTCATCGATCGATGTGCACGTCTATGCAGGAAACTCCGCTTGGGCAGGGGGCACCTTTGTTGCCAGTGGTCGTGCCAACCTCGCAACGGACGGCAACGTCGCCAGCGCTTGCCAAGCACGCGGAAATGCGTATTGGTTCAAGATTCCACTCGATGGCAATCTGCGATCAGCGCATGGTGGCAAGGCGCTTTATGTTCATGGCATCTCGCCGTGGGGTGGTGATCATCTGACCATCAATCGCTCGGGCACTTTCACCGTCCCAGCCGTTGTGCGGAGTGCGGAGTTCGTTTCCTTCAATGCCTATCCCACCAACATCACCAATGGACGGCAAAGCACGTTGACCATACAGGTCCGCAACACAGGCAACGTCGTATGGGATGGAAACACTTACCTTGCATGGGGCCAGGACCAGCTGGATCAATCCCGAGCACTGGCCGGGCCGGTGTCCCCTGGAGGGATTGCATCGTTCAGCATCGACGTCGCGCCCTACCACGATGGCATCGGGATCAGGAGCTTTGCATACATTGCCCAGATGGCGACCAACGGTATGGCTTGGGGACCCCGGCCCTACACCATGATCGCGGTAGAAAACGCGGATTGGTACTGCCCGCCAAACAGCACCACCTGCGAGGCGCCGATGTGATGACCACACTGACCTTACCCCTCATCCCATCGAATGCTGTTATCCAGAGGGTGAACTACAGGTACTGCGCGAGAACTGCGTCCGGTGGTGCGGCTTGGGGCGTGGAAGCAAACGTCTTTCAGTCGGTCGAGAACAACAAGGGAAGTTGCTGTCGCAGCGTCTGCGAACGCCTTCGGTAAGAAAGGACCATCCATATGCCAGCACTGACGCTTGCCCTGATCGGGCTGAACGCTGTTGTCTCCGTCAACACATATGAGTACGACGAACTGGGCCGCGTGATCGTCGAGCGCGGTAATGGGGTACAGAACGTACGCTATGCCTATGACGCGGAGGGACGCGTCACGCAGGTGACCGATTCGCAGAATCGTGTCACCCGTATGAGCTACGATCCGCGTGGACGCCTGATCAAATCAATCGACGCCGTCGGGGGCACGACCCAGATTGCCTACGACCTGGCAGATCGCCCGGTCCGTGTGAGCGATCCCCGCAATCTCGTTACCACCTACGAATTCGATGGTTTCGGCCAGATGTGGAAACAGGTGAGTCCGGATACGGGAACGACACAGCACCAGTACGATGCTGCAGGTCTGCGGACATCGACGACGCGGGCCGATGGCAGCGTTGTCTCCTTCGGCTACGACGGTCTGGGACGAATGACTTCTGCGAGCGCAGAAGGCCGAACAATGGGTTATAGCTACGATTGGTGCGGCAACGGTAAGGGTCAGATGTGCGGCACTTCAGGGCCCGGAACCGCCACCCATTTTGCCTATACACCGAACGGTCAGCTGCAGATACGGCGCGACTTCACCGATCTGTCTGGTCAGAAGACGGACTACAGCACCACCTATGGATACGACGGCATCAATCGCCTGAGCCAGATCACCTATCCCAACGGTGACAAGGCGACCTACACATATGGCTCCCAAGGAAAACCAAGTGCGTTGACGGCGACGGTCGACGGGACTCAGCGTTCAATCATTTCCCAAGCCAACTGGAAGGTCACGGGAGCGCATGAGTGGCTGGCCTACGGCAACGGGCTTGCCCGGGGCTACAACCACGATCAGGAGGGGCGGCTGACCGCAATGTCGGTCTGGGGACCCAATGGCAGCAAGGTCAGCTATTGGGACTATCAGTACAGCGGCGATGGCGAAATCACCGCCATTGTCGACGCTGTCGACCCGAACATGACGCAGTTGATCGGCTACGACGCGTTGAGTCGTATGACCAAGCTGACCCGCTTCGGTGTCATCAACAATCTTTCCTACGATGCCGGCGGCAATCACGACCGCTATCAGGCAGGAAATCAGCTGACCCAATACAGCATCGACCCGGGGAGCAACCGGGTGCTGAACTACACCAACCAGGACGGCAGCCGTCAGTACCAGTACGACGCATTGGGAAATCGTATCAGCGAGACCGCAGGCAGCCGGATCAGCACCTACGAATACGACGCCTTCAATCGCATGAGCCGCAGCAACATCGGTGGCACTGCGACTGACTATGTGCTCAATGCGCAGGGGCAGCGCGTTGCGAAGGTCAACAAGAACATCAACAGCCGCTACTTCTACGCTGGCCAGAACCAGCTCATGACCGAGCTGAACAATGGCGTGTGGACCAACTATTTCTGGTTCGAAGGTGAACTGGTGGGTTTGGCTCGCAGCGGGCAGCACAATTATGTGCATACCGATCATCTTGGACGCCCGGAGTTCGTCACCAGCCCGAGCCAGCAGACCGTCTGGAAGGCGTACAACTATGCGTACGGCCGCAGCGTCCAGAAGGATGAGATCGGAGGGTTGAACATTGGCTTCCCGGGCCAGTACTACGATGTGGAAAGCGGACTCTGGTACAACGGCTTCCGCGACTATGACGCGAGCATCGGCCGGTATGTGCAGAGTGATCCGATCGGGTTGGCAGGGGGACTGAATACCTACGCGTACGCCGAAGGAAACCCAGTCACCGGGTTCGATCCATTGGGTCTCTGCAAGACGGATTATGTCGGAGCAATCCTGGGAGCAGCCGATATGGCGGCTGGCGTCGGTGCAATAACTGCGGGTAGTGCTGACTCCATCATTGCAGCGGTCGCAGGAAGCGAAGATGGCGGACTCGTTGGTTTGACGGTGGCGGCAATGGGCTTGGCCACCTTCCACGATGGAGCCAACAACCTGGCGACCGCGTTTGACGGGAAAGAGAGGACACCGGCTTTGGAAAAAGTGGGCGGATCACTATTGGGATGGCAGGGAGCCCAGATAGGTCGCTACGTGAGTAACTTCAATACAATCACCAGTCTAAGCAAAGGAATTCGAAGTGTTCTGAAAGGAACCGCTAAGCTGTCGGATGCGCACGAAATCGCCAAGGGCATCAAAGAAAATGGCGGCGGACCTGCATCTCCTTGTGACTGTGGTGGGAAATAGATGAAATGAAGATTATCTACTGGCTTGGCATCGCGTTCCTGTGGATGCTTCCATTGAACGTCCTGTTGCTGACGGCCGGCAAGCTGATGTCGGGTGGCACGCTTGGAGAAGAAGAGCTCGTTGGCTTCGGTGTGGCAGTGTTCGGTGCAGCGGCGGGCACGATCCTCTATCGCCGTCGCCCACGGTAGAGATTGCTCGACTGAAAGTGGAACGAAGTCGAGCAAGCGATATCGTCGAGCAGCTCGGCGTCACCCCCCAAACAACTTCTGCGCACTCTGGAACAGAATCCAGCTGGTCGCGATGAACTTGTCTCCACCTTGCGGCCTGTTGCCACGATGGGTGTGGGTGAACGCAGTCGGCGCGATCAGCAAGCTGCCGGTACGAGGTGCGATCTTCCGCCCCTGGAACAGGAACTCGGTTTCGCCCTCTTCGAAGTCGTCGTTGAGGTACAGCGTCCACAGCACATGCCGGTGCAGGGTCTCGGCCTGCGCATCCTTCGGGTACAGCTCGCAGTGCCAGTACGGGTAGCCGCCCTCGCCCGCCGCATACCACTGCAGGTTGATCGCGCCCGGGCGCAGGCAGGTGCGGGCCAGATCGGCCAGCTGCTGCTGCGGCATGTCGGGGAAGTCCTCGGCAGACAGGCGTCGCGGTTGGCCGTTGCTGTCCTGGATCTGCAACATCAGCGGCGCAATCAACGCCTGTGGATAACGGCGTAGATAAGTCAGCAGGCCATTGAACACCGCGATCTGCAGCTGCTGATCGACATCCTGCCAGCCGCCCAGGCCACTGATGCGCAGATCCTTGCTGTGCTTGAGTTCCGGGAACACGCCACTGCCCACCGCACCGGGCTGCAGGCCACGCGTAGCGCGCAGGCGCTCAACGATGGCCGCGCAGACCTCGCTGGGGACGGCGTTGTGGATGACTTCGATGAAATCGACCGGGCCTTGCTCGTGCATGCGTGCATTCCTTAGGCGGCAATGGCTTGATGGTGCCGTTTGCCGCCCTCGGTGTCACCCTACGGTCATGTCATCGTTCTGCCATGACCGTTGTCGGGAGACTTGCATCAGCCCTGCGCGTCGTCGTGCGCGTGGTGGTAGCGCACGGCCTCGGCCACTTCCTCGCGCGAGCCGAGGAACACCGGCACGCGCTGGTGCAGCTGGTCGGGCTGGATGTCGAGGATGCGCTCGCGACCGGTCCAGGCAGCGCCACCGGCCTGCTCGACCAGCAGGCCCATCGGGTTGGCTTCGTACATCAGGCGCAGCTTGCCGGCCTTGGACGGATCCTTCTTGTCCCACGGGTAGATGAAGATGCCGCCGCGGGTCAGGATGCGATGCACGTCGGCGACCATGCTGGCGATCCAGCGCATGTTGAAGTTCTTGCCGCGCGCGCCTTCCTTGCCCGCCAGCAGATCGCCGACGTACGCCTGCATCGGCGCTTCCCAGTGACGCTGGTTGGACATGTTGATGGCGAATTCCTGGGTGGCCGCCGGAATCTGCATGTTCTCGGTGGTCAGCACGAACTCACCCTTCTCGCGATCCAGGGTGAAGGCGTGGGTGCCGTGGCCGACAGTCAGTACCAGCTGGGTGCTGGGCCCGTAGATGCAGTAGCCGGCGGCGATCTGCTTGCTGCCCGGCTGCAGGAAGGCGTCATCGCCCGGCAGTTCGACATTGGTCGGGCAGCGCAGCACCGAGAAGATGGTGCCGACGGAGACGTTGACGTCGATGTTGGAGCTGCCATCGAGGGGATCGAACAGCAGCAGGAAGTCACCACGCGGATAGATGTCCGGCACCGGCTGGCTATGGTCCATTTCTTCCGAAGCACAAGCGGCGAGATGGCCGCCCCAGGCGTTGGCTTCGAGCAGGATCTCGTTGCTGATCACATCCAGCTTCTTCTGCGCTTCGCCCTGCACGTTGCCGGTACCGGCGTCGCCGAGCACGCCACCGAGGGCGCCCTTGCTGACGGCAATGGAGATGCTGGTGCAGGCGCGGGCGACGACCGCGATCAGCTGGCGCAGGTCGGCATTGATGCGGCCGGCGTGCTGTTCCTGGATCAGGAAGCGGGTCAACGAAGTACGGGACATGAGCGGGCAGGTCTCGGCAGCGGGAAAACGCCTATTGTCGCCCGTATGGCGGGGCCGTGCGTGAGCGCGGGAAGGCGTAATCGTTTCCAGATGCGTTGCGCTCGTGGCGCCTTCCTTTTGTCGAGGCTCACGGGAGGGGGAGGCGATGCAGGACACGCTGCAAGTACGTCCATGTAAGCTCGATGGCGCCATCCATGGCGCCAACGGTTCTGCATCGCCTCCCCCTCCCGCGCGCTTCAGGGTTCGCCGCGAGCGCGGTGGGATGGCAAGAGCAAGAGCAAAAACAAAGGCGCCTTTCGGCGCCTTTGTCTTCAAGCTACTGGAGCGTTGTTTCAGCCCTTGGCGACGGTGGCCACGGCCTTGGCGACGTATTCCAGGTTGTTCTGGTTCAGCGCGGCCACGCAGATGCGGCCGGTGCCGACGGCGTAGATGCCGAACTCGTCGCGCAGGCGCTCGACCTGCTCACGGCTCAGGCCGGAGTAGGAGAACATGCCGGCCTGTTCGTTGATGAAGCCGAACTGCGGGGCACCGGCAGCGGCCAGCTTCTCGACCAGGCCCTGGCGCAGTGCGTGGATGCGCTCGCGCATCTCGGTCAGCTCCTGCTCCCACATCGCGCGCAGTTCCGGGTTGGTCAGCACGCCTGCCACCAGCGCGGCACCATGGGTGGACGGGCTGGAGTAGATGGTGCGGATCACGCGCTTGACCTGCGACTGCACGGCCTTGGCGTCAGCAGCGGTCGGCGCCACCATCGACAGCGCACCCACGCGCTCGCCGTACAGCGAGAACGACTTGGAGTACGAGTTGGCGACGATGAAGCTGTCGATGCCGGCTTCGGCGATGATGCGCACGGCGGCGCCGTCCTGCTCGATGCCCTTGTCGAAGCCCTGGTAGGCCATGTCGATGAAGGGGAACAGTTGCTTGTCCTTCAGCAGCTGCGCGACCTGCTTCCACTGGCTGACGGTGAGGTCGGCGCCGGTGGGGTTGTGGCAGCAGGCGTGCAGCAGCACCACGGTGCCGGCTTCCAGCTTGCCGAGGTCGGCCAGCAGGCCATCGAAGTTGACGCCATGGGTGGTCGGGTCGAAGTAGGTGTAATCCACCACCTCGAAGCCGGCGGCGCTGAACACGGCGCGATGGTTTTCCCAGCTCGGGTTGCTCAGTGCAACGGTGGCGTGCGGCAGCAGCTTCTTCAGCACATCGGCGCCGACACGCAGCGCACCGCTGCCACCGACGGTCTGTGCGGTGGTGACGCGGCCGGCGGCCAGCAGCGGCGAGTCCTTGCCGAACACCAGCTCACGCGTCGCCTGCGTGTACGCCGGCAGGCCATCGATCGGCAGGTAGCCGCGCGGTTTGGCCTCGTTGGCGAGCTGCTGCTCGATCTGCTTGACGGCCCGCAGCAGCGGAATGCGGCCGCTCTCGTCGTAGTAGATGCCCACACCCAGGTTGACCTTGGTCGGGCGGCTGTCGGCGTTGTACGCCTCGGTCAGGCCCAGGATCGGGTCGCCTGGGACCAGTTCCACGTTTGCAAAGAAGGACACGGCGGTACTCGTTCGGTAGACGGAAAGGGGGAGGAATTGCGCCACGCGGTCTGCGGCTTTTCGGCCGGAAACAGCCCATCGTAACAAAGCCTGCCGGGGCTGGCCGCCGCCATCGTCATCCGCAGCCCCGTACCATGGCGTGCGTTGCCGCCTGATCCATCAACCTGAATCATGAATCCCGCCGCACGACGCCACTGCCTGCCGTTGTCCGCCCTGCTGCTGTCGCCACTGGCGGCCATGGCCGAGCCTGCGCCCATCGCCCTGCCCGCCGTGCAGGTGCAGGCGGCGCGGGTGCCGGGCATCGACCCGTTCGCGCTGCCGGCCAGCCAGGACACGGTCTGGATCGACGCCGGCCGGGCCGGCAACAGCGTGCAGTTGTCCGAGGCACTGGCCGGGGTGCCGGGACTGCTGGCGCGCGATCGGCAGAACTTCGCCCAGGACACGCAGCTGTCGATCCGTGGCTTTGGCGCGCGCTCGACCTTCGGTGTGCGCGGCGTGCGGGTGTTGATCGACGGGGTGCCCGCGACCATGCCCGATGGCCAGGGCCAGCTGTCGCATGCCAGCCTGCTGGGTGCCGAACGCATCGAGGTGCTGCGCGGGCCGTTCTCGGCGCTGTACGGCAACTCCTCCGGCGGCGTGCTGCAGGTGTGGAGTGCGCAGGGCCAGGCCGACGACCCGTGGCGGTTGCGCCTCAACGCAGGTGCCGACAACACGCTCAGCGTCGGCGCGCAGCTGAAGGGAGCCAGCCACGGGCTGGACTACAACATCGCCGCCAATCACTTCCGCACCGATGGCTGGCGCGAACACAGCCGCGCGCGCCGCGAATCGCTCACTGCGCGCATCGGCGGCGATCTGGGCGGTGGGCGACTGGAGCTGCTACTCAACGCGCTGGATGCGCCGGACGCACAGGATCCACTGGGCCTGACCCGCGCGCAGGTCGCTGCGGATCCACGCCAGGCCACGGCGGTGGCGCACCAGTACAACACCCGCAAATCGGTGCGCCAGCAGCAGGCGGGTCTGCGCTGGACCCGCGAAACCGACACCCAGCGCTGGCAACTGATGGGCTATGCCGGCCAGCGCGCGGTGCGCCAGTACCTGTCGATTCCGCCTGCAGCCCAGACCAACAGCCCGCTGCATGCCGGCGGGGTGATCGATCTGGAGGGCGGCTACGGCGGATTGGACGCGCGCTGGGGCTGGCACGGCGACCTCGCCGGTCGACCGCTGGATCTGGTGGCCGGGCTCAGCGCCGACCGCCAGCGCCAGCACCGTACCGGCTACGAGAACTTCATCGGCAGCACCCTGGGCGCGCGTGGGCGCCTGCGCCGAGACCAGATCGATACCGTGCAGAACGTCGACCAGTTCGCCCAGGCCTGGTGGCAGTGGAGCCCGCGCTGGTCGCTGCTGGCCGGGCTGCGCCACAGCGCGGTGCGTTTCGAATCCGATGACCGCTACGTCACCGGGCGCAATCCGGACGACAGCGGCCGCCGCCACTACCAGGCAACCACGCCCGTGGCCGGGATCAGCTTCGAGGCCAGCCCACAGTGGCGGCTGCACGCGGCCGTGGGGCGTGGTTTCGAGACCCCCACCTTCAACGAACTGGGTTATCGCGCCGACGGCCAAGCGGGATTGGCGCTGGACCTGGCGGCCGCGCGCAGCCGCAATCTGGAGGTAGGCAGCAAATGGCACGCACAGGACGGAACCCAGCTTGATATCAGTCTGTTCCGCGCAGATACCGACGATGAGTTGGCCGTTGCCAGCAACATCGGCGGGCGCAGTACCTACCGCAATATCGGTTGCACCCGTCGCCAAGGCGTGGAACTACAGTATCGCCAGCCCTTGGCCGAGCAGCTGGAACTGCAGCTGGCCTGGACCTGGCTGCAGGCGCAGGTGCGCTCGCCGTACCTGACCTCGAACAACGTGGTCGCCGCGGGCAGCCGTCTGCCTGGTGTGCCGCGCCAACAGGCCTTCGCCCGGCTGCAGTGGACACCCGCTGACTGGCAGTGGGCGCTGGAGGCCTCGGCCAGCACCGATACCGTGGTCAATGACGTGGCTACGGCGCGCGCGCCCGGTTTCGCTCTGCTGCACCTGGAGGGTGGACGCCGCTGGACCCTGCCGGGCGGTGAGCTGCGTGCCTTCGCGCGGTTGGAGAACGTGCTGGACCAGGCCTACATCGGCTCGGTGATCGTCAATGACGGCAATGGCCGCTTCCACGAGCCGGGACCGGGACGGCGGGCCAGCCTCGGGCTGCAGTGGTCGTGGCGCTGACGCCGTTCCCACGGTAGCGCCGGGCCATGCCCGGTGGATCCCGCGCTGCGCTATGCGCTCGCCGGGCATGGCCCGGCGCTACCCGTCAGTCGGGGGCCTTGGCCGGTACGAACGGCGAGGTCGGGTCGCTGGCCGGGAAGGTCTCCTCCAGCGCCTCGTCCTGGTTGTCGCTGGCATGCTGCTTGCGCTCGCGGCGTTTCAGCGGGCTTTCCTGGCCCCCACGATGGCGGTCGCCGCCATCCTTGCGGTCCAGCGCGGCCTGTTCAGACTCGTGCTTCACCGGCAGATGCTCGCCACCATGCTCGGCGTCAAAGAACGGTGCGCCGGTGCCGCGGTAGTCGGCGTTGTCGGCATCGCGCTTACCGCGCTGCTCGCCGGGAATGGGCGGGTGGTTTTCCCGCAGCGGGTCACGGGAGGTCTCTCGGCTCATGGTCTGGCTACCTGCGCTCGGGGGCTCCCACTACACCGCTCGCAAGGTAAAGCCGCCGCGAACCTGGCGTCATGAACATCTCGCTCACCCCCCGGTAACGGGACCGCGCGTATTCCTGCCCACCCGCCCCCGCTGCAGGAGCCGGCCATGCCCCGTCTTGAACGACCCGCACCGTCCGTGTTCAACGCCCTGCTCGATCCGCTCGGCCAGCGCACAGCTCAGCGCCGCACGCGTCGCCACGAGGACCCGCAGGCGGTGGCGCAGGACTACCTGCAGTACATGCTGAGCGATTACGAAGAGCGCCGTGGCCAGAGCCATCGCAATTGGCGTGACCTCTGCCCGGTCTACGCCTTTGCGCTGACCACGCATGCCGCCGACTGGCCGCGCGGTGACGCCGCCGATACCTGCGAGGAGCTGGCCGAGCACTGGGAACAGATGCGTGGGCACTCGCGCTTGAGCTGGTCGCAGGCGCGGCCGGTGGTGGAAGATGCGTGGCGCGCACTGGACCATATCCCGGCGGCAGCGGTGAGGCCGTTGCTGCAGTAGCGCTGGGCACCTGAAGCAGCCGAGCGTGGGCTCGGCTCTACGACCACGTCGCCGCGCCACCTGGCGTGCACGGCACGGACACGGCTGGTTTACGCCCTCCGGCCCACGCTGGGCACCCTGCCCCGCCAAAGGTGCACCCATGGCTCGCCCGATCTGGACCGGCACGCTGTCGTTTGGCCTGCTCAACGTGCCGGTGTCGCTGATGTCCGGCGAACGCAAAGTCGATCTGCAGTTCCGCATGCTCGACTCCCGTGACCGCAAGCCGATCCGCTTCGAGCGGGTCAACGCCGATACCGGCGAGGAGGTGCCGTGGAAGGACATCGTCAAAGCCTACGAGTACGACAAGGGCAGCTACGTCGTGCTGGAGGAAGGCGATATCCGTTCGGCCGCGCCGGAAAGCCACGAAGCGGTGGAAGTGGAATCGTTCGTGGACGCGGCGCAGATCGACCCGCGTTACTACGAGAAACCGTATCTGCTGGTACCCGGAAAGAAGGCCGAAAAGGGCTACGTGCTGCTGCGCGAGACATTGCGCAGTACCGGCAAGGTGGGCATCGCGCGGGTGGTGGTGCGCACGCGCGAATACCTGTGCGCGGTGATGCCGCATGAGGACGCGCTGGTGCTGATGATCCTGCGCTATCCGCAGGAGCTGGTGGATCCCGAGGACTACAAGCTGCCCACCGGAAAACTGTCCGACTACCGCATCACCAGCAAGGAAACAGCGATGGCCGAACAGCTGATCGAGTCAATGGCCGGTGACTGGGATCCTTCGCAGTATCACGATGAGTTCCGCGAGCGTCTGCAGCTGGTATTGAACAAGCGCATCAAATCCAAGGGCGGCACTACCCGGGTGGAAGACGAGCCCTCACCGCGTGAAGATGCCACCACCAATGTGGTGGATTTCATGGCGTTGCTGCAGAAGAGCCTGGACGCCAACAAGCGCACGCCCGCGAAGAAGACGGCAACGCGCAAGGCACCGGCGAAGAAGGCTGCGAAGAAGGCCGCCAAAAAGGCCGTGAAGAAGACCACCCGGCGCAAGGCAGGTTGAGCCATGTCGCTGCACCAGTACCGGCGCAAGCGCAGACTGGGTGGTGGCGCCGGACAGACGCCGGAGCCTGACGACACGCCCGAACGCGGCGATCCGAAGCGGCGGCCGACCTTCGTCATCCAGCTGCATCACGCAAGCTCGCGTCACTATGACTTCCGCCTGGAAATGGACGGCGTACTGAAGAGCTGGGCCGTGCCCAAGGGACCTTCGCTGCGCGTCGGTGAGAAGCGGCTGGCCGTGGAGGTGGAAGATCACCCGTTGTCCTACGCCGGTTTCGAAGGAGACATTCCTGAAGGCCACTATGGCGCTGGCCACGTGGATGTCTTCGATCACGGCACCTGGGCCTGTGAAGGTGATCCACTGCAGGCGCTGGCGGCTGGAAAGATCGACTTCGTGCTGCACGGGCAACGCCTGGCCGGTGGCTGGAAGCTGGTGCGTACGGCAATGAAAGGGCGTCAGGTGCAGTGGCTGCTGATCAAGCGCGACGATGGCGAAGCGCGCGACGCCGAGGCGGATGACCTGCTGACGGCACCGATGCCGAAACGAGCGCCTGCGGCGAAGAAGCGTTCCGTAGAGCGTGCTGCAGCTGCCGCACGCACGACCACACGCAAGGCTGATGCGCGCTGGCATGCGCGCGCGCTGAAACTGGACGGTGCACGCGATACGCCCTATCCACGCGCGTTCAAACCGCAGTTGACCGATCATCGCGACAGCGCGCCGGACGGCGCGCGCTGGCTGCACGAGATCAAGTGGGATGGTTATCGCCTGCTGGCCGATCTGCACGATGGCGAGGTGAAGCTCCGCTCCCGCAACGGCCTGGATTGGACTGATGATTTTCCCGAGCTGGTACAGGCCGTGCTGGCACTGCCGGTGCGTGATGCGCGGCTTGACGGCGAACTGGTGGTGCTGGATCCGGATGGACGCAGCGACTTCGCAGCGCTGCAGCGGGTGATCGACGGTAGTTCGAAGCAACCGCTGCGCTACATCGTGTTCGATCTTCCGGGGGTGGCCGGCGTGGACATCAGTCGTGTGCCGTTGCTGGAACGCAAGGCGCTGCTGAAGGATCTGATCGGGCCGGCGCCCGGCACTCTGGCCTTCAGCGAACACGTGATCGACCATGGACCGCAGGTGTTCGACGCCAGCGGTGGGGCCGGCTTCGAAGGCATCGTCAGCAAGCAGGTGGATGCGCCGTATGTGAACACCCGCGCGCGCAGCTGGGTCAAAGTGAAGCACGAAGACACCGACGAGTTCGTGATTGTCGGCCACACGGCACCCAAGGGTTCCCGGGTGGGATTTGGTTCGCTGCTTCTGGCCACGCCGGACAAGGCTGGCCTGCGCTATGTGGGCCGCGTTGGCACCGGCTTCGACGACGATAGCCTGCGCGCGCTGCTCAAGGCACTGCAGCCGTTGGCAGTGAATGCACCGGTGCTGCAGCTGCCAGCGCATGTGCCGTTCCGTGCCGCCAGCGTGCGCTGGGTGAAACCGGTGACGGTGGCGGAGGTGGCATTCCGTGGCTGGGGCAAGGAAGGCCTGCTGCGCCAGGCCAGTTTCAAGCGGCTGCGCAGCGACAAGCAGAAAGAGGATCTGGGTATGAGCACAGCCGATACCGAAGCCGGAGGCGAGGTCCAGATCACTCATCCAGAGCGGGTGGTGTTTCCAAAGGAGAAGCTGAGCAAGGGCGACGTGGCCGACTACTACCAGCGCGTGGCGCGTTGGATCCTGCCCGAACTTGCCGGACGTCCGCTGTCACTGCTCCGGTGCCCGGACGGCGTGGGCAGGGCCTGCTTCTTCCAGAAGCACCACGGTCCCGGCCTGGGCGATGCCGTGCACGCGGTTCCGCTGCAACAGAAGAGCGGCCGCGAGGATTATGTCTATATCGACGATGCACGGGGCCTGTTGCAGCTGGTGCAGATGAACACCCTGGAGCTGCATCCTTGGGGCGCGACCGTGATCGATCCAGAGCATCCGGATCGCCTGGTGTTCGATCTCGATCCCGGCGAAGGCGTCAGCTGGGCACAGGTGAAAGCCGGTGCACGCGATGTGCGTGACCGCCTGCAGCAGGTGGGCCTGAAGAGCTTCGTACGCCTGTCCGGTGGCAAGGGCGTGCACGTGGTGGTGCCGATGCAGCCCAAGGCAGGCTGGGACGAGGCGAAGGCGTTCTGCGAGGCGTTCGCGCAGGCAATGGCGCTGGAGCAGCGTGATCGCTACGTGGCGACGATGAGCAAGGCAAAGCGCAATGGCGTCATCTTCATCGACTGGCTGCGCAATACGCGGGGGGCCACCAGCGTCTGTTCGTGGTCGCTGCGCGCGCGCGATGGTGCGGGCGTGGCGGTGCCGCTGCGCTGGGAAGAGCTGGCCCGGGTGAGCGCGGCTGACGCGTTTCCGATGGCCAAGGCGCTGGCGCGTGCCAAGCGGCTGAAGGGTGACCCATGGCAGGGCATTGAACGGTTGAAGCAGACGCTGCCGTCGCTGAAGCGGTAGTGCCGGCCGCTGGCCGGCACCTGTAGCATGGCCGAGGTTGCCGGCCAGCGGCCGGCACTACCTGGATGCGCTCAGCGCGGATCGCGCGACGCGCGGCGACCGAACCACCAGCCGGCCAGCAGCTGCAGCGGCAGTGACGCCAGCAGCGAAATGACGAACCACAACGGGAAATCCGCACCGGCCGTCCACACTGCGTAACCACAGCCCAGCGCGATCAGTGACCAGATCGAATAACCATGCGAACGCGGCCAGCACGGTGCGTAGTAGGTGGCGAAGGAAATGCCGGCGACGCCGCCGAGCACGCTGAAGGCCAGGTCCCACCCCAGTTGCACGCTGTTATCGCCCGGCGACAGGCCCACCAGCGGGGGCAGCCAGCTGGCGACGCTGCTGACCAGCGCAAGCGACAGCACGCCGCCGATCAGGGCGACGATGGACAGGAACAGGGTTTTGAGCAGGCCGGGCATGCGCGCATTGTACGGCTGCGCGAAGCAGTCAGGCCGTCGGGTTGCAACAGGTCAGAGCCCATCCGTCAGGGACGGATGGGATCCGACCCGATGGATAGGCATGGCCGCCGCGTCCGTGGGAGAGGGGGACGGAGCGACGACGGCCATGCACAGACGGTCAGGCGGCGAAGTCGAGCACTACGCGGCCTTCGATGGTGCCCGCGTGCATGCGCGCGAACACGTCGTTGATGTTCTCCAGGCGGTCGGTGCTGACCGTGGCCGCGACCTTGCCTTCGGCGGCGAACTGCAGCGATTCCTGCAGGTCCAGCCGGGTGCCGACGATCGAGCCACGCACGGTGATGCCGTTGAGCACCATGCCGAAGATGTCCAGTGGGAAATTGCCGGGTGGCAGGCCATTGAGCGAGACGGTGCCGCCACGGCGGACCATGCCCAGTGCCTGCTCGAACGCCTTCGGCGAAACCGCGGTGACCAGCGCACCGTGCGCGCCACCGATTTCCTTCTTCAGGAAGGCGGCGGGGTCGGTGGTGAGCGCGTTGACAGTGATCTGCGCGCCGAGCTGCCGGGCCAATGCCAGCTTGCCGTCGTCCACATCCACCGCAGCCACGTTCAGGCCCATCGCGCGGGCGTACTGCACCGCCATGTGGCCGAGGCCGCCGATGCCGGAAATCACCACCCAGTCCCCGGGCTTGGTATCGGTGACTTTCAGGCCCTTGTAGACGGTCACGCCGGCGCACAGCACCGGCGCGATCTCGACGAAGCCCACTTCCTTCGGAAGCAGGCCGACATAGTTGGCATCGGCCAGTGCGTACTCGGCGAAGCCGCCGTTGACCGAGTAGCCGGTGTTGCGCTGTGTCTCGCACAGCGTTTCCCAGCCACCCAGGCAGTGTTCGCAATGGCCACACGCCGAGTACAACCAGGGGATGCCGACCCTGTCGCCTTCCTTGACGTGCCCTACCCCGCCTCCCACGGCCACGATGTGCCCCACGCCCTCGTGGCCGGGGATGAATGGCGGGTTCGGTTTCACCGGCCAGTCGCCCTCGGCGGCGTGCAGGTCGGTGTGGCAGACGCCACAGGCCTCGATCTTGACCAGTACCTCGCCCGCCCCCGGGCGCGGTACCGAGACTTCCTCGATCACCAGTGGCTTGCCGAACTCACGTACGACGGCGGCCTTCATGGTCGAATTCATGTTCGGATCTCCGTAGTGCGCTTGCCCACAGAATGACGCCGGCGCGAGGCCGGCGCTTTGATCACGATCAAACCTTTGAAGATTCCCGCAGCGGTTTCAGCCGGCCAACACTGAGGCCTCGCGGGCGAGGCGCTCGATCGCATCCCAGTCGCGGGTCTGCAGCAGCGCCGGGGTGGTCAGCCACGAGCCGCCCACGCACAGCACGTTGGGCAGGTGCAGGAACTGCGGCGCGGTCTGCGTGCTGATGCCGCCGGTCGGGCAGAAGCGCACATCGGCGAACGGACCGTGCCAGGCCGCCAGCAGTGCGGCGCCACCGGCCTGCACCGCCGGGAAGAACTTGAAGGTGTCCTGGCCGTGCTCCAGGCCCAGGATCAGGTCCGAGGCGGTGGCGGCACCGGGCAGGTACGGCAGGTCGGCATCGCGCGCGGCCGCATACAGCGCCGGCGTGGCACCGGGGGAAACGGCAAAACGCGCACCGGCCTGCTTTGCCGCCTGCATTTGTGCGGCGTTGAGCACGGTGCCGGCGCCGATCACGGCATCGGGCACGGCCTCGACCATGGCCTTGATCGCATCCAGCGCCTGCGGCGTGCGCAGCGTTACTTCGATCACCGGCAGGCCGCCGCGGAACAGCGCCTGGGCCACTTCGACCGCTTCATTCACGTCTTCGGGGGTGTACACCGGAATCACCGGTGCCAGCTTCAACAGCGCGCGCAGGCGCGGATCAGCGCTGGACATCGTCTTGCTCCTTGCCCGACCGGGCATCGCGGATCGCTGCCGGGCCCGGCAGCGCAGCGGCGCATGATGCCACGTGGACCACCAGGACGCTGGCGGTGCCCTGCCCCGGCGTGACTCAGGCCGGGTCGGCCTGCAATGCCTGGATGCGTCGCTGGTACCAGTCACCGCCCAGCGGATCGAACACCGCGGCGCGCTCCATCGGTGCCTCATACACATGCACCGAGATCGCCAGGGCCGCGTCGCTGGCGTTGCGCAGGGTATGGTACTCGTGCGGCGGAATCAGGCTGCCGGCACTGCCGCAGCCCCCGCGCAGCGCGGCATGGCGACGGAAGCGGCAGCGCTCACCGTTGCGCTCCAGCAGTTCATAGCGGGTGATCTCCAGTTCGCCCAACCACACTCCCTCCACACACCACATGGCATCGTGGTCGTGCAGCGGCGTGCCCTGCCCTGGGCCCCAGCTCATGGCAATCACGCTGTAGCCGTGTTCGCGGCTGTGGTAGAGCGGGCGTCGCGCGTAATGATCACCGACCGGACGGTGCACGCACTCGGGAAGTTCGATGCGGCTGTCTGCGATGGCGTCCTGCAGTGCCAACTGCAGGTCGGCGGTGATGCGCCCGGCATCACCGGAGGTCATCGCCGCGTCGACGGCGGCGATCAACCGATCGCGACCACGGAACGGCGGAAACGGAGAAGTCTGCAGGTCCATGCCCCGACTGTAGCGGAGCATGGTTAAAGGAATGTTGGCGTTCGCGCGCGTCGCGCCCGCATTCATGGTGAACACGCGCGGAAGAACGGTTCAGATGCGAACGAAGTAGAGCGATCACAATGGAACCCCGCGCAGCGGAGCGTGTCGAATGCGACTCACTCCGAGCGAACTGCGACATTCCGCAACTTCGCGCCCCACGGGCGCAAGGCTAGAATTCTCCGACTTACCTGGTTCTATACATGTCAGTGCGAATTATTAGCGATGCCGCGTTGCCGGCATCGAAGGGCAAGGCTGCCACGATCAACGACATCGCACGACTGTCGGGAGTTTCCAAGAAAACGGTTTCAAGAATCATCAACAACTCGCCGCTGGTGCGCAAAGACACCCGCGACAAGGTCGAGGCGTTGATGCGCGAGGTCGGTTACGTGCCCGACCCGCTGGCGCGCGGGCTCGCGTTCCGCCGCTCCTTCCTGATCGGCCTGGTGTATGACGACCCGGGCGCCCAATGCATCGTCGACCTGCAGCAGGGCGCACTGGAAGCGCTGCGCGGCACCGGCTATGAGCTGGTGGTGCATCCCTGCGACAGCCAGTCCGCGGACTGCGCGCAGGGCGTGCGGCGCTTCGTGCAGCAGCAGAAACTGCATGGCGTGATCCTTGGCCCGCGCGCCTCCGAGTCGGTGGCGCTGACTGGAATGCTCGACGAGATCGAATGCCGCTACATCCGCATCAACGCGCATGCCTCGGACGACGAAGCACAGGCGGTGGTCACCCACGATCGCGACGGTGCAGCCGCGGCTGCGGGCTACCTGCTCTCGCTCGGCCACCGCGACATCGCGGTGATTACCGGTCCGGGCGACCGCCGTACCGCACGCGAGCGCACCCATGGCTTCCTCGACCGGTTGGCGCAGGTGGGCCTGACCCTGCCGGGTGAGCGCGTGCTGGAAGCAGGCGATACGTTCGAGTCGGGCGTGCATGCCGCCGAGCGCCTGCTGATGGGCGAAGGACGGCCCAGTGCGATCTTCGCCGGCAACGATGAAATGGCGGCCGGCGTGTACCAGGTGGCGTTGCGTGCGGGCATCGCTGTGCCGCAGCAGTTGTCGATCGTCAGCTACGACGACAGCCCGCTGGCGTCGCGGTTGTGGCCGCCGCTGACCTCGGTGCGCCGCCACGTCTCCGACATCGGCCGCATGGCCGCCGCGATGCTGGTGCAGACCGACGTACCGGAGGCGCCGACTGCGGCCAGCGTGCATCCGCAGCTGATGGTGCGTGGTTCCTGCCGGGCTGTGGAAGGCTGACTGCCCTGCCTTCGCCTGCACCGCTGCGGCAGTGCAGGCAGGCTTCAACGAAAACGGCGCACCGGAGTGCGCCGTTTTCATTGGCAGATTGCGCGTGCTTACACGTCGCCGCCGTCGGCCCAGCCTTCGCCGGTGCCGGCCTGGAACACGCGGTCATCGCCCTGCACATCGCCCGCCGGCAGATGCGACTGATCGGCCAGCGCCGCGTAGATCGGGGTGAAGTCCGGCGAGGTCGCCTGCATCAGCTGTTCGAAACTGTCGATGACGAAGTAGGTCTTCTGGAAGGTGTCGATGCGGTACTTGGTACGCATGATCCGCTGCAGGTCGAAGCCGATGCGGTTGGGCGCGGCCGATTCCAGCGAGTACAGCGATTCGCCCTTCGACGACACGATGCCGGCGCCGTAGATGCGCAGGCCGTCGGGCGTATCGATCAGGCCGAACTCCACCGTGTACCAGTACAGGCGGGTCAGGTTCTGCAGCGCGTCCGGGCCGATCGCGTGTGCTTTGACGCCGCCACGGCCGTACGCCTCCATGTAATTGGCGAACACCGGATTCATCAGCAGCGGCACATGGCCGAACAGATCGTGGAACAGGTCCGGTTCGGCGATGTAGTCGATCTGGTCCGGACGACGGATCCACCAGGTCACCGGGAAACGACGGTTGGCCAGGTGGTCGAAGAAATCCAGTTCCGGCAACAGGCCTTCGACACCGACCAGGGTCCAGCCGGTGGCGGCACCGAGCACTTCGTTGAGCTGGTCGAAGCGCGGAATCATGTGCGCGCTCATGCCCATCTCGTCCTGCGCATCCAGGAATTCCTGGCAGGCGCGGCCGACCAGCAGCTCGCGCTGGCGCTGGTACAGCGTGCTCCAGGTGGCGTGGTCGTCGGCGGTATAGGTGTCCCACGGTTGCTCGACGAGCGCGGTGGTATACACCGGCACGTAGCCCTTGTCGGTCTGCTGGTGTTCGACGCGGCGGGGCTGGGCGAGGTCCATGGGGCACTCCTTGACGGGATACCCACGATGCTAGGGCAGGGCGCGCGCAACAGGGTTGCAAAAGTTGCGCCGATTGGCCTTGTTGGCGCAATATCCTTGCGTACTCACCATGTTGCGGGGCAACAATGGCCGGAGAAGTCCAGTTCGATCGCACGGATATACGTCTGCTGGCTGAAATCCAGCGGGATGGACGCGCCACCAACGCCGAGCTGGCAACACGGGTGAACCTCTCGCCCTCGGCCTGCCTGCGGCGCCTGCAGCGGCTGGAAAGCGAGGGCGTGATCGTCGGCTATGGCGCGCGGCTGGAGCCACGGCAGCTGCGGCTGGGCCTGCAGGCCTTCGTGCGCGTGCAGCTGGAAAAGCACGACCAGGCCGCGATCGGCCACTTCGTCGACAGCGTGCAGGCCTGGGATGAAGTAGTGGCCTGCCATGCGTTGACCGGCGACATGGACTACCTGCTGCACGTCTACGTGCGCGATCTGGAGCATTTTTCGCATTTCCTGCTGGACCGGCTGCTCAATGCCGGCGGCGTTGCCGATGCCAATTCCAGCTTCGTGCTGCGCACGGTAAAGGGTTTCCAGGCGTTGCCGTTGTCGCAGCTGGAGTCGTGATCATCTGGCGGATGTGGGAGAGCGTGACTTGCTTTGCATCCTGGATGACACGAGGCATTTTCCTACGATGAGACGAATGAACCTCTGACAGAGTGACGCAATCGGCCTTCCTAGAATCACTGGACAACCCTGTCCGGAGAGATCGACATGAAAGTCTGCCTTGCTCCTGTCATTGCCCTGCTTGCTGCTGCCCTGATGCCGGCCGCTGCAGGAGCTTCCCCCCAGACCGCCAACGCCCAACCTTTGGCGTTGAGTTGCGGCGCCACCGAATTCGTCGGCATGACCAGCAACTCGTCAACGCTGGCCAAGCGCCAATGCAACGGTGGCTATGTCTATGGGATCGGTGTTTCAGTCAACGAAGCCGTGGAGAATCTCAACGGCTTCATGGCAGTGCTGCAGGCCGGCGTGAGCTGCAGTGCGAATGCCAGCAGCATCGTCAGTGGTGCTTACGGCAAAGGTGTTTTCGCCCAGTTCGTCTGCAACGGCTGGCCGATAGCCGGTGTAGGCAACTCACCCACCACTGCGGCGCGCAACTCGCTGGCCATCGCTACGGAAATGGCGGCCACGGGTACCCATTGCGCCGCGCCACTGAATGGTTCGTACTATCCAGAAGCCTGGGGATTCCGTTTCCGCTACGACTGCGGCAACACACAGACCCTGAAGAGCTGGTCCATCGCTGGGCTCGGCGCCAGCGTCGATGACGCCAACGTCATCGCCATGCGCCTGATGCGCTATACGACAGCTGCGGGCCAGAGCTGCGACTTCGAGAGGGCTGAAATCAATGGCGTCATTCTGAAGGCCACGCTGGTCTGCAATGGCTCATACATCCAGGGCTACGGCAGTTCGGTCACCGCCGCGGCCAACGATGCACTGGCCCAGATCGGTGCCTGATCTGTTGTGAGGCCATCGAGGGCGACCCGCTTCGTGCGGGTCGCCTTCAGCACTTGTCCTTGCGGCCCATCAGCTTGCCCAGGCGCGAGGCTTCCTCGCACTTCGGCGCGGCCACCGGTGCCGGTGCGGCCGCCGCGGCGCGTGCGCGCTGCAGCTGCTGGATCTTCGCGCGGATCTGCGGCATGGCTGCCATCGCGGCCTTTTCGCCTTCCAGGATCGCGGTGCCACGCTGGCTGAAATCGGCGGCACCGATGTCCAGTACCTTCGGGCGGATGACGATGTCGGCGCGCGCCAGTTCCTGCTCGCCCAGCCGCTGGCCCATGATCGAGATGGACTGGTTGACGATGCCCAGCATGTCCGTCGGCGCCTTGCCGCTGGCTTTGCTGGAGATGTCCACGGCAATCACGAAGTCGGCGCCTAGCTGGCGCGCGGCGTCCACCGGCACCGGACTGACCACGCCGCCATCGATGTAGTTGCGGCCACCGATCTTCACCGGTTCGAACACACCGGGGATGCTGCTCGACGCGCGTACCGCCTGGCCGACGTTGCCGCGCACGAAGATCGCGCGCTCACCGGTTTCCAGCTGGGTGGCGACGGCGGCGAACGGCTTCTTCAGGCGCTCGGCCGAACGGTTGGCCACCTGTTCGTTGACGTAGTCCTGCAGCTTCTGGCCCTGCACCAGACCACCGGAGAACAGGCGCACGTCGCGGATGCTGGCTTCGTCCAGCGCCACCGCCTTGCTCTGCATCTGGAACGCGTCCATGCCGCTGGCGTACAGCGCGCCAACCACGCTGCCGGCGCTGGTGCCGGACACCACGGCCGGTTCGAAGCCGTTGGCCTCCAGCATCTTGATCACGCCGATGTGCGCGAAGCCCTTGGCTGCGCCACCGCCGAGGGCGATACCGATCTTCACCGGCTTGGCCTGCGGCACCACGGTTGGTGCCGGCGGCGGTGTGGGGCGGACCGGATCGCCACCGCAGCCGGCCAGCAGGCCGACCAGGGCGACGGACAGCAGCATGCGGGGGCGGAACAGGCTCATCGGCAGTGCGCTCGCGGCGCCGGATTCAGGAAAGGGCGCCAGCATACCGAAGCCGTGGCGGGCCGGGCAGGGTGGGGGAATTCCCTATTCATAGAACACCACGGGTAGCGCCGGGCCATGCCCGGCGAGCGCAGCGGTGGTCAGAACCGGTTGTCGCCGTCCAGCATCCGGCCCAGGCCGCCCAGCACCGAGCCTTCGCCGCGGTTCTGGCCACCGCCCTGGGGCGCGGCCATCCACATGCGGCCGGCCAGGCGCGAGAACGGCAGTGACTGCAGCCAGACCTTGCCCGGGCCAGTCAGCGTGGCCAGGAACACGCCTTCGCCACCGAACAGCATGCTCTTGATGCCGGCGACCCGGCGCACATCCATGTCCACGGTGGGGTGGTAGGCCACCACGCAGCCGGTATCCACATCCAGCCGCTCACCGGCCGCCAGCTCGCGCTCCACCACGCAGCCACCGGCGTGGATGAACACCCAGCCGTCGCCTTCCAGCTTCTGCATGATGAAACCTTCGCCTCCGAACAGGCCGGTCATGATCTTGCGCTGGAACTGCACGCCGATCTGCACACCGCGTGCGCCGGCCAGGAAGCTGTCCTTCTGGCAGATCAGGCGGCCGCCATGCTGGTCCAGCTTCATTGCCAGCACGGTGCCGGGGTAGGGCGCGGCGAAGGCGACCTTGCCCTTGCCGTGGCCGCTCTGGGTGTAGACGGTGGCGAACAGGCTCTCGCCGGTCAGCACGCGCTTGCCGGCGGCCATCACCTTGCCCATCAAGCCGCCGCCCTGGTCGCCGGTGGCGGCACCGAATACGGTGTCCATCTGCACCGTTGCGTCCTTGAACATCAGTGCGCCGGCTTCGGCAATGGCGCTCTCGCCGGGATCAAGCTCGATCTCCACGAACTGCATTTCATGGCCGACGATGCGGAACTCGATGTCGTCGGCACGGCCGCTCGCGGCGGCGGGGACCGGCGGCGGGGTGTTCGGCATGCCCGGGGCCGCGGACTGCAGTTCGGACACCTCGGCAATCGAGGTCCACCCGCTCATGCCCTGGCACCAGGCCAGGGCGCGCGGGTTGGTCTGCGCATAACGGCGCGCGGCCTCGTCATCGAGCGGGCCGATACGCTCGGCCTGGGCGGAGGCATGGAAGTACCACTGGGTCATCGCGGCGGCTCTGCAGGGCTGGAAAACCCCGAGTCTAGCGAGGGCGCGGGGGCCGGGGCGACGCGGCCATGAACGGCCGGCATTTGCGGGGCAGGTGCTGTATTGCAACAATTATCTGGTAGCGCCGTTTTACCACCCCTCCAAACACAGCCTACCGCCATGTCTCCGACCCGCACTTCCCGTGGCCGCCTTCCGGTCGCGCGCCCCCTCGTTGCCGCTCTTTCCGCCCTGTTGCCGCTGGTAGCAGCCGCCCAGGAAACTCCCGCCGCCAAGGATCCGGTTGCCCTCGACGCCCTGCAGGTGACCGCGCAGCGCCGTGTCGAGAACGCCAAGGACGTGCCGGTTGCGATCAGCGCGATCCAGGGCGAGAAGCTCGATGTGCTGGGTTCGGCGGGCGACGACATCCGCTTCCTGGCCGCGCGCGTGCCCAGCCTCAACATCGAGTCGTCCTACGGCCGTGCCTTCCCGCGCTTCTACATCCGTGGCCTTGGCAACACCGATTTCGACCTCAATGCGTCGCAGCCGGTGTCGCTGGTGTACGACGACGTGGTGCAGGAAAGCCCGCTGCTGAAGGGCTTCCCGCTGTTCGACCTGGCCAATGTGGAAGTGCTGCGCGGCCCGCAGGGCACGCTGTTCGGCCGCAACACTCCGGCCGGCGTGGTCAAGTTCGATTCGGCGCGCCCGTCGCAGGATGCCGACGGCTACGTGCGCGTGGGCTATGGCAGCTACAACAGCTGGAACGTTCAGGGCGCCTACGGCGGCCCATTGACCGATCGCTGGTCGGCGCGCGTGTCGGCCATCTACCAGCGCCGTGACGACTGGGTCGACAACACCCGTGCCGGCGCGCCCAACAGCGGTTTCGAAGGCTATGACGAAGCCGCCGGCCGCGTGCAGTTCCTGTACGAAGGCGACGACTTCGAAGCGCTGTTCAACCTGCACAAGCGCAAGCTCAACGGCACCGCTCGCCTGTTCCGCGCCAACATCATCGAAAAGGGTGGCAATTCGCTGGTCGAGAACTTCGACCGCGACAAGGTCGCCAACGACGGCGTCAACTTCTCCGACCTGAAGACCTGGGGCGGCAGCGCACGCCTGCAGTGGAACCTCGGTTCGGTGACCCTGCATTCGATCACCGGTTATGAAACCGCCGAATCGCTCAATCGTGGTGACATCGACGGTGGCTACGGCGACGCATCGCTGGGCGCTGGCAACTATGGGCCGGGCTTCATCCCGTTCTCATCGGAGTCGGCCGACGGCCTGCCGCACCATCGCCAGTGGACCCAGGAGTTCCGCGTCGAATCCAACGAATGGGGCCGCTTCGACTGGCAGGCCGGCGTCTTCTATTTCGACGAAGACGTGACCATCAACAACTTCAACTACAACTCGCTGAAGCCGGGCAACCCGCAGACCGGCCACGTGGTGCAGAACCAGCGCAACAAGGCCTGGGCGGTGTTTGCCTCGGGTGACTTCGATGTCACCGACCGTTTCAAGCTGCGTGCCGGCGTGCGCTACACTCAGGACAAGAAGGACTTCAACGCCAGCGTGCTGCAGGCCGTCCTTCCCTTCGGCACCCCGGTCAGTGGTCCGTACCTGGCCAACACCGACGTCAACGACGTCAGCTGGGATGTCAGCGGCGTGTACAAGCTGACCGACAACGTGAATGCCTACGCCCGCGTGGCCAAGGGCTTCCGTGCGCCGTCGATCCAGGGCCGCCTGGCGTTTGCGCCGGGCCTGTCGCAGGCCGATTCGGAGAAGGTGATCTCGTATGAGGCCGGCATCAAGGCCGACCTGTTCGAGCGCCGCGCGCGCCTGGGCCTGAGCGTCTTCCGCTACAACGTTGACGGCCAGCAGTTGATCGCCGTGGGCGGCACCAACAACACCGCCACCCTGCTCAACGCCGACAAGACCATCGGCCAGGGCGTGGAGCTGGACCTGGAAGCCTATCTGGCCGACAACGTGCTGCTGACCTTCGGCAGCAGCTACAACGACACCGAGATCAAGGACAAGGATCTGGCGGTAGCGATCTGCGGCGGTGGCTGCACCATCAACGACCCGACCACCGTCATCAACGGTGGCACCTACGCACTGGTCAACGGCAACCCGCTGCCGCAGGCGCCGAAGTGGATCCACAACGCGACCCTGCGCGTCGGCTTCCCGCTCAGCGATGGCAGCGAGCTGTATGCCTACACCGATTGGGCCTACCGCAGCGCGGTGAACTTCTTCATCTACGAGTCGCCGGAATTCCGCGGCCGTAGTTCGCTGGAAGGCGGCCTGCGCCTGGGCTACAACTGGGATTACGGTCAGTACGATGTGGCGGTGTTCGGCCGCAACCTGACCAACCAGACCCGCGTGGTCGGCGCGATCGACTTCAACAACCTGACCGGCTTCCTCAACGAGCCGCGTACCTGGGGCGTGGAGTTCACCGCGAAGTTCTGATGCGGTGGCTGCGTTGATGCAATGAAGAAGGGCCGGCGCAATGCCGGCCCTTCTGCTTTCCAGGGCCGCCGGGCATGGCCCGGCGCTACCGCGCGATGCCTGGGTAGCGCCGGGCCATGCCCGGCGAGCGCAGCGGCGATGCCTTACAGCGCGCTCTGCGGGCGCACCTTCAGCACCGCATTCTCGGTGGTGCAATCGCGGCTGGAGTGCAGGCCGGCCTTGCGCGCGGCAGCAATCTCCTTGCGTGCGGCCAGCAGGTCCTTGTTGAACGCGGCGTTGTCGTGCAGGCGGGCCACGGCGGCGGCGCCCATGAAGCGGCCTTCGAGGATGTCGCTCTGCCAGTGCACGTTGCACACCAGGCGGCTCTCGCCGTAGTTGCGGCCGCGCGCCTGGATCGCATCGGCGCGATCCGGTGCGATCTCCGACAGGATCAGGGCCCAGGCCCAGCCGATCGAGGTGTGGCCGGACGGGTACGAGCCGTTCTTGCGCAGGCCGTCCTCGTCCTTCGGCGCGCAGGTCGGTTCACCGTTGACCATGAACGGGCGCGGGCGCTGGTAGTGGTTCTTGGCGGCCTTGGTGGCGGCGCTGGCGTCGATCCGGCTGCGCTCCAGCAGGCGGTACAGCGCCGGGGTCTTCACCGCATCGACGTCGATGTCGGCGGCGCAGGAGAAGTGGTTGGCGCCTTCTGGGAAGCCGAGTTCCGCATCGACACCGGCCTGGGCGAAGCGCGGGCTGCCACGCAGCGCGCGGGCTTCACGGCTGACCTGTTCGTCGAGGGCGAGGGCGGCCGAACCGGCCACCGGCGGCGCCGGCACCAGGTCGAGGCTGCCCGGTACCGCGCTCTTGTCCAGATAGCCCACCGCCTTGGTGGTGATGTTGGCTTCGACGGCAGTCGGCTTGGCGGCGGTGGCGGCACAACCAGCCAGGGCCGCAACGACGGCGAGGCCGAGCAGCGGGCGGGCAGGGTGGGAAATCAGCGACATGGATGGGCTCCGGAGAAAAAACATCGCGCCATGATCGCAGCCCGTATACGACACCGCAGTGGCCATCGGTCATACGGCCAGACCCGGCATGGTCATCCCGGCGATATGAAAAGCGTCATCGAGTGACGTCAGTCTCCTGAATCCGGGCGCAGCGCACGGACTTTCACGCGGCCGCGCCGCGAGCATCGGCACAACGGCAAGCATCAGGGGCCGTCCAGTTCCAGCCGGGTCGGGGGGATCCGTTGACAGAGGGAGAGAAGCGATGCGCAGCACCGCAACAGGAAGTACCGTCCTGGCCCTGCTCCTCGGGCTGGCAGCCGCGCCGGTGCAGGCCGCCGACGTGGTCGGCGTAGCCTTCGTGCATGGCACCGGCGCACAGACCAATGCCACCCAGGACTACTGGCAGCCGGCGATCATCGACACCGTGCGCCAAGGGCTGCCGAACAGCAGCAACTATGTGGTCATCAACTGCGACTTCACCCAGTACATGTGGAAGCCGGAAGCGGCCGGTTGCCTGGCCAACCAGCTGACCAGCTTCATCGACAGCCGTGGCATCACCCAGCTGGTGGTGATCACCCACTCCAACGGCGGCAACGTGATGCGCTGGATCCTGTCCAACCCGACCTATGACAGCCGCTATCCGAAGATCATCCGCACGGTGCGCAAGGTCAACGCGCTGGCGCCGTCTTCGGCCGGCACACCGCTGGCCGATGCAGTGCTCAACGGCAATACCTTCGAAACCTCACTGGGCTGGCTGCTGGGCTACAAGAACGACGCCGTGCGCCAGCAACAGGTGGCGAGCATGGCCACCTACAACGCACAGAACCTGTACGGCACCGCCGGTCGTCCTGCGCTGCCCAAGCCGTTCCGTGCGGTGGTCGGCAGTGACGTGGAATCTGCGGTGTGGGACAGCAACAGCTACTGCGGTGGCTATGCCGCCAATGTCGGCCTGGAGTTCACCCAGAACTGGTTGTCGTCCTGCTCCGATGGCTTCCTGGAGTGCAGCAGCCAGAAGGCTGCCGGCACTACCTGGTTCACCGACAAGGCGCGTACCCAGGGTGCAGAACCGCTCAGCCACAACCAGAGCCGCCGCGAGTGCTTCGGCCTCGGCACCCTGCTGCGCAACGACCTGACCCAGTGAGGGAGACGACCATGACGATCCATTCCACTCTGCTGGCCAGTGCGATGCTGGCAGTACTGTCCCTGTCCACAGCGCACGCCGCTCAACCGCTGCAGGCCGCCCGCGCAGGCGATCAGGTGCCTGCCGCATTGGTGGCCGCGCCGCTGCCCGCCGATGAAAGCGAACACGCACCGTTGTCGTTTGCCTGGGCGCTGGACCCGACGCAACCGCTGCAGGCGGCCACACCGTATGCCTCGGTCAGTCGCAGCTACTGGCAGCAGGTTGATGGCACGCAGCTGCAACGCGGCCTGGACCTGCCACTGACGGCGCCCGATGCGGTGATCCAGCTGAGCCCGGCCGCAGGTGCCCGCGCGCTGCCGGCCAACACTTTGCAGGTGCGCGACCCGGCCGGCCGCAGCAGCGTGGCGCGCAGTGTCGATGCGCGCGCGCTGCAGGATGCCGGCATGCCGGTGAGCGATGGCAGCAGCATGCTGCGTACCGGCGCGACCAGTGCAGTCGGTGCGTACACGCTGCAGAGCGCGCAGGCCCAAGGCCGCTACGTGGTGCAGGTGCTGGAGCCGAACAGCCCGCTGCGCCTGGAGGTGCAGGCCAACCAGGCGCAGGTGCTGGCCGGCGGCAACGTGCAGCTGCAGGCACGCCTGCTGGAAGACGGCGCCACCACCGCGCAGCTGGCATCGCGTCGTGGTGGGCTGGGCGGTGAAGCCCTGCTGGTCGCACCGGATGGCCGCAGCTGGCCGCAGCGGTTGCTGCGCACCACCGATGGTGCGCTGCGCGCGCAGGTAAGTATCCCGGCCGATGTCGGAACCGTGCAGGGGCTGTGGGAATTGCAGGTGTTCGCCCAGGCCGACGGTGTGCTGCGCGATGGCAAGGTGGCCTTTGCGGTGGCACGGGCGACTGC
Source organism: Stenotrophomonas sp. 1L-E-5-B-C3 (assembly GCF_057292075.1). NCBI lineage: Bacteria > Pseudomonadati > Pseudomonadota > Gammaproteobacteria > Lysobacterales > Lysobacteraceae > Stenotrophomonas > Stenotrophomonas sp. 1L-E-5-B-C3. The sequence continues at coordinate 138,076 of NZ_JBXAWS010000012.1, forward strand.
CCGTTTCAGTGGCCAAGCCGCACCGGATCCGGCCAGCCGCCAGGTGGCGCTGCCGCTGCAGGTGGCCGCCGCCGGCCGCTATGAGGCGCGAGGCACGCTGTACGCCACGGCCCGCGATGGCCAGCTGAAGCCGGTGGCACAGGCACATGCGGCCGCGTGGTTCGATGGCCCGGGCGCAGGCCAGCTGGTGCTGCCGTTCAACCAGGCGGCGTTGCCGGCCGGATTCGGTGCGCCGTATGAACTGCGCGACCTGCAGCTGCAGGACCAGAGCCGGATGGCACCGATCGAGTCGCGCGCGCTGGCATTGCGGTTCTGAGCAAAGCGGTGGCGGGCCGGACTCCCGGCCCGCTGCATCGCATCCTGTAGATGCCGAGCCCATGCTCGGCTGCCGTTTGCCGTAATCAGAAGCAGCCGAGCGTGGGCTCGGCTCTACAACGGCATGTCGATTATCCCGCGTACGCGGTCAGCCGGCCTTCCTGCTCGACCACCGTAATCGCGCCGCCGAACACTGCCGACAACGGTTCGTTGCGCAGCAATTCGGCGCGGGTGCCATCGGCCAGTACGCGGCCATCGCGCAGCAGCACCACCCGCTCGATCTCAGGAATGATCTCTTCGATGTGGTGGGTCACCAGCACCAGGGTGATGCCCTGCTGCGCCAGTACCCGCATGGTGGCCACCAGCTGCTCGCGGGCGACCAGATCCAGGCCGGTGGAGGGTTCGTCCAGCAGCAGTGCCTGCGGCCGGTTGACCAGCGCGCGGGCGATCAGCACGCGGCGGGTCTCGCCGGCGGACAGCTCGGCGTAGGCACGCTCACGCAGCGACAGCGCGCCGGTCATTGCCAGCGTCTCGCCAACGCGCGCGCGCATGTCGGCGGTCACTTCGCGGAAGGCCGGCACCACGTAACTGGCGAAGAAGCCGGACAGCACGGCCTGTTCCACGGTCAGCCCGGGCATGTCGGACAGGTTGCTGCTGAGGTCGCCGGTGACGATGCCCAGCTGTGAGCGCAGCCGATCTACCTGCCAGCGGTTCTGGCCCAGCACCTTCACCGCCACCGTGCCGTCGCCCTGCGCCAGCGGGTACAGCTCGCGGGTGATCAGCTTGATGAAGGTGGACTTGCCGCAGCCATTGGGGCCGAGTAGGGCGGTGTGCTGGCCCTGTGCGATGCGCAGGCTGAGCCCGTGCAGCACCTTCACCTGGCCGCGCACCACGGTGGCGCGGTCCAGTTCGATCAACGGCGGCAGTTCCCCGGCGGACGGGGCAACGGTAACGGCGCAGGCGCGCGGATCAAGGCTCGACAACTCAGCTCCCCAACTGTGAACGGTGCCACGGAAGGCAGTGGAAATCGCCGCCGCAGGGATGCAGTTTGCAACGCAAGCGCCCATGATGTCTGCCATCGCCGCGTCGATCCGGAGAGCCGTCATGCCAGATGCCCTGATGTCACTGTTGACCGGTGGTGTGCTCGGCCTGGGCTGGTGGGCCATGCTGGCGGTGCTGCTGGTCTTCACCCAGATCACCATCTTCTCGGTGACCTTGTACCTGCACCGCAGCCAGGCTCATCGCGGGGTCGATTTCCACCCGGCGCTGGCCCATGTGTTCCGCTTCTGGCTGTGGCTGACCACCTCGATGATTACCCGCGAGTGGGTGGCCATCCACCGCAAGCACCATGCGAAGGTGGAAACCGAGGACGACCCGCACAGCCCGGTCACCCGTGGCATCGGCACGGTGTTCTGGCACGGCGTGGAGCTGTACCGCGAAGCCCGCGGCCAGCGCGCGGACATCGAGCAGTACGGGCGCGGCACCCCGGATGATGCGATCGAGCGCCGTCTGTATACCCCGCATGCCACGTTGGGGCCGGTGCTGCTGTTCGCGATCAACACGGTGTTGTTTGGCCTGCCGGGCGTGGCCCTGTGGGCGATCCAGATGGCGTGGATCCCGTTCTGGGCGGCCGGCGTGGTCAATGGCCTGGGCCACTGGTGGGGCTACCGCAACTACGAGTCGGCCGATACCTCCACCAACCTCACGCCGTGGGGGTTCTGGATCGGTGGCGAGGAGCTGCACAACAATCACCACGCCTTCCCCAGCTCGGCGCGCTTCGCGATGCGGCGCTGGGAGTTCGATATCGGCTGGAGTGCGATCCGCCTGCTGCAGGCGCTGCGCCTGGCCAAGGTGCTGCGGGTGGCGCCGGCCATGGACGTGCGCCCGAACATCGCGGTGCCCGATGCCGAAACCCTGAAGGCGCTGCTGTCGCACCGCTTCCAGGCGATGACCGATTACCAGCGCAATGTGTTCATGCCGGCTCTGCGCGAGGAAGCCGTGCAGGCTGGAGCCAAGCTGCGCCGCCTGCTGCCGCGCCGGCTGCGCCGTGGCCTGGTCAACGATGGCCGCTGGCTGAAGCCGGACAGTCGTGCCCAGCTCAGCGAATGGGTGGCGCAGCGCCCGCGCATCCGCACACTGGTCGAGTACCGCGGGCGCCTGGCCGCATTGCTGGAAGCCCGCGGCCACGATGCGGCCGAGCGGCTGCACCAGCTGCAGGCGTGGTGCCGCGAGGCCGAGGAAAGCGGTATCGCCGCGCTGCAGGCGTATGCCGCGCGATTGAAGGGCTACAGCCTGGTGGGCGCGTGAGGGCAGGGTACGGGGTTCTGCTTGCGGTGCTGCTGCCGGGCGTGGCGCTGGCCCAGGTCACCGACACAACCAGCTACCTGCAGCGGATGGACAGCGATGGCGACGGCCGGGTCAGCGAGTCCGAGTACGTGCAGTGGATGCTGTATGCCTTCGATCGCATGGACCGCAATGGCGATGGCGTGCTGAGCGCCGACGAACTGCCCGGCGGCAAGGGCAGGGTGATCACCCGTGAGCAGCAGCGGCAGGTGATCGTGCAGCGCTTCCACAAGCAGGATGCCAACGGTGATGGCTTCCTGGATGCGCGCGAGCTGTCGGCACCGCCGCGCTGAAGCGCGGGCGGCCGCGCTTCAGCCAAGGCTAAAGTTCCTGCCCGCGCGGCCGATGCTGTGCACGACCCGATCCCGGCGCGCCGGTCGATCAGCAGAGACAGTGCGGGCTTGGCATGTCGACCGTGAGGGAGCGCGGTCGTGGGGACATGGAGGTTGAGGCAGTGCCGTTGCGATGATCGATGCCTGTTGGGGTCGCCCGTGCTGGCCTGACCGATATCCAAGGATCCCCCGTGAAAGCAAACCCTGTCCTTCTCACCGCCACCCTGCTTGGTGGCCTCGCGTTCGGTGCACCGGTACTGGCCGACGAACCGCCCGCCGCATCCGAGCCGCAGCAGGATGCGGACGCCGCCGCAGTGGCACCGGCGCCCGCCTGGGAACATCGGGTTCCGACCAGCACCAAGCTGGAGACCAATGCCGACGGCCAGCCGATCGGTGACCGCGCGCTGCGCCTGGTGCAACGCTCCACCACGGGCAAGGTCGTGGCGGCACAGGCGGCCGTATCGCTGTTTGCCGGCGTCATCGGTGGCCGCGGCTTCAGCAAGGATCAGTTGAAGGGTACCCGCGTGGATACCGTGCCGAACCCGGCGTTCAGTTCGATGGAACAGCAGGCACGCGCGGCCCTGGCGACGTACTTCAGCGCCCATCCCGGCGCCATCCCCGAGCAGTCGCGGCCGGTGCAGGTCACCGTGGGTGACTTCACCCTGATCTACAAGGAACTGGGCAATGCCGAGACCGAGTACGAACTGCGCCAGAACGTGGATCTGGGCTTCCCGTACCGGCGCAAGCTGCCGACCATGCGCCTGACCGGTGGCGAAGGTGCACATTGCCGCATTGCCGAGCCGGTGTCGGCGTCGCTGGAAGCGTGGCAGGCCGATGACTACGCCCTGGTCAGGCAGACCGCTGAGCGCTACGCCGAGGCCTGCGTGGCCAGCTTCGTGCAGACGCTCCCCACGCTGTTTCCCGACACTGCTCCGGTAGCCATCCAGGCACCGGTTGAAGGCCAGGAGGTCTGATACCCCCGTCACCGCGGCCAGGTCGGCTGCGGTGACGTCTGCGTCTGCGGCGGAGCGCTAGAATCACCGCATGCCCGAGCTGCCCGAAGTCGAAACCACCCGCCGCGGCCTGGCGCCGCATCTGCAGGGCCGCCGCGTGCACGGGGTGATCCTGCGCCGCGCCGACCTGCGCTGGCCCATCCCGCCGGAGGTGGCCGGGCAGTTGCCGGGCCAGCGCATCGACGCGGTGCGTCGCCGTGCCAAGTACCTGTTGCTGGATACCGCCGCAGGCAGTGCCGTGCTGCACCTGGGCATGTCCGGCAGCTTGCGCGTGCTGCCGGGTGACACGCCGTTGCGCGCGCACGACCATGTGGACATCAGCCTGGACAACGGCCGCCTGCTGCGCTTCAACGACCCGCGCCGCTTTGGCAGCCTGCTCTGGCAGCCGGCCGGCGAGGTGCACCCTCTGCTGCAGGGGCTGGGACCGGAACCGCTGGACGACGCCTTCGACGGCAACTACCTGTTCGCCCGCAGCCGTGGCCGCAGCGCGCCGGTGAAGACCTTCCTGATGGACCAGGCGGTGGTGGTGGGCGTGGGCAACATCTACGCCGCCGAGAGCCTGTTCAAGGCCGGCATCAGTCCGCTGCGCGAGGCAGGAAAGATCTCGCGCGAACGCTACCAGCGGCTGGCCGACGCGGTGAAGGAAATCCTCGGCTACGCCATCACCCGTGGCGGCACCACCCTGCGCGATTTCATCAGCCCTGACGGCGCACCGGGCTACTTCGAACAGGAACTGCTGGTGTACGGCCGCGACGGGCTGCCCTGCCCGAACTGTGGCCGCGCGCTGAAGCACGCCACCATCGGCCAGCGCGCCAGCGTCTGGTGCAGCCACTGCCAGCGCTGAGGCGGGCGGCCAGCGGCAGCTGAACGGGCAGGGCACGTCTCCGCTGCCCGTTAACGTTTGTCTGCCTATGATGGCCGACCTTCCCTCTGTGCCTGACGCGCCTGCATGCAACGACGCGACTTCATCCGCAATGCCTCCCTCGCCCTGGCTGCATTCGGCCTGCCGTCCCTGCCCGCGTGCGCGGCCAGCAAGAGCGGCCAGATGGGCCTGCGCCGCCTCGGCCAGCCGCAGCCGTTCGACTTCGCCACCCTGAAGGGCCAGGCGCGCGCGCTGGCACAGGCACCCTACAAGAGCCACAAGCGGGTGCTGCCGGGCCGCCTGGAAGGCCTGGACTGGGACCAGTACCAGTCGATCGGCTACCGCCAGGACCATGCGCTGTGGGCTGACCAGCCTGGCAAGTTCCAGGCCAAGTTCTTCCACCTGGGCCTGTACTTCCACTCGCCGGTGCGCATGTTCGACGTGGTCGACGGCAAGGCGCAGGAGCTGGCCTATGACGGCGCGGCGTTCAACTACGGCAAGAGCGGCATCAAGGACGGCGAGCTGCCGGCCGATCTGGGCTTCGCCGGCTTCCGCCTGAACACCCGCAAGGACACCGACCGCGACTTCGCCGCCTTCCTCGGCGCCAGCTACTTCCGCGCGGTCGGCAAGGAAGGCCAGTACGGCCAGTCCGCGCGCGGCCTGGCGATCGACACCGGCATGGGCAAGCCGGAGGAATTCCCGGACTTCATCGCCTACTACCTGGAGCAGCCATCGGCCGATTCGGAGACGATCGTGGTCTACGGCCTGCTGGATTCGCCCAGCGTGGCCGGTGCCTACCGCTTCGCCATCACCAATGGTGATGTGCTGCTGATGGACATCGACAGCGCGCTGTACCCGCGCAAGGCGATCGAGCGGCTGGGCATCGCCCCGTGCACCAGCATGTACCAGGTGGGCGAGAACGACCGCCGCATGGCATGGGACTGGCGCCCGGAGATCCACGACACCGATGGCCTGTCGCTGTGGACCGGTGCCGGCGAATGGATCTGGCGACCGCTGCTGAATCCGCGCAACCTGCGCTTCAACATGTTCGTCGACCGCAACCCGCGTGGTTTCGGCCTGCTGCAGCGCGACCGCAACTTCGACCACTACCAGGACGATGGCGTGTTCTACGAGAAGCGCCCGTGCCTGTGGGTCGAACCCAAGGGCGAGTGGGGCGAAGGCTCGGTGCAGCTGGTGGAGATTCCCACCGTGGACGAGACCTTCGACAACATCGTCGCGTTCTGGAACCCGAAGGAAAAACCGCAGCCGGGCCAGGAGCTGCTGGTCGGCTACCGCCTGTACTGGGGTGCCGAACCGCCGGCACGGCCGCCGCTGGCGCACTGCGTGGCCAGCCGCACCGGCCTGGGCGGCGTGGTCGGCAAGAAGCGCGAGTATTTCAGCTGGCGCTTCGCGGTGGACTTCGAAGGCGGCGAACTGGCGAGGCTGATCGACAAGGGCGAGGTCGAGGCCGTGGTGGAAGCCAGCCGCGGCCGGGTCGAGATCGTGTCGGCGCGCCCGCTGCGCGAGATCAACGGCTACCGCGCGATGTTCGACCTGGTGCCGCCGGAGGGCAGCACCGAGCAGATCGACATCCGCCTGTTCCTGCGCAGTGGCGGCAAGACCCTTACCGAGACCTGGCTGTACCAGTACACCCCGCCGCCGGCGGGTGCGCCGGAGCGCACGCTGTACTAAGAGGGGGGGTGGGTTTGCAGGGCTTGCAGCCCTGCACCTGCCGAGGCCAGAGCCGAAGCAACGGCAGAAGCAGGTTTCCTGTAGGGAGGCGGGGTGGGTCCGGTTGAGGGGGACGGCGTAAATACGTCCATGTAGCCTCGGTCGCGCCATCCATGGCGCTCACGCCCCCTCAACCGGACCCACCCCGCCTTCGACAGATTTCCGCGATCTGTCGGAATTGCTCTTGGGGTCAGATCCGTCTTCCGGAGGAAAACGGATCTGACCCAGAATTTCATTCGATGCCTGACAGATGTGTCGACCAAGGTCGACACCTACCAACAGCCGTGGGGATCTGTCAGAGGTGGGGCGGTGTGGGTGGGCAGGACCGTTGGCGCCATGGATGGCGCCATCGAGCCCCCATGGACGGGTTTACGGCGTGTCCTGACCACCCACACCGCCCCACCATCCCACCATCCCACGGATAGCCCGCTTTTGCCGTTGCCCTGGATCTGGCTCCGGCCTCGGCAGGTGCAGGGCGCAGCCCTGCAAAAGAACCCCTTTACAGCGGCAGGGGCGCCTGCGCCGGATCGATCCGGCCTTCGCCGCGGGTGATCTTCTTGAACTCCGCACGGCTGACCGACACGTAGCGGTCGTTGCCGCCGATCTCCACCTGCGGGCCGTCCTGCACGGCGTGGCCATGCTCGTCCACGCGCACCGTCATCGTCGCCTTCTTTCCGCTGTGGCAGATGGTCTTGATCTCCTGCATCTCGTCGGCCCAGGCCAGCAGGTACTGGCTGCCTTCGAACAGCTCACCGCGGAAGTCGGTGCGCAGGCCGTAGCACAGCACCGGAATGCGCAGCTGATCCACGATTTCGCTGAGCTGCCAGACCTGGGCACGGGTGAGGAACTGCGCCTCGTCCACCAGCACGCAGCCCATCGGTCCGTTCGTCGCCAGATCCTGCTCCACCCAGCGTTGCAGGTCGGTACCGCGGTCGAAGGCCATTCCATCGGCACGCAGGCCGATCCGCGAAGCGACCACGCCGGGGCCGGCACGATCATCCAGGCGCGGGGTCAGGATCGCCACCCGCATGCCGCGCTCGCGGTAGTTGTGGGCGCTCTGCAGCAGGGTCGTGGTCTTGCCGGCGTTCATCGCCGAGTAGTAGAAGTAGAGCTTGGCCATCAGCCAATTCTAGTCGCCCACCGCCTTGTCGTCGCGGACCGTGTCCGGCCGTCCTATCTCGACGCTGGGCGTCAGCGCGGGGCGCCAGTAGTTGTCCTGCAGGCACCAGTAGTCGGCGGCTCGCCAGTAGTCGTTGTCGTAGACGATGCTGCCCGGGGTCGCGATGCCCTGCTCGTTGCCGCGGCGCTGGACGACGATCAGTCCGGAGCTCACGTACCCGAGGCGGCTGCCGGTGATCTGCTGGCGACCGTCCCTGAGGGCGCGCTCCATGCGAGGCTTGGCCACGCGGTCGCCGTAGTCGGCATACACCTGCTGGCCGCGCTCGATCGCCTGTGCCTGCTGGAGTGCGTCCAAGCGTGCCCAATAGTGCTCCCGCAGCACCAGGAAGTCGTGATACATGCGCTCGGCGGCCAGGTCCATCCAGATGTAGGCCATCACCGGATCGGCCCGGGTGCCGATGCCCTCCTGATACAGCCGCGCCACCATGGCCTGGGAAAACTTGTCGGCGTAGCGCGCCGAACGCTTGTAGTAGTCCAGCGCCCTGGCGGGCCGTTTGTCCCGTTCGGCCCGCTGGGCCATGCTGCGCCAGAACAGGTCCGGATGGGCATCGAAGAAGCCTCCGGTCAGGACGGTTGGCGGGATCTGCCGCGGGGCCTCCACCGGACATTCCCTGGCGGTCACGGCAGCGGCCATCGACAGGCCCAGCAGCAGGCAGAGTGGAGCGTGCTTCGCTTTCATATGATCGCCCTCCTGGCAATGGCCAAATACGAACGTCAGCGCCCCGCGCCTTCAACGGGGCTGAGCGGGCCGACCTCTACGTTCCCGCTGCGATGCTCCTGCTGCCAGATCTGGTCCTGCATGCACCAGTACGCGGTGGGTTCCCAGTACGCCTCGCGGTAATAGTCGTCACCGCTGATCGGCCAACCGGCCTCGGGACCGCTGGACAGTTCCACATGCAGCATCGAACTGACCCAGCCGGTACGGCTGCCGGTCATGCGGCTGCGCTCCAACCGCATGGCGGTCTCCATTCGTGGCTTGGCCACCACATCTCCATACTTCGCGTACAGCGCCGGTCCCTCGGCAAGCACCCGCTGGCGCTGCCCGGCGTCGAGGCGGTTCCAGTAACGCTCGCGCTCGAGCAGTAGATCGCGATATCCGCGTTCGGCCGCCAGATCCATCCAGATGTAAGCCATAACTGGATCGGCGTCGGTACCTACCCCCTCCTGGTACATGCGTGCGACCAGCGACTGTGAAACCTTGTCGGCGTGGGCTGCCGCCCGCTTGAAGCGCACCAGTGCGTGGTCGGACCTGCCCTGGCGCCAGGACTGCAGGCCCAGTTCGCGCCAATGCAGGTCCGGATGCGCCTGAAGGAAGCCCTGGGTCATCACTGCTGGCAGGATCGACGTGCCCGAGCCGGGTGCGCAGCCTGCGCCGCGGGCGGACAGGGGGACCACCAGCAGCAGGACGCTGCCCAGGAGGGCGGAAGAGACAATCGGGGACATGCACCCTGCTCCAGGGCTCCGGTGCCGAATCAATAGCTTAGGAACGGGGCACGTGCAAGTCAGGTCCGCCCGTCGTCGCCCCGCTACAATCCCCATCCAATGCACGGTCTCAATCCCCCCCAAGCCGCCGCCGTCCTGCACATCGAAGGTCCGTTGCTGGTACTCGCCGGCGCTGGCAGCGGCAAGACGCGCGTGATCGTGGAAAAGATCGCCCACCTGATCGGCTGCGGCCGTTATCCGGCCCGGCGCATCGCGGCGATCACCTTCACCAACAAGTCGGCCAAGGAAATGCGCGAGCGCGTGGCCAAGCGACTGCGCGAGCAGGACGCCGACGAGGTGACCATCTGCACCTTCCACGCACTGGGGTTGAAGTTCCTGCAGATCGAGCACGCGGCGGTGGGCCTGAAGCGCGGTTTCTCGATCTTCGATGCCGACGATGCCGCTGCACAGATCAAGGACCTGATGTACGGGGCCAAGCCCGACGACATCGAGGACATGAAGAACCTGGTGTCACGCGCGAAGAATGCCGGGCTGTCGCCCGAACAGGCGATGGCGGCCGCTCGCAGCAACCGCGAGAAGGAAGCGGCCAGCGTCTACGAGCGCTACCAGCTGCGCCTGACGGCGTTCAACGCGGTCGACTTCGACGACCTGATCCGGCTGCCGGTGCAGGTGCTGGAAGAGAACCCGGACATCGCCGTGGCCTGGCGCGAGCGCATCGGCTACCTGCTGGTGGACGAATGCCAGGACACCAACGATGCACAGTACCGACTGCTGAAGCAGCTGGCTGGCGACAAGGGCAACTTCACCTGCGTGGGCGACGACGACCAGTCGATTTACGCCTGGCGAGGTGCCAATCCGGAAAACCTGCAGCAGATGGGGCGCGATTACCCGGCGCTGGAAATCATCAAGCTGGAACAGAACTACCGCTGTTCCAACCGCGTGCTGCGCGCGGCCAACGCGCTGATCGCCAACAACCCGCATGAGCACCTGAAGAAGCTGTGGAGCGACCAGGCTGACGGCGAGCGCATCCGCGTATGGGAATGCCGCAACAGCGAACACGAAGCGGAAAAGGTCGCCGCCGAGATCGCCTTCGTGGCGCAGTCGCGCAAGGTGCCGTGGAGCGATTTCTGCATCCTGTTCCGCGGCAACTTCCAGTCACGCCCGCTGGAAAAGGCGATGCAGCTGCTGCGCATCCCGTACCACCTGACCGGCGGCACCATGTTCCTGGAACGCCAGGAAGTGAAGGACACGCTGGCCTGGCTGCGGTTGCTGGTGAACCCGGACGACGACACCGCGTTCATGCGGGCGGTGCAGTCGCCCAAGCGCGATGTCGGTGCCAGTACGCTGGCCAAGCTGGCCGAGCTGGCGCAGGAAAAGGACATGCCGATGGCACAGGCCGCCGAGGCGATCGGCGCGCTGCAGCAGTTGCCGCCGCGTGCGGCCAACAGCCTGGCGCGCTTCACCGACATCCTGCGTGACCTGCGTGCACAGACCCGGCAGGTCACTTCCGGCGACATGATCCGCAAGGTCGCCAAGGAATCCGGCCTGCTCAGCGAGCTGCGCCAGCAGGCCAAGGAAGAGGCCAGCTACCAGCGCCGTGCCAACAACATCGAGGAACTGGCGCAGTGGTTCGAAGGCGGCCCGCGCGGCGCCACCGCCGCCGACCTTGCCGGCCAGCTGGCGCTGCTGTCGCGCAGTGACAAGGACGAGGGCGGCAACCAGGTGCGGATGATGACCATGCACGCCTCCAAGGGCCTGGAGTTCCCGTATGTGTTCATCGTCGGCTGCGAGGACGGCGTGCTGCCGCACCAGGTGAGCCTGGACGAGGGCAACCTGCAGGAAGAACGTCGCCTGCTGTACGTGGGCATCACCCGCGCCAAGATCCAGCTGTGGATGAGTTACAGCAAGCTGACCCGCAAATTCGGCGAGCACGTGCGGCTGAAGCCGAGCCGGTTCTTCGAGGAGATTCCGGCCGAGGAGATCCAGCGTGATGGCGCTGACCCGGTGGCGGATGCGGCGCGTAAGAAGGAGCGGGCGAGTGCCGGGTTGGCGGCGATCGAGGCGCTGTTCGATTAAGGCGCTCCAACGGCGCCGCCCCTCCGTGGTGGAGCACGCGTTGGTTCGGCGGTGTGGCCGGTCGGGGTGGGTTCGCGGGGGACGCCGTGAACCCGTCCCTGAAGTGACCCCCGGGAATTGGACACCAGATCCAACCCCGAGGGATACATGAACAGATACGACGCGCGTTTCAAACTGCAGGTCGCCAAAGAGGC
>NZ_JBXAWS010000013.1:0-148932 GCF_057292075.1 Stenotrophomonas sp. 1L-E-5-B-C3
CTCTTTGGCGACCTGCAGTTTGAAACGCGCGTCGTATCTGTTCATGTATCCCTCGGGGTTGGATCTGGTGTCCAATTCCCGGGGGTCACTTCAGGACGGGTTTACGGCGTCCCCCGACCCGCCTACCCACCCGGCCAAACCCATGAACCCGAGCTTTTCAGCGACCAACCCAACCCCACCACGGAGGGGCTCCGCCGTTCGCCGACTCCCGCCGAAGGCGCGCTTTCCACGGAAGAAATAATTTTCAAAAGACGTGTCGATTCCCAGCCCCCTGGTTCGTTGTACCCAGTGAAGGGCACGCACCACGCGTCCCCACGGGAGACCGCAATGAAAGTGATGGTGATCGTGAAGGCCAACGCCGACTCCGAAGCCGGCCGCATGCCCAGCGAACAGGAATTGTCCGAAATGGGCGCCTTCAACGAACAACTGGTGGCCGCCGGCATCATGCTGGCCGGTGAAGGCCTGCACGCCACCCAGCGCGGTCGCCGCATTCATTTCGGCAGTGGCGCGCCCAAGGTCGAGGCCGGTCCGTTTGGCCCCGCCAGCGAACAGATCGCCGGCTTCTGGCTGTGGGACGTGCGCTCGCTGGACGAGGCCGTTGAATGGGCCAGCCGCGCGCCGTTCAACAGTGGCGGCACGCTGGAGCTGCGTCCGCTGATCTCCGCCGAAGACTTCGGTGAAGCCTTCACCCCCGAATTACAGCAGCAGGAACAGCGTTTGCGTGCACAGCTGGAAGGTTGACCCGGTTCATTTCCCCCGCCGGGCATGGCCCGGCGCTACCACCCTGAAACCCACGACGGAGCATTGCCATGAAATTGATTCCCTTCCTCGGCTTCAGCGGCCAGGCCCATGAGGCGATGGCGTTCTACGCCAAGGCACTCGGTGGCCAGGTCACCTCGGAAATGAAATACCGCGACATGCCGCCCTCCGATGGCTCGCCGGGCTGCAACGAGATGCCGCCGGAAACCCTGGACCACGTCGCGCACAGCCAGCTGGAAATCGGTAGCGCCATCGTGATGGCGGCCGACGGTCCCGGCGGCGGCGAGGGTGGCTCGACCACCATCAATGTCGACGTCGACAGCATCGAAGAGGCCGAACGTGTATTTGCCGCGCTGGCCGAAGGTGGCCAGGTGCAGATGCCGATCGCCGAAACGTTCTGGGCGCACCGCTGGGGCATGCTGATCGATCGCTACGGCAAGCCGTGGATGGTCAATTGCATGAAGCAGCCCTGAGTCCTCTTTCTTTCATCCACAAGGAGCTTCACCGATGAGTGCACCGCAACCGCAGATGATCTTCGTCAACCTGCCCGTGCAGGATCTGAACGCATCCAAGGCGTTCTTCGCCGCGCTGGGCTACAGCTTCAACCCGACCTTCACCAATGACGATGCGGCCTGCATGGTCATCAGCGAGAGCATCTTCGTGATGCTGCTGACCCAGCCGTTCTTCAAGCAGTTCACCAACAAGGCGATTGCTGATGCGCACAGCTACACCGAGGTGATCACCTGCCTGTCGGCCGACAGCCGCAAGGCGGTGGACGTGATGGTGGACAAGGCGCTTGCGGCGGGTGCCAGCGAACCGCAGCCGGCGCGCGACTACGGCTTCATGTACCAGCGCGGCTTCCAGGACCTGGATGGGCACCTCTGGGAAATCGCACACATGGACGGCGAGCCGGGCTGACGGCCGTCGCAAGGGAGAACCCTCATGGCTTACGTGGATGCTTACGTGCTGCCGTGCCCACAGGACAAGGTGGCGGCCTACCGCCGCCTTGCCCGCAAGGCCGGTGCGGTGTGGAAGGACCATGGCGCGCTGCAGTACATGGAATGCGTGGCTGACGATGTGGAACCGGGAAAGAGCACGTCGTTTCCGCGTGCGGTCAAGGCCAAACCTGGCGAAACGGTGATCGTCGCCTTCGTGGTGTTCCGTTCGCGCGCGGCGCGCGACCGTATCAACGCGAAAGTAATGGCGGACCCGCGGCTGGCGTCACTGGGCCCGAAGGACATGCCGTTCGATACCAAACGCATGTTCTGGGGTGGCTTCAAGCCGATTGTTGAAGCGTGAGCTGCGGCGCTTGTGCGGGCCGGGCGTGCGTGCTGTGATCGGCGCATGCTCGAGCCCGCACTGAAGCAGCGTCTGGAAACCCTCTGGCGGATGGAGTCGCCGGTGTTGATCGCGCGCCTGGCGCGGCTGCTCGGGGGCGATGTCGGCCGCGCCGAGGAGCTGGCCCAGGACACCTGGCTGGCCGCGCTGGAGCGCTGGCCGGAGCAGGGCATCCCGGACAACCCCGGAGCCTGGCTGATGACCACCGCGCGCAACCGTGCCATTGATGTGCTGCGCCAGCACCAGCGGGTGGCGCAGCAGCATGCGCAGTGGGGCGAGGAGCTGCATCCGGCACCCTTGCCAGCACCGGACGACAGCCAGGCGCTGGAAGATGATCTGGGTGACGACCTGCTGCGGCTGATGTTCGTGGCCTGCCATCCGGTGCTGCCGGCCGACGCACGGGTGGCACTGACCCTGCGCCTGCTTGGTGGCCTGACCACCGTGGAGATCGCGCGCGCGTTCCTGCAACCCGAACCGACCATTGCGCAGCGCATCGTTCGTGCCAAGCGCACGCTGGCGCAGAAGCAGGTGCCCTACGAGGTCCCGCGTGCTGACGCGATGCCCGAGCGGCTTGGTTCGGTGCTGGAAGCGATCTACCTGGTGTTCAACGAAGGCTATGCGGCCAGTGCCGGTGACGACTGGATGCGCCCGGCGCTGTGCGAGGAAGCGCTGCGGCTGGCACGGATCCTGGCCCACCGGCTGCCGATGCCGCCGGTGCTGGGCCTGCTGGCGCTGATGGAACTGCAGGCGTCGCGCGCGGCAGCGCGCGTGGACGCGCACGGCGCGCCGGTGCTGCTGGATCAGCAGAACCGTGCGCGCTGGGACTGGCTGCAGATCGAGCGCGGACAGCAGGTGCTGGCGCGCGCGCTGGCCGCCGGTGGCGGCGATGATCCCTACGTGCTGCAAGCACGCATCGCGGCGTGCCATGCGGCTGCGCGCCGCGCCGAAGCCACTGATTGGCCGCGCATCGTGTCGCTCTATACACAGTTGCTGCAGGTGCAGCCTTCGCCAGTTGTCGCACTGAACCGGGTAGTGGCGGTGCTGCGCAGCGAAGGTGCCTTCGCTGCATGGGCACAGCTGCAGCCGTTGCTGGACGATGCGCGCTTGCGCGATTACGCGCCGTTGCAGGTAGTGCGGGGCGAGGTACTACAGACGTTGGGGCGAGAGCAGGACGCACGTCACGCTTTTGCCGAAGCCGCCAGGCTCAGCCAGAACCAGGCGGAGCGTGGCCTGCTGCGGCAACGGGCCGGTCTGCCCCCTTTGGAGTGACCCCGACGAAGGCAGCACTTGTCGGCGGGCCCGCGAGCCGTTATGTTTCGCGCCCAGTGGACGCATGCGCGTCTGCTTTCCGTGCGTATTGACCGAGGAGCGGTTGGATGTATTCAAGGACGAAGAGCGCATCGCGCGCTTTTGCGCGCCTGCTCGCCTGTGCCCTGTGCGTGGCCGTATGGCCGATGGCCGTGCAGGCCGCAGACAAATCGCAGCAGGCCTATTGGGCCGGGTTTGCCTACACCGCTGATGCCGCCGCCGTGCAGGCGACCACGCCGCATGCGCATGCGGTGCTGGAGAAGCGCGGCCTGATTCCGCTCAACCAGACCCTGGTGCAGGCGCTCAAGCGCCGTGCGCCGGCCCACCTGGAACTGATCGACCAGCCAGTGGCGATGCTTGACGGCACCACCAGTGCCACCGTGCTGGCTGCCGCGCTGGACCGCGAACTGGTGTCTGTCGAGCCGATCGGCAGCCAGTACAAGGTGCTGGTGGAAGTGGCGCTGCAGGCGCTGTTCTTCGACTTCCGCGAGCGCCAGGTGATCGCGTCCTATCCGCTGACCCTGCAGCGCATCGACGTGCAGGACTACCGTCCTGACAGCGACGATATCGACGCGATCGTCGCTGATCTGCTGTATGGCAACGCCAGCACCAGCCTGTCGCAGGTCCTTGCAGCCAGCCTGGCCCAGGCCAAGCTGCCGGATGCTGCGGTGCGCCGCCTGCAGGTGGGCGGTGTAACCCTGTCCGATGCAGTGCGCGCCAAGTTGCCGGACCCGAAGTGGGAAGCGCCGCTGCGCGCCACCCTGGCCCATGAGCTGTCCAAGACGCTGTCGTCCAATACCGGTGTCGGCCTGCTGCCGCCGGCCTCGGGCCAGGCGATCGGTGGCGCGATGGCGGCCCGCTTTGCCGATGGCAAGGTCTACCAGCTGAAGATCCCCGAGCCGGACTACGTCATCAACCTGCAGGTCGATGCGCTGAAGAACGGCGTGATCGAAGAAACCCCGGCGATGAAGACGATGCTGTTCGGCGCCTTCTTCACCGCCAAGGTGACCGAGCCGTTCTCCGGCAAGGTCTATTTCGAACAACCGCTGCGCAAGGGTGCCACCAAGGTGGTGCCGGTCACGCAGTGGCAGGTCGACCAGTGGTCGGCCAGCTACGAAACCCTGCTGGCCGGCTTCGACGCCTTCGCCGGTGCCGCCGCCAAGCGCGCTGATTCGCGCGGCTGGCTGGACGAACAGAAGCCGGGCGGCCGCCCGTTGCAGCAGCAGACCCAAGCCCTCCAGGAGTTGATCAAATCATGTCGTTGATGCGTACCATCCTGCTCATCCTCATCGCCCTGGCGGTGGCCTCGCCGGTCGCCGCACAGACCGCCAGCTCGCGTGGTACCGGTTCGGCCAGCTACAGCCTGCGCCTGAGTGCCGATACCCGCGCCCAGGCCATGAACAAGGCCAAGGTCAATGCCCTGGAGGCGTACATCGCTGAAACCGGTGCGGCCAAGCTGCGCCTGTTCGAAGCCCGTCGCGCCGAGTTCATCGGCGAGATCGACCGCTACGTGCTCAGTGCCGTGCAGCTGTCGGACAACGAAGACAAGAAGGCCAAGACCTACAGCGTCACCGTCCGCGCAGAGATCAACACCACCCTGCTGCAGACCAAGCTGGATGCTGGCTCGGCCGTTGCTGGCGCCACTGCTGCGCAGCGCTCGCTGCTGACCTTCCTGTTCATGGCGCGCTCGCAGGACACCGTGCAGTCGTTCCAGGACAAGGAATACCGCCGCGTCGACGCCAGCAGCAGCTACAGCGAGAACACCCGTGAAGGCGACAGCTTCCGCGGTAACTCGGTCAGCACCAACGGCAGCATCAACCAGAACGGTTCGATGTCGGTCACCAGCGGTGGCAGCACCACCCAGCGCAGCGACAACATCAGCTGGAAGGTGGCCAACGCCGCCGAAGTGAACACCGCGATGACCGGTGCCTTCAGCGCCGCCGGCTACGAAGTGGTTGAAGCCGAATACGTGGAAGGCGAGTCGCGCGGCCTGCTCAGCATCGAGCGCATCCGCAAGGACTTCAGCACCGGCAACGACCTGGCCCCGGCCACCCTGCGTGATACCGCCAACGGCATCCGTGCGGCCAACATCCCGTACATCGCCGTCGGCACCCTCGACGTCGGCATGCGCGACCGCGATCCGGCCAGCGGCAACACCCGCGTGTTCGTCACCGTCACCGGCAAGGTGCTGGACGTGACCGGTCGTTTCCCGCGCACCGTGTCGTCGGTGGGCCCGGTGCAGTTCTCCGGTACCGGCCCGAATGAAACCGTGGCCCGCACCAATGCCCTGCAGCTGGCCGCCGAGAAGGCTGCCCAGCAGATGATCAACGAACTGAACGTCAAGGCGGTTCGTTGACGTTACCGCTGCGCTCGCCGGGCATGGCCCGGCGCTTCCGGCTCTGGTGGGTGCCGCGCTTGCTCGGCACTGACCCGCTGCCATACCCGATCTTGCGCGCCGCATCGCGGCCGTCTCTCCCAAAGGACTCTCACATGATCCGCAATACTGCTCTTGTCGTGGCCATCGCGGCCGCCACCCTGTCGATGCCGGCCCACGCCCAGTTCGGCAAGCTGAAGGACCTGGCTGGCGCCGCTACCGGCACCTCCAGCAGCAGCGCCTCCAGCGCCGCCGCTCCGGACGAAGCCGCGCAGGAAGCGCTGGTGCGTCGTTTCGTCAGCTCGCAGTCGCACTCTCTGCAGGCCCAGACCTCGTTCGCCCGCGCCTTCGGCCTGGCCGAGCAGGTGCAGCTGCTGGAAGCCGAGCGCCAGGCGCTGTCGTCCGGTTCGGTCAGCGTCGATGCCATGAAGAAGTCGGTGTCGGTCAGCGAAGCCGCCCAGGCGGCCATCAACGAGCGCCAGGCCGCACAGCCGGAACTGAACGCTGAATCCAAGCAGCACTACGCCGAAGGCCTGGTCTCGCTGCTGTCCTCGGCTGCCGAAGCGCAGAAGCTGGGCGGCGAAGCCAGCAGCTTCACCGCCGGCATGAAGAACCTGGGCGCGACCCAGCTGGCCACCGTCGGCCGCAAGCTGGCTGCCGGTGCGTGGGTGGCCAAGGAATCGCCGGGCTTCATCAAGGGCCTGTACGGTTCGACCAAGTCGGCCGTGACCTTTGCCAAGAAGAGCAAGGTGAAGGTGCCGTCCAACGCCGATTCGATGCTCGACTCGCTCTGATCCGAGGCGAATCTCCATGCGTATGACAACCCGTTTGATCGGCCTGGGCCTGGCCGCCGCGCTGCTCGCAGCCTGTGGCAAGCAGGACACCCCGGCTGCCGCGCCCACACCCGCCAAGGACAAGGCAACCAGTGCACTGGCCAGCAATGCGCCAGTGGAAGCAGCGCCCCTGCGTGGCACGCCGGATTTCGGCGGCACCACCCAGGTCGCGCGTGAAGCCGACGGTATCGGCAGCACCCCGGAACTGGCGGTGCTGGCGGCATTGCAGTCGGCGGTGGCGCAGGTCAACGGCGTACGCGTGGCCAGCCAGATGCAGAGCCTGCGTGCAGGCCTGCATGTGGATGTGGATGGCGAACACGTCGGCGATATCCGCGCCGACGCGTTTACCCAGCAGATGATCGCCGGCTCGCAGGGCGCGGTGCTGGGCTATGAAATCCTGTCGCAGGATGAAGTGCGTCAGCTTGACGAGGAAACCGTCGCCCGCGTGCGTGCCAGCGATGAAGGCTGGAGCTTCAAGGGCTCGGCCTCGGCCAGTGCCTCCGGCGAAGCATCGGCCAAGAGCGGTTCGGCCTCGGCCAGCGTCAGGGAAAGCTACGACGAGAAGGTCAACGTCGATGCCAAGCGTGGCGCAAGCTCGTTCGATTCCGATGTGACCCATCGCAGCATGCGCAGCTACTGGAAGGTGCGCGTGCGCGCGCAGATCGCCCAGTACCGCGCACCAGACGAGCAGGGCAAGCCGAAGATCGTGGTTGCCCTGCCGCGCACCAAGGCCGGCAGCTACGCCGTCGGCGACGGCCGCGTGGATGCCGATGAAGTGGCAGATGCGATCCGCGCACGCCTGTCCGACACGCTGACCCAGACCCAGCGCTTCATCGTGCTGGACCGCGAATTCGGCGACGAACTGCAGGCCGAGATCGACCACATCAACAGTGGCAACGTGCGCCTGCAGGACACCGCACGCGTGGGCCAGCAGCTGGCTACCGACCTGATCCTGATCCCGACCATCGAACGCTTCGAGTACCCGCGCAGCGTGCGCAACCTGCGCATGTCCGACCGCCAGGTGACCTCGTACTCCGGTGGCGGCCGCATCACCCTGCGCCTGATCAACGCCACCACCGGCCAGGTGGTGATGTCCGACAGCTTCGACCACCAGCTGGCCTCGACCGGCCCGAGCACCCTGCCGCGCGTGGTCAATGGCCGCAACATGGCCGCGGCGATGATGGAATCGCTGTCCGGCCAGATCGGCACCACCATCGTCACCACGCTGTTCCCGGTGTCGGTGGTTTCGGTGGACGGAGACCAGGTGGTGCTGAGCCAGGGCGGTGACACCGTGCAGGCCGGCCAGCGCTGGCAGGCCGTGCGCCTGGGCGAAGAACTGAAGGACCCGCAGACCGGTCGCTCGCTGGGCCGCAGCGAACACCCGTGCTGCACCATCCGCATCGACCGCGTGGCCGCACAGACCTCTTACGGCACCATCGAAGACGGCGTCGACGCCATGCGCGGCGGCTTCCGTCCGGGCCAGATTGAACTGCGCCAGAAGCTGGGCAGCAAGCCGGCTGCCGCCGCTGCTGGCGGCGCGACTGCCTCGGCCGCACCGGCCGCCGCCGCGCGCCCAGCGGCCAAGCCGAAGCCCAAGCCCGCTGCCGCCCCGGCCGAAGACCCGAACTGGTAACACGCCAAGGCAGCACACAGATGGGGTCAGAGCCCTTTCCCGCCGGGAAAGGGATCTGACCCTTTCTTGTTTCCGCCCGTGTCGACCAAGGTCGACACCTACCAACAGCGGTGTGTCGCCCAAGGTCGACACCCACCAACAGCAGCGGGAACCTGTCGAAGGCGGGGTGGGTCCGGTTGCGGGGGCGTGAGCCGCATGGATGCGGCGACCGAGCTTACATGGACGTACTTGCAGCGGCCCCCGCAACCGGACCCACCCCGCCATCCCACGGAATGCCGCTGTTGCTTCAGCTGTTGCTGTTGCCCTGGCTTCGGCAGGTGCAGGGCGCAGCCCTGCCGAATCCCATTACACTCCAGAAGGATTTCCCTGCTGGAGAGAGCAATGAAACGAGCAGTACTGGGCGTGCTGGCCCTGTCAGTGTCGAGCGCACTGATGGCGGCCACCCCGAAATTCGATGGCGCGCGGATCTCCGCCGACGTCAAGGAACTGGCCTCCGACGCCTACGAAGGCCGCTCCCCGGCCACCGCCGGCGAAGAGAAGACCGTCACCTATCTCAGCAAGCAGTTTGCCGACGCCGGCCTGCAGCCGGGCGGCGACCTCAAGGACGGCAAGCGCCTGTGGACCCAGGCGGTGCCGCTGCGCAAGGGCGACATCGTCGGCGCACCGCAGCTGGCGCTGCACCAGGGCGGCAAGACCGTTGCGCTGGAACAGGGCAAGCAGATCGCCGTGCGCGCCGCCATGAACGGCGCCAGCAACGTCGACATCAGCAAGGCCCCGCTGGTGTTCCTCGGCTACGGCGTCAAGGCACCGGAGCGCAACTGGGACGACTTCAAGGGCGTGGACCTGAAGGGCAAGATCGCCGTCGTGCTGATCAACGACCCGGATTTTGAAACCGGCCAGGGCGACTTCGACGGCAAGGGCATGACCTACTACGGTCGTTGGACCTACAAGTACGAGGAGGGCGCACGCCAGGGCGCGCTGGGCGTGCTGATCGTGCATGAGACCGCACCGGCATCCTATGGCTGGGCCACCGTCGCCGGCTCCAACACCAACACCATGTTCGACGTGGTGCGTGACAACCCGGCCGACAGTCACCCGTTGCTGGAAGGCTGGATACAGCGCGACTTGGCCGTGGAGCTGTTCCGTTCGGCCGGGCAAGATTTCGAAGCGCTGAAGAAGAAGGCGCAGCAGCGTGACTTCACCCCGGTGCCGCTGACCGGTGCCAGCCTGGATGCGAAGTACGCGGTGAAGACCGAAGTGATCACCTCGCACAACGTGGCCGCGCGCCTGGAAGGCAGCAGCCACCCGGACGAGACTGTCATCTACAGTGCGCACTGGGACCACATCGGCGTGGGCGAGCCCGACGCACGCGGCGACCGCATCTTCAACGGCGCGCTGGACAACGCCAGCGGCACCGCATCGCTGATCGAACTTGCCCGCGGTTTCGCCAAGCAGAAGCGCCCGCAGCGCTCGGTGCTGTTCCTGGCGGTGACCGCCGAAGAGAAGGGCCTGCTGGGTTCGGAGTACTACGCCACCCATCCGCTGTATCCGCTGGAAAAGACCGTGGCGATGATCAACATGGACGGCATGGCGCCGTTCGGCCCGTCGCGTGACTTCGGCATCTACGGTGCCGCGCGCTTCGAACTGCTGGACCAGCTGAAGGACGTGGCCAAGGGCTGGGATATCCGCTACACGCCGGACCCGAAGCCGGAAGCCGGCCTGTTCTTCCGCTCCGATCACTTCCCGTTCGCCAAGCGCGGCGTGCCAGCGCTGTCGTGGTCGGCTGGCCAGGATTGGGTGGACGGCGGCGTGGCGGCAGGCAAGAAGGCCTCGGAGGACTACACCGCCAAGCGTTACCACCAGCAGGGCGACGAATGGCAGCCGGACTGGGTGTTCGCCGGTGCCGCCCGCGACCTGGAAGTGCTGTACACGCTGGGCAACCAGCTGGCCAACTCGCGCAGCTGGCCGAACTGGAGCAAGGACGAGTCGTTCCGCGCCGTGCGTGACGCCAGCGCCGACCAGCGCAAATAAGGCAACGCGCCGGGCTTGCCCGGCGCCTCCCTGGTAGTGCCGGCCGCTGGCCGGCAACCCTGTGATGCATGCGGAGATAATGGGGAGCCGGCCAGCGGCCGGCACTACCAGATGGGCTTCCATCCCCGCTTTCCGGCCCTTCGTCGCAGGCCGCTTGCTTGCCGGATGGGCCGCCCTATGCTCGGCTCACCCCCTTCCACCAAGGCGCCGCCGTGATCGCCAGCCTCTCCCTCATCCTCCGTCACCTGCTGGCCTGGGCCGCGGCACTGTTTGTGGCCGGCATGGTCTGGAGCGGCATTTTCAGCGGCATGAACGACGGCCCCGGCTGGGTGTTCGGGCTGCTGGTGATGTTCCTGATGATCTCGGCGCTGGGCAGTGCGGTGACCCATGTGCGCCGGGTCTGGCTGGTGGCCGGCCGCCTCGATGGCGCCACCCTGTCCGGGCGCCAGCGTCGGCAGATCGAACTGCCGATGGATGCCGGCCACGCCTTCGCGGTGGTCGAGGCGGCGGTGGGCGAGCTGCCGCGGGTGGAGGAGGTGGAAAGCTCGGCCGGCAGCCTGCAGGTGCGCGCCTATGTACGCCGCGTCGATCTCTGGAACGGCCGCCAGCCCTCGCGCTGGAACCTGCCGGCGCGGCTGGCGATCAAGCGCAACAGCGTGCTGGCCACGGTCACGCCGGGGCAGGGCACCAGCACCGTCACCCTGCTGTTCGAACCGGACGCAGGCTGGTGGGCCGACCTGTTGGCGCTGGACGAGGGCAGCAACTACGAGAATGCCGAAGCGGTCACCCGCGCGATCAGCCGCCGTGTTGCCGACCAGCGTCGCGACGAGCAGGCCGCCGCCGAACAGACCCAGGTCGAAAAGGAGCTGTCGGTGGCGCGGCTGAACCTGCTGCATGCGCAGGTCGAACCGCATTTCCTGTACAACTCGCTGGCCAACGCGCAGGTGCTGACCCGCACCGATCCGGCGCGCGCCGAACAGATGCTCGGTCATCTGATCCAGTACCTGCGCAGTTCACTGCCGCAGGTGGACGAATCGGTGTCCACCCTGGGCGTGGAGCTGGAGCGCACCCGCGCCTACCTGGAAATCCTGCGTATCCGCATGGGTGCGCGGCTGGCGGTGGAAGTGCAGGTGCCGACTGAACTGCACGAGGTGAAGCTGCCGGCGATGGCGCTGCAGACGCTGGTGGAAAACGCGATCAAGCACGGCCTGGAACCCAAGCCCGGCGGCGGCACGATCTGGATCCTGGCGCGTGGTTTCGATGACCATGTGACGGTGACGGTGGCCGACGATGGCCTCGGCTTCGGCCAGGGCACCAGTGGCACCGGCATCGGCCTGAAGAACCTGCGCGAGCGCCTGCGCCTGACCTGCGGCGAGCAGGCCGGTGTGGCGATCGTTGCCAACTTCCCCAGCGGCGTGGCCGCGACCATGACCCTGCCGCAGTCGGCCAAGGAACGCAGCCATGCCGCTTGAAGCGCTGATCGCCGAAGACGAAGAACTGCTGCGGCAGTCACTGGTGGAGCAGCTGGGCCGGCTGTGGCCGGAACTGAAACTGGTGGCCGAGTGCGAGGACGGCGCCAGTGCGCTGGAGCAGCTGGCCGAGAAGCAGCCGGATATCGCCTTCCTCGACATCCGCATGCCTGGCATCAGCGGCATCGAGGTAGCACGTTCGCTGTCCGAACTGAGCCCGCGTACCCAGGTGGTGTTCGTCACCGCTTATGACCAGTACGCCATCGATGCGTTCGAGCAGGGCGCGATGGATTATCTGCTGAAGCCGGTGAGCGACGAGCGCCTGCTGGCCACGCGCGAGCGCATCCTGTCGCGGCTGCCATCGACGCGCCAGGACGACGCGGTGCTTGAACGCCTGCTGCAACGGCTGGGTCCATCGCAGGGCAGCGCCGACCACCCGCCGCTGGCCTGGATCACCGCCAGCAACGGCCGCGAGACGCAGCTGATCATGCTGGAGGACGTGGCCTACTTCCGCGCCGACAACAAGTACACCACGGTGGTCACCGCCGCCGGCGAAAGCCTGCTGCGCACGCCGCTGCGCGAGCTGCTGGAAGTGCTCGACCCGCAGCACTTCCGCCAGATCCATCGTTCGACCATCGTCAACATGAAGGCGGTGGCGGCGGTGAGCCGCGACGATACAGGGCGCGGTGTACTGCGCCTGCGCCAGCGTGCGGAAACACTGGTGGTCAGCCAGCCCTTCATGAGTCTGTTCCGCGGCATGTAGCCGCGCCGCATCTTCCGATACCCGGAGCTTTCCATGCGTTCCTTCCTGCTTATGGGCCTCGCTGCTTTGGCGCTTGCCGGTTGTCAGAAGTCCACCGAGACCGCAATTACCCGCACCAACGCCAATGGCGTGGACACGCTGTACAGCAAGCGCACCGTGGTGGATGGGGTGGCGCGCTTCGAGTGCATCGCCAGCCGTAGCGGCCAGTGCCACTACCTGGTCCTGGACCCGGCCTGCAGTCCCGATGCCGTCTGTGCGAAAGCGCCGATACGGTCGTTCGCGGTGGCAGTGGGAGAGACGCGGGAGTTCAGTGACCTGCCGAAGGGCTTCAACCAATGCGTCAGCGAGGAACGGAAAGAACAATGCCACCGTGAGTGATCACGGTGGCATTGTGGGTCCCCCCGCTTCCCCGAAGGGTCAGTAGGCTGGCTGCAGCGTCAGTTCGTGGTGGTGCTCGGTTTCACCCACGTGGTTGAGGCGTCCCACCAGTTCCGAATGCTGCTTCATGCGCCCGATCTCGGTCATGATGCGGATGTCCTCATGGCGCAGTTCACGCCGGGCGGTGACCGCCTGCTTGTAGTCCAGCACTTCCGGATAATGCTCGGCCAGGTCCAGCGCCTCGGCCACGTGCTCGACGCTGTCGGCCTTGGAACTGATTCGCGCGCGGCTGTTGAACGCCTTCATCCAGCGCTCGAAACCGGCGGTACGGTCGAACATGTTGGCCATGAACCAGATCACGAACAGGATCGATACCCATGAGCCGAACACGATCACCACGCGGGTGAAGGTGATATGGAAATCGTCACGCCACAGGTAGTTGGCAATCAGGCCGAGGATCAGCAGCGACGCCGCCTGCCAGCCCACGATCGAGGCGATCAGCCATTGGCACTTGGCCTGGGCGAGCACAGCCACTTCGTCGCGGATCTGCTGCTCGCTGAGGTTGCGCCAGTGCGCGACCTGTTTATCGAACGGGCTGCTGTAGAGCTCGTTGTCGCGAAGCAGAATTCCCAAACCCTTGAACAAAGCAATCATGGCTGGCTCCTTGTGGAACGTGCGTCGATCAGCGTTGGACGGTGTGGCAGGTTCAGTTCTAGCACTTCCAGCGAGCCGTGCAATGGGGCCAAGGCCAAGCGGCGCAAGGCTTCTGTCTGAATGAGTGAATGTTGCTGCATTGCAGCATCGCGGCTGCAGCCTGCGACAAGATGTCGCAGGGTGAAACGTGCTGCGGCCGCACATGAAACCGTGGCTGAGTGCGGAGACTCGCCGTTGGCGTCGTGATCGCCCAGAATCGGGGCCGACCGCGCAGCGCGTGGCCGTTCTTCCGCCTTCCCTGGACCTGTGATGCCGGCTCTGCTGCAGCGACTCTCCCGCCCCGTGACGGCGCCGATCCGGCGCTGGGTCCTGGAGGCCTTCCCGCGTGGCCAGAGCGGCATCGATTACGACCACCCGCTGGGTGACCCGGGCTGGTTCGGCCCCGACAGCGTCACTTGGCGGCTGCACGCCGAATTCCCGTCGATGCTGGCCGGCGGCCTGTGCGCACTGATGCTGCAGACCCTGCACCCGCGGGCGTTGGCCGGGGTCTACGACCACTCCAATTTCCGCCAGGACCTGGTGGGCCGCCTGCGCCGCACCACGGCCTTTGTGGCCGGCACCAGCTATGCGCCCGCCGGCGAGGTCGAGATGCTGGTGGCCAAGGTGCGCCGCATCCATGCGCAGATCCGTGGCCAGACCGCGCAGGGTGAGCACTATGCGGCGGACGATCCGCAGCTGCTGACCTGGGTGCACGTGACCGAGGCGTTTGGCTTCCTGCAAGGCTTCCGCCGATACGGGCGCGAGGTGCCGGCGCACATCGCCGATCGTTACTACGACGAGTACCGCTGCGTGGCCGAGGCATTGGGTGCGGTGGATGTGCCGCGCAGCGAAGCGGAAGTGGCGGCGTACTTCTGCGCGCGGCAGCCGGAGCTGCGCGTGGACGAGCGCTCGCGCGAGGTGCTGGAGGTGTTGTCCGGTGTGCGCCTGCCGGTACCGGTGCCAGGCCTGTCGCGCGAAGTATTCCTGGGGGCCGGTGCCGCGCTGCTGCCGGACTGGGCCGAAGGCATGCTCGAACGCAATGGTCGCCAGCGGGCGCAGGCGGCCGCGTCGGCGAAATTGATGCGGGGCATGGCGCCGCTGTTCCGCCGCGCGCTGCCCGATGGCCTGGCCAGCCGCGCCTGCACGCGCGTGGGCGTGCCGGTGGATGTACTGCGCGAGTGGCCCACCGTTCCCAGGTAGGTGCCAACCTTGGTTGGCACGCGTTGCGCGCGGTGCGGCAGAAGAGCCAACCAAGGTTGGCATCTACCAGAGCGGATTCCGTAGTAGATCCTCGCCATGCGTGGATGGGCCTTACTCCGTCGACTTCAACCCACGCAACAGCATCTCCAGCGCCGCCGTCGCCTGCCGCAGGCGCGCGTCGCCCTGCTCGCCGTCGGCGATCCAGAACGCGGCCTCGGCCAGGCTGCCGTAGATCAGCGACGCCAGCGCCTGCGCATCCACCGGCGCCACCGCACCCTGGGTGATCAGCTGCTCGATCAGGCGCTGCATCGAGTTCACGCAGTGCCGCTGCGATTCCGGTGAGGCGCCACCCAGCACCGCGCGCGCATCGCGCAGCACGATGCGCTGGATCTCCGGCTCAAGCGCCATCTCAAGATAGGCGCGGCAACGTTGCACGAAGCCCTCCCATGCATCGTCGGCGGTATCACTGATCGCCTGCAGGCGCAGGTCGGTCTCGGCATCGAGCTGGGCGACGACAGCCGCCAGCAGACCCTTCTTGTCGCCGAAGTGGTGGTACAGCGCGCCGCGGGTCAGCCCGGCCTGGGCGGTCAGGTCGTCCATCGAGGTGGCGGCATAGCCATGCTCGCTGAACACCCGGCGGGCGGTGGCCAGCAGGGTGGCGCGGGTTTCTTCCATCTCGGCGCGGGTGCGACGAACCATCCGGAGCTCCTTACATACACAGTGCATGATTATTTACATACGACGCGTATGAATGTAGTCTCATATTCATACGCACTGTATGTATTGTCGTGGCGCTTCCCGCGCCAGGCAAGTCGCTGCCCTGGAGAATGCGATGGCCACCCCTTACCGCGACCTGTTCGCCGCCCCCGGCACCGCCGGCCTTGCCCTGGCCGGGCTGCTGGCCCGCCTGCCACTGCCGATGACCGGCATCGGCATCATCACCCTGCTGTCGCAGCTGCGCGGCAGCTACGCACTGGCCGGTACGGTGTCGGCCACCTTCGTGCTGACCTACGCGCTGCTGTCGCCACAGGTATCGCGCTGGGTCGACCGCCATGGGCAGGGCAGGGTGCTGCCGTGGGCCACCGCGCTGAGCGCCAGCGGCCTGGTGGTGTTGTTGGCCTGCACCGTGCTGCAGGCACCGGACTGGACCCTGTTCGCCGCGGCGATGCTGGCCGGCTGCATGCCCAGCGTGTCGGCGATGGTGCGCGCGCGCTGGACCGCGATCCATCGCGGTCGCCCGCAACTGCAGACCGCCTACTCGCTGGAGACGGTGTTCGACGAGGTCACCTTCATTGCCGGGCCACCGTTGTCCGTCGGGCTGTCGGTGGCGGTATGGCCGCAGGCCGGCGTGCTGGCTGCAGCCCTGCTGCTGGTGATCGGACTGACCGCACTGGTGCTGCAGCGTGGCACCGAGCCGCCGTTGCAACCGGTTGACAGCGCCACACCACGCCGCTCCCTGCTGCGGCAACCGGAGATCCGCCTGCTGGCGCTGCTCATGCTGGCGATGGGAGTGATCGTCGGCACGGTCGACATCACCAGCGTGGCCTTCGCCGAACAGCGTGGCCAGCCCCTCGCAGCGAGCGTGGTGCTGTCGGCCTATGCGCTGGGCAGCTGCGCGGCTGGCCTGCTGTTCGGTGCGCTGAAGCTGCAGGTGCCGTTGCCGCGCCTGTTGCTGCTGGGCGCAGCGGCCACCGCGCTGACCACGTTGCCGTTGCTGTGGGTCGGCAACCTGCCTGCACTGGCCGTTGCCGTGCTGCTGGCCGGGGTGTTCTTCGCGCCGACGATGATCGTGGCGATGTCGCTGGTCGAACAGTACGTGCCCGAATCGCGCCTGACCGAAGGCATGACCTGGTTGCTGGCCGGATTGAACATCGGCGTGGCGCTGGGCGCGGCGCTGTCCGGGCAGAGTGTCGATGCGGGGGGCGTGCGCAGCGGCTTTGTTGTTGCGCTGGTGGCAGGCAGTGGCGCGCTGCTGTTCGCCGTGCTCGCGCAACGTGCACTGCGCCCGTCTGCCTCGACAACATCCCCTGAAGGAATCGTCCCGTGAGCGCTTCATCGCCTGCGCACGCCGCGCCTGTGCCTCGTCATCTGTGGTGGGCGGTTTCCGCCGTCGGCCTCGCCACGTTCTCGGTGGTCACCACCGAAATGCTGCCGGTGGGCCTGCTGACGCCGATCGCCGAAAGCCTCGGCGCCTCCACCGGCACCGCCGGCCTGATGATCTCGCTGCCGGCCCTGCTGGCAGCAGTGTTCGCACCGCTGGTGGTGATCGCAGCCGGTGGCATCGATCGCCGTCGCATCCTGTGCGCGCTGCTTGCGCTTCTGCTGGTCGCCAACCTCGCTTCGGCGCTGGCACCGGGCATCGGCTGGCTGTTGGCCGCACGGGTGCTGGTGGGGTTCTGCATGGGCGGCATCTGGGCCATCGCCGGCGGTCTGGCCGCGCGCCTGGTGCCGGCTGACCGCATCGGCCTGGCTACTTCGATCATCTTCGGCGGCGTGGCCGCAGCGTCGGTGCTGGGTATTCCGTTGGGCGCGCTGATCGGGGATGCATTGGGTTGGCGCAGCGCCTTTGCGGCGATGGCGTTGTTCAGTGCGGCGGTGATGCTGCTGCATCTGCGGGTGATTCCCGCGTTGCCTGTAAGTACATCGGTGCGGCCAGCGCAGTTCGTGCAGCTGCTCGGCCATCGCGGTCTGCAGCGCGGCCTGTGCTTGACCCTGCTGCTGGTGGCCGGGCACTTCATCGCCTTCACCTACGTGCGGCCGCTGCTTACGACGGTGTCGGGCGTGGAGGCGTCGTTGATCGGTGCACTGCTGTTTGCCTACGGCCTGGCTGGCATCGCGAGCAACTTCATTGCCGGGCCGCTGGCAGCACGCCATCCGCGCGGTACGTTGCTGGCGATTGCGTCCGGCCTGCTGCTGACGCCGCTGTTGCTGCTGTGGGTGGGCAGTACGCCGACCGGCGGCATCGCGGTGCTGCTGTTGTGGGGCCTGGCCTATGGTGGTGTGTCAGTGGGCCTGATGAGCTGGATGATGAAGGCGGTGCCGCATGCCCTGGAGATCGCCACCGCGTTGTACGTGGGCGTGTTCAACATCGGCATCGCAGCGGGCGCGTGGGGCGGGGGTCGTCTGCTGGATGGCGTCGGGTTGCACGCCATCCTGTGGGCTGCGGTGGTGTTGGCTGCGAGCGCTCTGCTGATGGTTGCCACCACCCGCAGGTAGATCCACGCCATGCGTGGATTCCCACCCCTGCCGACCAAGGTTGGCACCCACCAAAGCGAGGGATGCGCCAACCAGGGTTGGCAGCTAACGGGAAATGGAACGGGCGCCGCAAGGCGCCCGTTCCGGTTACATCACCACACCTTGACTCGCTTGTCCGGGGCCAGGTACAGCTTCTGGCCTTCCTTCACTTCGAACGCCGGGTACCAGGCGTCGATGTTGCGCACGGTCAGTGCGCGGAACTGGCCCGGTGCATGCACATCGGTCAGCAGCGAGTTGCGCAGCGCCTGCTCGCGGCTCTTGCTGCGCCACGCCTGGGCAAAGCCGAGGAAGAAGCGCTGGTCGGGTGTGAAGCCTTCCAGAGTCTGCGCCGGCTTGCCCTGCAGCGACAGCTGGTAGGCGTCATAAGCAGTGCCCAGACCGGCCACGTCGGCAATGTTCTCGCCCAGGCTCAGCTTGCCGTTCACGTGCACGCCGGGGAACGGCTCATAGCTGCTGAACTGCGCGGCCAGCGCATCACCGGCGGCGTTGAACTGCTTGAGGTCCTCGGCGGTCCACCAGTTGTGCAGCTTGCCGGTCTCATCGAACAGCGCACCGGCATTGTCGAAGCCATGGCTGATCTCGTGGCCGATCACCGCGCCGATTGCACCGTAGTTCACCGCATCGTCGGCCGCACCGTCGAAGAACGGCGGCTGCAGGATCGCGGCCGGGAACACCAGGCGGTTCTCCAGCGGTACGTTCATCGCGTTGATGGTCTGCGGCAGCATCGCCCACTCGCTGTGGTCGACCGGCTTGCCCAGCTTGGCGATGTTGCGCTGGTACTCGAACAGTTCGGCGCGCTGCGCATTGCCCAGCGCATCATCGCGGCGGATCTCCAGGCCGCTGTAATCACGCCACTTTTCCGGGTAACCCATGCCCACGGTCAGGCCGGCGACCTTGGCCTTGGCGCTGGCCTTGGTCTGCGGTGACATCCAGGCCAGCGCATCGATGCGCTTGGCGAAGGCAGCGATGATGTTCTTCGCCATCTCGTCGGCGCGTTCCTTGGTCTTCGCGTCGAAGTGCTTCTCGACGTAGCGCTTGCCGATCGCTTCGCCCACTGCGTGGTTGGCGTCATCCACTGCGCGCTTCCAGCGGTCGCTCTGCTGCGGGGTGCCGCTCAGCGCGGTGCCATGGAAGGCGAAGCGGGCATCGGCGAACTTCTTCGGCAGGTACGCCGCGGCACGGTCCAGCGCGTGGAAGGCCAGGTAGTCCTTCCAGGCGTCCAGCGGCTCGGTGGCGACCAGCTTGGACAGCCCGGCCACGGCCTTGGGCTGCCACACGATGAAGTCCTGCTGCTTGCCCAGCGCCGCTGCATCGAGGAAGGCGTTCCAGTCCATGCCCGGTGCCTTGGCATTGAAGTCGGCCTGGGTCCAGGGGTTGGCACCCTTGGTCACGTCGTTGGTTTCTTCCTGGGTGGCGTGTGCCTGCGCGATCTTGGTCTCCAGCGCGAGGATGCGCTGCGCCTTGCCGGCCGGGTCGGCAACGCCGGCCAGCTGCAGCATCTGCGCGATGTAGGCCTGGTACTGCTTGCGCAGTTCGGCCATGCGGCCACCCCCCAGGTAGAAATCGCGGTCGGGCATGCCCAGCCCGCCCTGCACCAGGTACGGCGCGGTGCGGTCCGGCTGCAGCATGTCCACCGACACCCACAGGCCGAACAGGCGGTCGGTGTAGAAGTTGGTGGCGTTGAGCAGGTCGACATCGGCGCGCATGTCGCCGCCGAGCGTGCGCGCCAGGCCGGCCTTGTCTGCGATGGCTTCGATCGCCTTCAGCTGCGGCTGCACCGGCGCGAGGCCGTGCTGCTCGATGCCGGCTTCATCCATGAAGGCGGCGTAGTAGTCGCCGATCAGCTTGTCGTCACCGTTGGCCTGGGCGTTGCCGGCAGCGCCTTCGAGGATGGCGCGGGTATCGGCCAGGGTCTTTTCGGCGATGACGTTGAAGCTGCCGAAGCGCGAGCGGTCGGCGGGGATCTCGGTGTTCTTGACCCAGGTGCCGTTGGCGAAGCCGAAGAAGTCGTCGCCGGCGGCAATGCTGCGGTCCATGCCGCTGGCATCGAAGCCGAAGCTGCCCAGCATCGGCTTGGCCGCTGCGGGTGCGGCATCGGCCGGCGCGGCGGTGCCGGCGGCCGGTTCGGCCGGGCGGTCGCAGGCGGCCAGGGACAGGCTGGCAACGATGGCCAGTGCCAGGGTGGGACGGCGCAGCTTGGACATGGACTTCTCTTGCAGCGGAAAACCCCAAGTCTAATCCGCCCCGGCCCGGCTGGCCGTTCCGTTGCACCGCAGCGCCTGTGCAGGATCTGGCTGAACGCGCGGATGCGATCTTCACGGCGCCAGCCGCGTGGTGCATGCTGGCCGCTGGAACCCTGCGCGGACACGGGGAGGTGGCCATGCGGGGCGGTGCCAGGCGTCAAGAATGGCGTCCGCCGGCCGTTGAGGTCGGGGACGTGGAGGATTCGTTCGCGCATGAAGCCAGCCGACTGCACAAGGAAGACCGACCGATGCCCGCGCTGAAGCGGGCGTTGGCTCGGCCGTTGCGCGCCATTACCTGGGGCGGCGTGCTGCTGGGCGTGTTGCTGGTGGCTGGCTTGACCACCATGCTGGCCAACGACCACCACCGCCGGCTGGAGGCTGCGCAGCGCCAGAGCCGCGCGCTGGCGGTGGGCAGCGAGCGCCTGCTGGCGCTGGAACTGCGCAACCTGGAACGGGCGATGTCCGGTATCGCCGCCGACGCGGCCGAACTGTTCCGCCGCGTGCCGGTACAGGCGCCGGCACTGCTGGATGCCGCCATCGGCGGCGTGCTGAGCCGCCATGCCGAGCTGCACAGCATCGTGGTGCTGGACCGCCACGGCCGCGCGATCACCGCCGGCAAAGGCGATCTGAACCTGCCGCTGTGGACCGACCCGCAGCGGCGCGGGCAGGGCAGCGCGCTGTACATCGGTCCGCCGCAGCAGGCCGGCGACGATGGATGGGTGGTGCCGCTGGCGCTGTCGATGGCCGACGATCGCTGGCTGCTGGCGCGGCTGCGCTGCGGCGAGCTGCAGCGCATCATCGGCGGGCTGGACGTGGGCCCGAACGGACTGGTCTCGATCAGCGATGCCGAGGGTTACATGCTGGCGCGGGTGCCGGATCCGCATGGCACGGTCGGCCGTCGCTTCGACCTGCCTCGGCGTGACCTGCTCGGCAAGCAGGCGGTGGTCGAGCTGGGCAGCGTGCCGGGCGCGGTCGATGGCGTGCCACGGATCATCACCGTCAGCACGCTCGAGCGCAGCCCGCTGGCGGTGCAGGTCGGGTTGGCCGATGAGGACGTGCTGGCGCCATGGTGGCCGTACCTGCAGGCGTCAGTGGCGATCGTGCTGGCTTACGTCGGGGTGCTGCTGGTACTGCTGTACGCGGTGCGCCGCAGCACCCGCCGCCAGCAGTCGATGGCGGAGGAACTGAAGACCGGCCACGCCGAACTGCGGCTGGCGCACCAGGTGGGCCGCGTCTGCACCTGGTATGTGGACGAGGACGCGGCACTGCTGCGCTGGTCGCCGCTGGCCCGAGAGATCTTCGGGGTGCAGACCGATGCGCTGCCGGTGGCTGATTTCTTTGCGCGCGTGCACCGTGATGACGCCGCGCGCCTGCAGCACGCCTTCGACCAGGCGTTTGCCGGTAGTGCGGTGCTCGACCAGGTGTTCCGGCTGGTGCTGCCCGGTGGCGAGGTGCGCTGGGTCGGTGCACGCGGCCAGCGGGTCGAGGTGGCTGACAGTGAGCGGCGCATGATCGGTGCGCTGACCGACCTGAGCGAGCGCTACCAGGCGCGGGAGCAGATGGGCGAAGCGGAGCGTCGCTTCCGCCTGCTGTTCGACCGCAACCCGGCGCCGTTCTGGGTATTCGATCCGGACACGCTGCGCTTCATCGAGGTCAACGACGCCGCTGTGCGCCAGTATGGCTACAGCCGCGAGGAATTCCTGGCGATGAGCATCCTCGACATCCGCCCGCGCGAAGGCTGGGACGAGGTGAAGGGCGCGATCGCCAAGGCCCGGGTCGGCGAGCTGCAGGACGCCACCGTGCGACTGCACCGGCGCAAGGACGGCAGCGTGTTTGAAGTACGTGCACATCTGTCCCGGCTCGACTTCGACGGCCAGCCGGCATGCCTGGTGCTGGCCGAGGATGTCAGCGAACGGCTGGCCTATGAGCGCGACCTGGCCTACCAGGCGCGGCACAACCCGGCCACCGGCCTGCTCAACGTGCGCGCGCTGACCGAACAGCTGGACGAGCACGATGCGGGCTACACCATTGCGTTCGTACAGCTGCGCGGCCTGCAGCTGGTGGCCGATACGCTGGGACGCGAGATCGGCGATGCGGTGCTGCAGTCGATGGCCACCCGGCTCGGCGGGCTGGGTGCACGCTGCGGCACGCTGGCCTTCCAGCCGGCAGAAGATTTCGTGTTCGCCATCAGCACCGGGCAGGATGTCCAGCGCGTGCTGGACGACCTGCTGCAGATCGTATCGGCGCCGATGCGCGGCAAGGATTCGCTGCACCAGTTCGAGCCGCGTATCGGCGTGGCTACGCACGTGGCCGGTGACGGGCACAGTGCCGAGCAGGTGATCGGCATGGCGGCACAGGCCGCGCATGCAGCGCGCGCCGAGGGCAACGTGGTGGTCTGGTTCGACGCGGCGGTGACCACGCGGCTGGCCGACCGCCTGCGCTTGGCCGGGCGAATCCACGCCGCCATCGACAACGAATTCCAGCTGTACTTCCAGCCGATCCGGCACGCCGGCGATGGCAGCCCGGCAGCGCTGGAGGCGCTGCTGCGCTGGCCGCAGGCTGACGGCAGTTTCATTCCGCCCAACGAGTTCATCCCGTTGTGCGAAGACACCGGACTGATCCTGGCACTGGGGCGCTGGGTGATCCGCGCGGCGGCGAAGGCGCAGCGGCGGCTGGTCGATGCCGGTTGGGGCGAGCTGCCGATCGCGGTCAACGTGTCGGCGGTGCAGTTCTTCAACAGTGACCTGGTAACCGAGTTCACGCGCGCGCAGCAGGACTTCGGCCTGGCGCGCGGCGCGCTGCACGTGGAGCTGACCGAGAGCAGCCTGATGCGCAAGCCGGCGCAGGCGATGCAGACCATGCAGCGCCTGCACGAGCAGGGCATCAGCGTGTCGCTGGATGATTTCGGTACCGGCTACTCGAGCATGTCCTACCTGCAGCACCTGCCGCTGGACATCCTGAAGATCGACCGCAGCTTCGTTGCCGACGTGGAAACCAACCCACGCAATGCCTCGATCTGCCGCGCGCTGCTGTCGCTGGGCCACAGCATGGGGCTGACCATCATCGCCGAGGGCGTGGAAACGCCGGGGCAGCTGGACTGGCTGGCCGCGCACGGCTGTGACCAGGTACAGGGCTATCTGCTGGGCCGGCCGGCGCCGCTGGAGCAGATCATTGATGCGCTGGACGAGGTTCCCGCCTGATCGGGTTTCGCATCTGCCGGTCAGCGGCCCGGCGCTACCCCGTGACGGACCTCTGGTAGCGCCGGGCCATGCCCGGCGGATGCGTCATCAGACTCCGACGTCCACCAGATGGTCGATGAAGCTGCGCACCTTTGGCGCCAGGTGGCTGCGGCTGGTGTAGACCGCGAAGATGCCGATCGGCGAGGCCTCCCATTCGGGCAGGATGCGCACCAGGCGGCCATCAGCCAGCGCGTCTTCCAGCAGGAAATCCGGTTGCAGGATCACGCCCATGCCGGCGATTGCTGCTTCGCGCAGCACGTCGCCGTTGTTGGCGTGCAGCAGGCTGCTTACTCCCACCTTCACTTCGCCACCGGGGCCCTGCAACGGCCAATGGTCGCCGGCGGACCAGTAGCTGTAGCTCAGGCATGCATGTGCCTGCAGCTCCTGCGGGGTCTTTGGCGCACCGTGCGCGGCCAGGTAGGAAGGTGCGGCGCACAGGCTCACCCGCGATTCGCCGAGGCGGCGCGCGATCAAGGTAGGGCTGGGCTCGCGGGTGATGCGAATGGCCACGTCGTAGCCTTCTTCGACCATGTCCACCAGGCGGTCGGACAGTGCCAGGTCCAGTTCCACCTGTGGAAAGCGCTCGCGGTAGCTGGCCAGTAGTGGCCCGAGGCGGGCGATGCCCCAGCTGACCGGCGCGTTGATCCGCAGCGTGCCCGAGGGCTCCAGCGCCTGCGCACCGATGCTGGCCTCCAGCGCATCGAACTCGGCCAGCAGGCGCACGCACTGGGCGTAGTAGGCGGCACCGGCACTGGTCGGGCTGACTCGGCGCGTGGTGCGGTGGAGCAGGCGCGTGGCCAGGCGCTTCTCCAGCGCGGCGACGTGGCGGGTGACGCCGGCGGTGGACAGGTCCAGGGCCTGCGCGGCAGCACTGAAGCCGTTGCGCTCGACCACTGCCACGAACACGCGCATCGCCTCGAGGGTGTCCATTGTTGCGCCTTTTGAAATAAATACGGTCGAAAGATCGTATTTATCGATTCGTGAAGGCGCAATAACCTGTGTCCACTCCCTTCAAGGTGTTTCCCCCATGCACACCACGACTGCTCCTGTTTCGCCGCTGGCCCCGTATGGCGCCACCCTGCTGCGCCTGGCCCTGGGCGTGCTGTTCCTGGTCCATGCGCTGACCAAGTTGCTGGTGTTCACCCCGGCCGGTACCGCCGCGTTCTTCGAATCGCTGGGCCTGCCCGGCGTGCTCGGTTACCTCACCATCGGCGTCGAGCTGGTGATCACCGCCGCATTGCTGCTGGGCATCTACGCACGCTGGGTGGGCCTGATCGGCGTGCCGCTGCTGCTGGGCACCATCGTCACCGTGCATGGCGCCAATGGCTTCAGTTTCGCCAACGCTGGCGGCGGCTGGGAATACCCGGCGTTCTGGGCGCTGGCGCTGGTGGTGCTGTTCCTGGTCGGCGACGGCAAGTGGACCCTGCGTTCGCGCTGATCGCCGCCTGATCCTGCAACTGGAGAATTCCATGTCCCGCCTGCCTTCGCTGTACATCTCCCACGGTTCGCCGATGACTGCCCTGCATCCGGGCCAGGTCGGCGTGCGCCTGGCCGAGCTGGCGCGCGACCTGCCGGCGCCACGTGCCATCGTGATGGCCTCGGCGCACTGGCTGGGCCGGCAGCCGCTGGTCGGCGCGCACCCGCAGCCGCCGACCATCCATGACTTCGGCGGCTTCCCGCGCGCGCTGTTCGAACTGCAGTACCCGGCGCCGGGTGATCCGGCGCTGGCCGAAGAGGTGGCCGGCCGTATCGCCGCCGCTGGCCTGCCGGTGGCGCTCGATCCGCAACGTGGCCTCGACCACGGCGCGTGGGTGCCGCTGCGGTTGCTGCGCCCGCAGGCCGACATCCCGGTGGTGCCGGTGTCGATCCAGCCGCTGCTTGGCCCCGAGCACCAGTTCGCGCTGGGCCGCGCGCTGGCACCGCTGCGCGAGCAGGGCGTGCTGCTGGTCGGCTCGGGCAGCATCACCCACAACCTGCACGACTGGGGGGACTACCAGGACGGCAAGGAAGCGCCGTACGTGCGGCCCTTCATTGAGTGGGTGGAGCAGCGCCTGGCCGCCAATGACCGCCAGGCCCTGTTGGATTACCGCCGGCAGGCGCCATTCGCCGAACGCGCGCACCCGACCGACGAGCACCTGCTGCCGCTGTTCTTCGCGATGGGCGCGGCCGGCGAGGGCGGCTTCGGTGCACGCCGCATCGACGCTGGTATCGATGCCGGCTTCCTCGCCATGGATCTGTACCGCTTCGACGGGGCATGAGCCGGGGCTGACGCGCGGCGGCCGTGGTCGCCGCGGTCGTGGCCGCGTGTGGTAATTTTTTCCGGGTTTCCGGCGCTGGCCCCCGTGCCTCCCCGCGCGCCGCTTCCTGGAAGAAGCATGCATACCATCGAAGTCGTCCTGGCGATGCTGGTGGCCGTTGTCGCCAGCGGCTACCTGGTTCGCGTCCTGCCGTTCTCATTGCCGCTGCCGCTGGTGCAGATCGGCCTGGGTGCGGTGATCGCCGGGGTGTTCAACCGCGGGCACGCGTTGGAGCCGGAAGTGTTCTTCCTGCTGTTCCTGCCGCCGCTGCTGTTCCTCGACGGCTGGCGCATCCCCAAGCAGGGCCTGTTCCGCGATAAAGGCGCGATCCTCGAACTGGCGTTCGGCCTGGTGGTGTTCACCGTGATCGGTGCCGGCCTGCTGATCCACTGGATGATTCCGGTGATGCCGCTGGCAGTGTGCTTCGCGCTGGCGGCGATCGTGTCGCCGACCGACCCGGTGGCGGTCGGGGCGATCGCCTCCAAGGCGCCGATTCCCAAGCGCCTGATGCACATCCTGGAAGGTGAGTCGCTGCTCAACGATGCGTCCGGCCTGGTCTGCTTCCGCTTCGCGGTGGCGGCGGTGATGACCGGTACCTTCTCGCTGGCCACGGCCTCGCTGACCTTCCTGTGGGTGGCGGTGGCCGGCCTGGCGGTGGGCGTGGCGGTCACCCTCGGTGTTTCCACCTTCCAGCGCTGGCTGTGGCGCCGCTTCGGCGAGGAGCCGGGTGCGGCGATGCTGGTCAACCTGCTGATTCCGTTCGCGGCCTACCTGCTGGCCGAAGAGATCAATGCCTCGGGCATCCTGGCTGCGGTCGCGGCCGGCATCTCGATGAGCTACGTGGAAATGACCGGCCGCGTCTCCGGCAGCATGCGCGTGCAGCGTGCCGGGGTCTGGAACATGCTGCAGTTCAGCTTCAACGGCATCATGTTCGTGCTGCTGGGCGAGCAGCTGCCGGGCATTGTCGAACGTGCCACCACCACCATGAACGAGAGCGGCCACCAGAGCGCGTGGTGGTTGCTGGTCTACGTGCTGGTGATCAATGCCACGTTGATCACGCTGCGCCTGCTGTGGGTATGGCTGTCGCTGCGCTGGAACCTGCTGCGCGCGCGGCGTCGCGGGCTGGAGCGTGGCGAGGCGCCGAACTGGCGCATCGTGGTGGCCACCTCGGTGGCCGGTGTGCGCGGTGCGATCACCCTGGCCGGCGTGCTGACGCTGCCGTTGTTCCTGCCTGATGGCAGTCCGTTCCCGGCGCGCGACCTGGTGATCTTCCTGGCCGCGGCGGTGATCCTGTTCTCGCTGGTCGGCGCCAGCGTGGCGCTGCCGCAGTTGCTGAAGGGCCTGCAGCTGCCGGCCGATTCGGGTGAACGCAAGGAAGAAGACCTGGCACGCAGGCTGTCATCGAAGGCCGCGCTGGCGGGGGTGGAGCGCATGCGCCAGCAGATGGTGATGAACCAGAACACCGAGAACGTGCAGTTGTACAACGACGCCGCCTCGCGGGTGAGCCTGCTGTACCAGCGGCACCTGGAGAAGGACAGCGACGGGCCCGACGTGGACCCGGAGAAGGTGCAGCGCATGGAACTGGGCTATCGCCAGCTGCGCAGCGCCGGCCTCAATGCCGAGCGCGAGGAACTGTTCCGGCTGACCCGGCGCGGGGTGATCTCCGACGAGATCTCGCGGCGCCTGATCCGCAACCTGGACCTGCTGGAATCGCGCAAGCGCGAATGACCCGGCCCCGGTAGCGCCGGGCCATGCCCGGCGGTCCCAGGTGGGTGCGGACCGTAGTCCGCACGCCTTATTCCGGCTTCGTTTCCAGGAAATATGCCTCGACCTTGCCCTTGACCTTGATCGTCATCGGGTTGCCACGGCGGTCGCGGGCCTTGCCGGCCTGCACGCGGATCCAGCCTTCGCTGACCGAATATTCTTCGACGTTGTCGCGCTCGACGTCGTTGAAACGCACGCCGACGCCGCGCTCCAGCGCCTGCGCATCATGGAAGGGGCTGGCCGGGTTGATCGCCAGGTGGTCGGGAGGGGTATCGCTCATCGCTTCATTCAGGGTGACGGCCACCAAGGCCGGCTTCAGCGCTACAGGATAAACCGTAGAATGCCCGCCTGCCCCAAGGAGTGCCCGCCATGCCCGACAACAGCGATTATTTCGACTTCGAAGAAGACGTCCAGGATTTCGACGAGGCCGATTTCGAGGCGCGTGTCTGGAACCTGCTGGTGCTGATCAATCCGGGTGATGACGAGCAGGCCCTGCAGCAGTTCAACCGCTGGCGCGAGCAGCTGGCCGAGCAGGGGCAGCCGCTGGAGGCTGACAGCGACTGGCTGCCGGCCCTGTTCACGGCCATCGCCTGGCAGTCGGGCTTCGAGGTGGAGCGCGACGACCTGGATTCGCTGCAGTCGGCGGTCAATGAGCTGTCGGCGCGCTTCAACGTACAGCTGGACTGGGGCGGCGACCTGGATGACGAGGACTTCGCCGAGGAGCTGGATGGTGTGCAGCTGATGTCCACCGCTTTTGATCGCCTGCGCGAACACAACTACACGCTGTGGAGCGTGGATGCCGGCAGCGATGGCTTCACCGGCGTGATGGCACTGACCCGCGATGACGACGCGATGCTGGCGCTGTGCTCGCTGCTGAACGTGGAAATCCGCCTGGGCAGCGACCCGTTCTGAGAGTGATCGGTAGCGCCGGGTCATGCCCGGCGGCTTCTCACCGCACTGCGCGCTCGCCGGGCATGGCCCGGCGCTACCCATCTACGGCCGGTACTGCGCCCTGGCGGTGGCGATCACGGCTTTTACCAGCGCGCGGTCGGTATGCCGGGAAATCGCCCGGGCACCC
Source organism: Stenotrophomonas sp. 1L-E-5-B-C3 (assembly GCF_057292075.1). NCBI lineage: Bacteria > Pseudomonadati > Pseudomonadota > Gammaproteobacteria > Lysobacterales > Lysobacteraceae > Stenotrophomonas > Stenotrophomonas sp. 1L-E-5-B-C3. The sequence goes on from NZ_JBXAWS010000013.1 coordinate 28,656, forward strand.
AGCGCGATTGCCTGCGCACGCAGGTCTGCAGTGACATCGTAATGCGCGCCGCTGGCCTTGTTCTGGAAGGCCCGCGGTGCAATGCCGAGCTGCGCCGCCATGGCGTGCAGCTCGGTCAAGGTGTCGGCCATCAGGTGCGCCCAGCGCTGACCGCGCCAGGGATGCACCGCGTCATCGACGTAGACCGACACCGCCGTGGCCGGATCAGGCCTGCGGCTTGCCGTCGGCGTCGGCGGCCGGGGTGGCCTCGGCGTCGGCAGCGCCTTCGGCGCCGGTGGTCTCTGCAGCAGCGTCATCGGCAGCTGCTTCGCCTTCAGCGGCTGCGTCTTCGGCCTGCTCGCTGGCGAACTCGGCTACCAGCTTGTCCAGGTACTCCTCGGCGGTCTGGCCGGCTTCAGCGGCCAGGGTGTCCAGCAGCTTCTGCATCAGCTCGGAGTACTCCAGGGTGACCGTGCGGCCTTCGGCTTCCTGCATGTTCGACAGGTGCTTGAGCATGGCCAGCATCGGCACCGGGTTGTCGGCGTTGCCCATGGTCTGGCCACCGATGGCCAGCAGCCACTCACGGCCCTGCAGGCCGATGGCGGCCACGGCCTGGCCGTCTTCGCTGAGCAGCACGGCATGGTTCTGCACCTGCTCGCGCGCGTTCAGACGGAGGAACGGACGCTTGGCCTGCTGCTTCTTGCGCTTGTCGCGCTTGGCCTTGGAGTTCTGGGACATGGGGTGGAATCACCTGAAAAGGAAAGACCGCCATTGTAGCGGGTGCTGCAGGGCGCGCTCGCCGGGCATGGCCCGGCGCTACCCGGGTTCATCGTCATCCGGTAGCGCCGGGCCATGCCCGGCGGCGGGCTTCAGGGGGTCACGGCCGAGGTTGCGGCCTCACCCTGCGCCGCCTGCACATCCGGGTCGGCGGTGGTGGCCGACAGCCCCACCTGCGGGCCGGCACCGGCCAGTGCGGCCTGTTCGGCGGCCTGGGTCATCACCACGATGCTGATGCGGCGGTTGATCGGGTTCTGCGGGTCGGCCTTGTCGAACAGCACCGACGAGGACAGGCCGACCACGCGGGTGATCTTGCTGTCTTCCAGGCCGCCATCGATCAGCGCACGTCGTGCGGCGTTGGCGCGGTCGGCACTCAGTTCCCAGTTGCCGTAGCCGCGCGCGGCCGAATAGGCGGTGATGTCGGTGTGGCCGGTCAGGCTGATCCGGTTCGGCACGTGGTTCAGGTATTCGGCCAGCTCGTGCAGGATCTGCTGGGTGTACGGCTTCAGCGTGGCGCTGCCGAGGTCGAACATCGGCCGGTTCTGCTTGTCCACGATCTGGATGCGAAGGCCTTCCGGGGTCAGGTCCAGCAGCAGCTGGTCCTTGAACGGTTCCAGTGCCTGGCTCCGGCTGATCGCTTCCTGCAGTTCCTTCATCAGCGCTTCCAGCTGCTGCTTGTCGCGCTGCTGCTGGTCCACCGGCTGCGGCACGGCTTCCTTCTGGTTCTGGAAGGGATCGTTGCTGCTGCCCCGCGAGATGTCGGTGGCACCACCCAGCTTGATCATCGAGGTGCTGGCGCCACCCGGGCCGGCCATGCCCGGTGCGGGGGTGGCACTGGAACCGACCAAGGGGCTGGGGTTGCGGAAGTATTCGGAAATAGCTGCCCGTTCCGGCTTGCTGGTGCTGGCCATCAGCCACAGCACCAGGAAGAAGGCCATCATCGCGGTCACGAAGTCGGCGTAGGCGACCTTCCACGAACCGCCATGGTGGGCGGCGTGGCCGGCCTTCCTGACCCGGCGGACGATGACGGTGGGCTTGGTTTCGGCCATGGCTTACTTGACCGTCTTCAGGTGCTGCTCGAAATCGGAGAAGGCCGGGCGCACGTTCGACGGCAGCGTCTTGCGGGCGAATTCCAGCGCGATCTTCGGGTTGTAGCCACGCAGGCAGGCCAGCAGCGCGGTTTTCACCGACTCGTAGATGCGGCTGTCCTGCTCGGCGCGGGCTTCCATCGCCGAGGCCATCGGGCCGACGAAGCCATAGCCCAGCAGGATGCCGAGGAAGGTGCCGACCAGTGCGCCGGCCACGTGGCCGCCGACCTCGACGATGTCGCCGCCGATCGAGCCCATGGTGATGACGATGCCCAGCACCGCCGCGACGATGCCGAAACCGGGAAGTCCGTCGGCGACCTTGGTCAGCACCTGCGACGGCGCCATCGCCTCGGCGTGGTGCTTTTCCAGCTCCAGTTCCAGCAGCGGCTCCAGCTCGTGCGGCTCGATGTTGCTGCCGATCATCAGGCGCAGGCAATCGGTGATGAAGTCGATCAGGTGATGGTCGGCCTGCACCTTCGGGTAGTTGCCGAACAGCGCGCTTTCAGCCGGGCGCTCGACATGGTCTTCCAGCGCCATGAAGCCCTCGCGGCGGGCCTTGTTGAGCAGTTCGTACACCAGGCTGAGGACGTCGATGTAGTCCTGCTGCTTGTAGCGCGGGCCCTTGAACACGCCGACCATGGCCTGCAGGGTCTGCTTGACCGTCTTGGCCGGGGTGCCGACCAGGAACGCGCCCAGTGCGGCACCGCCGATGATGACCAGTTCGTAGGGCTGCCAGAGGGCACCCAGGCGTCCGTGGGCCCCGAGGTAGCCCCCGAGCACGCTGATGATGACGACCAGGAATCCAACGATGATGAGCATGGGGCGACGCAGGGAGGGGGGATATCTCCTTGTCGGCCCGTCGCCCGGATTTCTGAAGAGGGAATTCTGTGAAATCGGTCAGCGGGGTGTTTCAGCCCGCCACGCCGCTTTCCGCGCCGCCACGCTGCAATGGGTCGGGCCAGGGCTCGCCGTTGCCGGTGAACGAAAGTGAGACGGAGTTCAGGCAGTGGCGCTCGTAGGTCGGCGGCGGGCCGTCCGGGAACACATGGCCCAGATGGCTGCCGCAGCGCGCGCAGGTGATCTCGGTGCGGACCATGCCGTGGCTGGTATCGCGGATCTCGCGCACGTGCGCCGGGTCGAACGGCGCGAAGAAGCTGGGCCAGCCGGTGCCGGAATCGAACTTGGTGCTGGAGCGGAACAGCGGCAGCGCACACAGCCGGCAGCAGTAGACGCCCTCGCGCTTGTTGTCGAGGAACACACCGCAGAAGGGCGCTTCGGTGCCGTGCTGCAGCAGCACGCGGCGCTCCTCACTGCTGAGACCGGCAACCAGCGCTTCGGTCTGGGTGGTGGTCGGGGGCGTCAGGTCGAAGGCGGTCATGGCGGCGCTCCGTGGGGTCGATGGCCTGGGGATGCCGACAAACGTGGGGCTGCCGGCGCGACCTTGCAAGTGTGATGGCCGTTCATGGGCGGCACACAGGCGCAGGCGCAAGGTGAATGCGATCCATGCCGGAGCGTGTCATGAAACCGACCCTTTCCCTGCTGCTGGCCCTGCTGCCCACGCTGGCGCTGGCCCAGGTGCCGACCGGTAATCCGACCGCCACCCGCAGCACCACCACCGTAGCCCCCCAGCCGGTGGTGCCGCCCGTGCAGCCAGCGCGGCCGCAGCCACAGGTACTGCCTTCGCCGCAGCCGGCACAGCCGATCAAGTCCACCGGTCCGGCCCAGATTGCGCCGGTTCCGGCGCCGAAGCCGTCCAGCAAGGTCTACGACCGCAACGGCCGCATCATCCCGGGGGTGCGCCCGGCTGGCCCCAACCGCGTGTTCGATTCGCGCACCGGCCGCTATTACGACAGCGTGCCCAGTGGTGACGGTCAGCAGATCCGGTAGCGCCGGGCCATGCCCGGCGGCCGGGCAGTACGGTGCCAACCCGGGTTGGCCGCTACCTGGCCTGAACGCACGAAAACAACATCCTGCCGATCACTGCTTTTTCGCCTGCGATTAACCGTTCCGGGACCACCGTGGCCCTGCGTCGGCACTCCGCCGCCGCGTGTCCTTCGTCCACTGGATCGCGATCATGAAAAACCAGCAGAACCGTCATCCCGGCAAGGAACCGCAGGGCCGTAACCCGCAGCAACAACAGCAACAGCAGCAGATGGACCCGCAGCAGCCGCACAAGGGCGGAAAGCAGCAGGAGCAGCGCTCGCAGAAGCACCCGCAGCAGCGTTGACTGTTGCCATGACCGGGGTCAGAGCCCGCTGCGCGGGATCCGACCCCTTGCCGAATCCTGACCGGGGTCGGATCCCGCACCGCGGGCTCTGACCCCAACCGCAGCCGCAGCCGCGGCTCAATCCGGAATCGGCAGGCTCAGCGTCTCCTTCACCTCTTCCATCACGATGTAGCTCTTCGACTCACGTACGTGCGGCAGTGTCAGCAGCGTGCTGCCGAGCAGCTTGCGGTAGGACGCCATCTCGCTGATCCGCGCCTTCAGCAGGTAATCGAAGTCGCCCGATACCAGATGGCACTCCAGCACGTTGGGCAGCTTCAGGGCCGCGCGCCGGAACTCCTCGAAGATGTCGCCGGACTTGTAGGCCAGGCTGATCTCTACGAACACCAGCAGGCTGGCTTTCACCGCCGCCGGGTCCAGGTGAGCGTGATAACCGGTGATCACTGCTTCGCGTTCGAGCCGACGCACCCGTTCGGTGCACGGGGTGGTCGACAGCCCGACCCGTTCCCCCAGTTCGGTGAAGGAGATACGGCCCTCGGCCTGCAGGATGCGCAGGATCTTGCGGTCTATCTTGTCCAGTTCACGGGTACGTGTGGCCATGGCCGTCAACCTTGGGGAATGAATTGCAGGAGAACATCCTGCCGGTTGATCGCAAATCAGGCAAATCAACTGGTATTGGCTGTCTATACTTCCCCAATTATGGTCCCGGCACGCTCCAGTGCAGGGAATGATCGGGTTGGAGAAGTCCCATGCGAGTCCTAGTCCTCGGCAGCGGCGTGATCGGCACCACCAGTGCCTGGTACCTGCGACAGGCCGGGTTTGAAGTCACGGTCATCGACCGTCAGCCCGGCCCGGCGCTGGAAACCAGCTTCGCCAATGCCGGCCAGCTGTCGTTCGGCTACACCTCGCCGTGGGCCGCCCCGGGAGTGCCGAAGAAGGCGATCGGCTGGCTGTTCGAAAAGCACGCGCCGCTGGCGATCAAGCCGGGCATGGACCTGGCCCAGTACCGCTGGCTGTGGCAGATGCTGCGCAACTGCACCCACGAGCGCTACGCGATCAACAAGGCGCGCATGGTGCGCATGTCCGAGTACAGCCGCGACTGCCTCAATGAGCTGCGCGCGCAGATCGGCATCGAATTCGAAGGCCGCGACCTGGGCACCACCCAGTTGTTCCGCACCCAGCAGCAGCTGGACGCCTCGGCGCAGGACATCGAGATCCTGGCCCAGTACGGCGTGCCGTACGAGGTACTGGACCGCGCCGGCATCATCCAGGCCGAACCGGCCCTGGCCCACGTCGACGGCCTGGTCGGCGCGCTGCGCCTGCCGCGTGACCAGACCGGTGACTGCCAGCTGTTCACCCGCCGCCTGGCGCAGATGTGCGTGGACGCCGGCGTCGAGTTCCGCTTCGACCAGGACATCACCGGCCTGGTCTCCGATGGCGAGCGCATCACCGGCGTGCACGTCAACGGCACCCTGGAAACCGCTGACCGCTTCGTGGTCGCGCTCGGCAGTTACTCGCCGGCGCTGGTCGCACCGCTGGGCATGCGCCTGCCGGTGTACCCGCTGAAGGGTTACTCGCTGACCCTGCCGATCACCGATCCGGCGATGGCACCGACCTCGACCATCCTCGATGAGAGCTACAAGGTGGCGGTCACCCGTTTCGACGACCGCATCCGCGTCGGTGGCATGGCCGAAGTGGCCGGCTTCGACCTGTCGCTGTCGCAGCGCCGCCGCGAGACCCTGGAACTGGTGGTCAGCGACCTGTACCCGAAGGGCGGTGACCTGTCGCGCGCGCAGTTCTGGACCGGCCTGCGCCCGGCCACGCCGGATGGCACGCCGGTGATCGGCGCCACGCCGTTCCGCAACCTGTACCTCAACACCGGCCACGGCACGCTGGGCTGGACCATGGCGTGCGGCTCGGGCCGCTACCTGGCCGACCTGATGAGCGCGCGCCAGCCGCAGATCAGCACCGAAGGCCTGGATGTTTTCCGCTATGGTCAGTACGGTCACGCCCCGCAACATGAGAACCGCACATGCGTCCTGCCCGCGCGCTGATTGATCTGGGCGCCCTGCGCAGCAACTACCGCCTCGCCCGCGAACTGGGCGGTGGCAAGGCCCTGGCGATCATCAAGGCCGATGCCTACGGCCATGGCGCCGTGCGCTGTGCGCAGGCGCTGGAAGGCGAGGCCGATGGTTTCGGCGTGGCCACCATCGAAGAGGCGCTGGAACTGCGCCAGGCTGGCATCGGTGCGCCGATCCTGCTGCTGGAAGGCATCTTCGAAGCCAGTGACATGGCGCTGGTGGCCGAGCACGATTTCTGGTTCGCCGTCGGTTCACCGTGGCAGCTGGAGGCGCTGGCCGCCTTCGACAGCCCGCGTCCGTTGACGGTGTGGCTGAAGCTGGACAGCGGCATGCATCGCCTCGGCCTGGACGTGGACAGCTTCCGCGCCGCGCATGCGCGCCTGTCGGCGTTGCCGCAGGTCGAACGCGTCGTGCTGATGACCCATCTGGCACGTGCCGATGAGCTGGACAGCGAACGCACCCACGAGCAGGCGGCGACGTTCGCCCGTGCCATCGACGGCCTTGAAGGCGAGACCAGCGTGTGCAATTCGCCGGCGCTGCTGGGCTGGCCGGATGTGCGCAGCGACTGGGTGCGCCCGGGCCTGATGCTCTACGGCGCCAATCCGTTGCCGGACAACACCGATCTCACCGCGCGCCTGCGCCCGGTGATGACCATGCAGTCCAAGGTGATTGCCGAGCGCTGGATCGAGTCGGGGGAGCCGGTGGGCTATGGCGCCCGCTTCGTTTCCAAGGCACGCACCCGCGTCGGCGTGGTCGCGCTGGGGTATGCCGATGGCTATCCGCAGTTCGCGCCGAACGGCACCCCGGTGCTGATCGATGGCCAGCCCGGCGCGCTGATCGGCCGCGTATCGATGGACATGCTGACCGTGGACCTGACTGCGCATCCGCAGGCGGGCGTTGGCAGCGTGGTGGAGCTGTGGGGCAATGCGCCGACGCTGTCCGAGCTGGCGCCGCGCTGTGGCGTGAGTGCGTACCAGCTGCCGTGTGGCGTCAAGCGCGTGGCCAGGGTGTACATGTAGAGCCGAGCCCATGCTCGGCGCTGTGAATGCGTGTCGACCAAGGTCGACACCTACCGATGGGCCTAACAGGCAGCGGTCGCCTGGTACGGGTCGCCGTGGGGCCTACCGCGCCGCGGTGGCCTGGCTGGTCAGCTGCCGCTTCACCCAGTCATCGATCAGGCGCTTCTCGTAGCGCAGCGGATCACTGTCGCTCTTCAGCCCCACGTTGTGCAGATAGCCGGTGTCGCTCAGGCGCGCATCGCCTTCGCTGATGATGCGGCCGCTGGCATCCTTCAGCGTGTACTGCAGGCTGATCCGCGGCGGGTAGATGTCACGCATGATCCGGATGTCGCGCCCACGCGGGCCGTGCCACGGCTCGTAATCACCGGCGCGCTTGACGTCGACCAGGGTCACATCGAGGGTCTGACCGGGCTGCAGCGGCTTGGCTGCCGTGGTCTGCAGGTAGCGCGCCAGCTGCTGCACCCAGTCGCCGCGCTCGGCTTCGAAGCGGTTGCTGCTCTGGCGGATCTCGGTGAACTTGGCCGGATCATCCCATTTCACGTTGACCGGGCCATCGGCCTGCAGGGTGCGTGGTGCCTGCGCATCGGTCACGGTGCGCGGGGCCGCATTTGCGCCACCCGCCACCAGGGCGCCTGCCAGCAGGGCAATCGCGAGTGAGCGTTTCATGACGGTCTCCTGCGTCCCGCCGATGGGGACGATGTTGATCACAGATCGAGTGTGATCCTGCTTCCAGGCAACGGCAATGGCCGATTGCGTCATGCGCAAGAGTGGTTGCCGCCAATTCATTGTCGTCAAGCATGACTGACGGCGCTTGACGCTGTGAATACGCCCTTTGGAAGATGCTGTGCCTCCAACCCGGCCTGTCCAAACGCCCTTGTCCACACTGCCGCCCCTAGTGGAGCGCCCACCGATGATGGTGCCGGCGCCCGAACCCGACCTGCATCATGGCGTGCTTGAGCGCATCAACGCAGGTTTCTGCGTGATCCAGGTGCTGTTCGATGGTGACCGCGCGGTGGACTACCGTTTCATCGAGGTCAACGATGCCTTCGAGCGGCATACCGGCCTGAAGGACGCACGCGGCCAGCGCATGAGCGCGCTGGAACCGCATCACGAAGAAGACTGGTTCCGCATCTACGGTGAAGTGGCCCGCAGCGGCCGGCCGGCGCAGTTCGAGATGGAAGCGCGGGCGCTGGGCCGCTCGTTCGCGGTCGACGCGGTGCGCGTGGGGCGCCCGGGTGAGGACAAGGTCGGCATCCTGTTCTTCGACATCACCGCGCGCAAGCAGATGGAAGTTGAGCTGGGCGAAAGCGAAGCGCGCTTCAGTGCGCTGGCCGATGGCTTGCCGATGCCGGTCTGGGTGCTCGACGAGCGCGGCCATGCGCGCTTCGTCAACAGCGCCTTCAGTGAGTTCTTCGGTGGCGACGAGACACGCGTTCCCGAGGACGTGTGGCGTGGGCTGGTGCATCCGGACGATGCCTCGGTGTTCGAGTACGAGCTGCAGGAGGCCTTGAAGGCGCAGCGCTCGATGCACGCGCTGGTGCGTGCGCGGCGTGCCGATGGCCAATGGCGCTGGCTGGAGATGAATGCACGTCCACGTTTTTCGCGGATGGGCCGCTTCATCGGCCTTGCCGGCAGCAGCCCGGACGTGACCGAGCGCCGCGAAATCGAACTGGCCCGCGAGGAGCTGCTGCAGTCCGAGCGTGCCGCGCGCAGTGCGGCCGAGAACATGGCGCGGCTGAAGGACGAATTCCTGGCCACGTTGTCGCATGAGCTGCGCACGCCGCTGACCACCATCCTGGGCTGGAGCGAACTGTTGCTGCAGCGCGTGGACAACACCAGCCCGCTGTACAAGGGCCTGGGCGTGATCGCCAACAGCGCTGGCGCGCAGAAGCGGCTGATCTCGGACATGCTCGATCTCAGCAGCATGCTGCTGGGCAAGGTGCAGCTGGAAGTGGAAGTGCTGGACCTGTGCGGCGTGCTGGGCGAAGCGATCGGTGCGCAGGAGCTGGTGGCCGAAGGCAAGGCGCTGGATGTGCACCTGCAGCTGCCCGACCGGCCCAGCCTGGTGCTGGGCGATGCCACCCGCCTGCAGCAGGTGTTCTGGAACCTGCTCTCCAACGCGATCAAGTTCACCCCGGCCGAGGGCCGCATCGACGTGGCCCTGCAGGCCGATGGCAATCACTGGGTGATCACCGTGCGCGATACCGGCGACGGCATCGCGCCTGAGTTCCTCAACCACCTGTTCAGCCGCTTCCGCCAGGCCGATGGCACCACCACCCGCCGCCATGGCGGCCTGGGCCTGGGTCTGGCGATCGTGCAGCAGCTGGTCGAGCTGCACGGCGGCACGGTCACCGCCGCCAGCGAAGGCCATGGCCACGGCGCCACCTTCACCGTGCGCCTGCCGCAGCACCTTCCGGATGCCGAGCGGCGGCCGCTGCGCGAAGTAATCAGCGGGCCGATCCTGGAGCCGGTGATCGTTGAACCGTATCCGCTGCGCGGCATGCACGTGCTGGCGGTGGAAGATCAGCCGGAAGTGCTGGAGTACCTGCGGCGCATGCTGGAAGAACAGGGCGCGAGCGTGTCCGCGGCAAGTTCGGCAGGCGAGGCATTGGCGCTGCTGGCCGACACCGGCCATCTGCAGTACCACGTGATGCTGACCGACATCGGCATGCCCGGCATGGACGGCTACGGCCTGGTGCGTACGTTGCGCGAGGACATGGGCGTGGACGCGCTGACCCTGCCAGCGGTGGCGGTGACAGCACTGGCGCGCGCTGACGATCGCCGTCGTGCGTTGGCGTCAGGCTTCCAGGAGCATGTGGCCAAGCCCTATTCGGTGGCGCAGCTGGTGTCAGCGGTACGCAAGGTGCAGGTGCCGCGCGCCGACAGCGCGCTGCACTGAGCATTCACGGCTGATCGGCGACCCTGCATGCAGGAGGTCGCCGATGTCCCGTATAGCTCCCCGTATCCATACCGATCCGGCGCAGATCGCGCGCCTGGAAGCCCTGCTGCCGCAGCTGGAAGGCGAAACGCAGGTGGAACTGACCCTGCAGGACGGTCGCCGGCTGCTCGGCACCATTGCAGTGAAGCCGACCGTGCAGCAGTACCGCAACGATGCCGGCGACGAAGGCAGCAACGGCCAGCTGCGCCTGGACGACTACGACACGCCGGTGCAGCAGCATCATGTGTGGCTGGATGAGATCGCCAGCATCCGCAGGTTGCCGCCAAAGGCACCTTGAGCCGATGTAGAGCCGAGCCCACGCTCGGCTGCCGCCCGTGCGGCTGCGCCGCCGCCCGAGCATGGGCTCGGGGGCTGCAGGGATGTCAATGCTCGAACAACGTCGGCGTCGCTTCGAACCTGCGCGCATAGGCGCGTTCTTCCGCCACCCTCGCCACCTCGTCGTCGGCCAGGTCCGGCGCGCCGTAGACCGCGTAGGCCACGCTGCCATCGGCGCCGTGGCCGACCTGGTGCAGGCGGTAGCGTGAGTGGCCGCCGCCGGTGTCTTCGGGGTAATGCACGGGCGGATGGCTGCCTTCCAGGTCCATTTCGCTGTTGTCGACCACGCCACCGACGAACAAGGCTCGCATGCAGGTTCTCCTGGGTTTCCGGGGGGAGCCTCTACCCTGAACGTTCCAATGTTTCTGGCAGATCAAGGCCCCGTTCGGGTTTCGCAAAGTGGCCGCCGGGGCCGGCCCGGCCAAGCCGGTACAATGGACGGCCCTCACGCTTTGAAGTAACCGCGCCGATGGCCTCCAGCGACGACGCCCCCCTGCAGACCCTGCTCCTGCCGTTCTCCCAAGGCGCCCTGCGCTGGCCGGAGGGCCCGGTGGCCTTCCTGCGTGCCCGCGATGGCTGGCCGCTGCGCGAAGTGGCCGGTGGCCGTGAAGTGCACTGCGAGCAGAGCTTCGCCCCGTTCGCGCAGCCGCTGCAGCAAGCCGCCGGCTGGACCGTCAGCGGTCAGCTGGATGATGAAGCCGGCAAGGGCCGCTATCCGCTGGTGCTGGTGCTGCCGCCGCGCCAGCGCGAGGAAGCCCGTGCGCTGTTCGCCCGCGCCCTGGCGCTGGTTGCCGAAGGCGGCCGCATCGTCGCCTGCCAGTCCAACAACGAAGGCGCGCGTTCCGGCGAGGGCGACCTCAAGCAGCTGACCGGCCTCGGCGGCAGCCTGACCAAGAACCACTGCCGGGCGTACTGGACCGCGCCGATGCAGGGCCAGCACGATGCCGACCTGGCCAAGCGCTGGTCCGCCCTGGACGCGGTCCGCCCGATTGTCGGTGGCCGCTTCCTCAGCCGGCCGGGCGTGTTCGCCTGGGACCGGATCGATCCGGCCTCGGCGCTGCTGGCCGAGCACCTGCCGGCCGACTTGGCCGGTCGCGCCGCCGACCTCGGTGCCGGCTACGGCTACCTGTCGCGCGAGCTGCTGGAACGCTGCCCGGAGATCACCGCGCTGGACCTGTACGAGGCCGAGCAGCGTGCGCTGGCGCTGGCCGAGCTGAACCTGTCGCCGCCGCCGCGCCCGCTGCCGCTGCGCTTCCTGTGGCGCGACGTCACCGCCGGCATCGAGCCGGATTACGACGTCATCATCAGCAACCCGCCGTTCCACACGCCCTCGCGTGCCGACCGTCCGGACATCGGCCAGCGCTTCATCGCCGTGGCCGCGCAGGCGCTGCGCCCGGGCGGGCGCCTGTACGTGGTGGCCAACCGCCACCTGCCGTACGAATACACGCTCAATGAGAGTTTCGGTGCGGTGCGCGTGGTTGCCGAGCGCGATGGCTTCAAGCTGGTCGAGGCAGTGAAGGGCAGGGGGAAGGGCAAGTGAAGCTGGTCAAGCTCATCGCCAACCTGGGCTATGGCAGCCGCAAGCAGGTGCAGTGGATGTTCCGCGAAGGCCGCGTCACCGACGCCGATGGCGAGGTGCTGTACGCCGACGACCAGGTACCGCATGAAGCGGTGCGCGTCGATGGCGAGCCGCTGGACCCGCCGGTGGGCCTGTCGATCGCGCTGCACAAGCCGGCCGGCTACACCTGCTCGACCAAGGACAAAGGTCGCCTGATCTACGACCTGCTGCCGCCGCGCTACCGCGACCGCGACCCGGTGTTGTCCACCGTCGGCCGGCTGGACCGCGACACCAGTGGCCTGTTGCTGCTGACCGACGATGGCGGCCTGCTGCACCGGATCATCTCGCCGAAGTCGAAGCTGCCCAAGGTCTACGAGGTGGAACTGAGCGACGACCTGCGCGGCGATGAAGTGGCGCTGTTCGCCAGTGGCACGCTGATGCTGGAGTCCGAGAAGACGCCCTTGCTGCCGGCTGAACTTGAAGTGCTGGATGCGCGCCGCGCACGCCTGGTGCTGCATGAAGGCCGCTACCATCAGGTACGCCGCATGTTCGCCGCCACCGGCAACCATGTGCAGGCCCTGCACCGCAGCCGAGTCGGCGGGCTGGACCTGCAGGGATTGGACGAAGGGCAATGGCGGCAGCTCACTCCTACCGACCTGGATACGCTTTTCGCTCCATGACCACCATCGCTGCGCTGCCGTTCCTGCCCGACGCCATCATCTTCGACATGGACGGCCTGATGATCGACAGCGAGCGGGTCTCGCTTGCCTGCTGGAGCCAGGCCGCCGATGAGTTCGGCCTGGGCCTGGACGAAACGGTGTTCCTGCGCATGGTCGGACTCGGCGACCGCGATACGCACGCGTTGCTGCGTGTGCAGGGTGTCGAGGACAGCGTGATCGAAGCCGTGGCCGCACGCTGCCACGATCTCTACGAGGAACGCACGCAGACCGGCCTGCCGCTGCGGCCGGGCATCCTGGAGCTGCTGGAACTGCTGAAGGCGCACGCGATACCGCGTGCGGTGGCAACCACCACGCGGCAGCCGCGGGCCAACCGCAAGCTGTCCGCCGCCGGCCTGCTGCCGTATTTCGATGCGGTGATCACCAGCGGCGACGTGGCACGGCCGAAGCCGGCGCCGGACATCTACCTGCTGGCCGCGCAGCGGCTGGGCCAGGTGCCCGAGCGCTGCCTGGCGCTGGAAGACTCACCGGCCGGCACGCGCGCAGCGCTGGCTGCCGGCATGACCGTGATCCAGGTGCCGGACCTGGTGCATCCGGACGAAGAGCTGCGCGCATTCGGACACCGCATCGTCGGCTCGCTGCTGGACGCGCACGCGCTGCTGGTGCCGTTGCTGCCGAAATAACCGGTAGGTACCGACCACCGCCCTGGTGGGTGCCGACCGTTGGTCGGCACGCTTCACCGCTCTCGCTGGGCATGGCCCGGCGCTACCGCTCTGGTGGGTGCCGACCGTTGGTCGGCACGCCTTCCCATCACACCCGGCCGAACACCAGCGCCGCGTTGGTGCCACCGAAGCCGAAGCTGTTGGACATCACCGTATCCAGCGTCTGCTCGCGGCTCTCGCGCAGGATCGGGAAGCTTTCCACCTTCGGGTCCAGCTCGCCGATGTTGGCCGAACCGGCGACGAAGCCGTCGCGCATCATCAGCAGGCAGTAGATCGCCTCGTGCACGCTGGCCGCACCCAGCGAATGGCCGGACAGCGCCTTGGTCGAGGACAGCGGCGGCACCGCATCGCCGAACACTTCGCGGATCGCGTTGAGCTCGGTGACGTCGCCCAGCGGCGTGGAGGTGCCGTGGGTGTTGAGGTAGTCCAGCGGACGATCCACGCCCTGCAGCGCCATCTTCATGCAGCGCACCGCGCCTTCACCGGACGGCGCCACCATGTCGGCGCCGTCGGAGGTCACGCCATAGCCGATCAGCTCGGCATGGATGTGCGCGCCGCGCGCAACGGCGTGGTCGTAGTCTTCCAGCACCAGCATGCCGCCGCCACCGGCGATGACGAAGCCGTCGCGGTCCTTGTCGTACGGCCGCGAGGCGCTGGCCGGGGTTTCGTTGAAGCTGGTCGACAGCGCGCCCATCGCATCGAACATCACGCTCATCGACCAGTGCAGGTCTTCGCCACCACCGGCGAACATGATGTCCTGCGCACCGTGGCGGATCATGTCCGCGGCGGCGCCGATGCAGTGCGCCGATGTCGCGCAGGCGGCCGACAGCGAGTAGCTGACGCCCTTGATCTGGTAGGCGGTGGCCAGGCAGGCCGAGACCGTCGAGCACATCGTGCGCGGCACCATGTACGGGCCGACCTTGCGCACACCGCGTTCGCGCAGCAGGTCGACCGCGCCGATCTGCCATTCGCTGGAGCCGCCACCGGAACCGGCGATCAGGCCGGTACGCAGGTTGCTGACCTGCTCGGGGCTGAGCCCGGCATCGGCGATGGCATCGCGCATGGACAGGTAGGCGAAGGCCGCCGCATCGCTCATGAAGCGCTTCTGCTTGCGGTCGATCAGCGCGTCCAGGTCGAGGTCGACACGGCCGCCGACCTGGCTGCGCAGGCCCGCGTCGGCGTGGTCGGACAATGCCGTGATGCCGGAGCGCCCTTCGCGCAGCGCATTCGAAACGGTATCCAGATCATTGCCGAGGCAGGACGTGATGCCCATGCCGGTGATGACGACGCGACGCATCAGAAGCTCCCGGTTTCAGTGAACAGGCCGACGCGCAGATCGCGCGCGCTGTAGATTTCGCGGTCATCCACGTACATGCGGGCGTCCGACTGAGCCATCACCAGCTTGCGGTTGATGACCCGGCTGATGTCGATCTCGTAACGCACCAGCTTCGCATCCGGCAGCACCTGGCCGGTGAACTTCACCTCGCCGCAGCCCAGAGCACGGCCCTTGCCGGGGGCACCCAGCCAGGTCAGGAAGAAGCCGGTCAGCTGCCACATGGCATCCAGGCCCAGGCAACCAGGCATCACCGGGTCGCCGATGAAGTGGCAGCCGAAGAACCAGAGGTCGGGGCGGATATCCAGTTCGGCGCGTACCATGCCCTTTCCATGCGGTCCGCCGTCCTCGCGGATTTCGGTGATGCGGTCGAACATCAGCATCGGATCGTTGGGCAAACGGCCGGCAGCGGCGCCGAACAGTTCACCGCGTGCGCTGGCCAGCAGCTGTTCGCGGTTGAACGCGTGGAGACGGGTCATGAAGCACAATCCTGGAAGCGAAGAACAGGGAAACAAGCGCCCGAGAATGCCCGTGGAAACTGCGCCGATCAAACATTTCAACCGTACGCAACCGTAGTGTTTTCAAGGGAATACGCGCATCCTGTTGATGTGCAACGACCATACCTGTGCGTGTGGTCGGTTCAGCCTGCCCCCGCCCTTTCCGCCTGACATGACCCGACTGCGCAAGATCATCCACGTCGACATGGACGCCTTCTACGCGTCGGTGGAGCAGCGCGACGATCCGTCACTGCGCGGCAAGCCGGTGGTTGTGGCATGGCGTGGCGCGCGTTCGGTGGTGTGCGCGGCGTCCTACGAGGCGCGCGTGTTCGGCGTGCGCTCGGCGATGCCGGCGGTGCGTGCCGAGCGCCTGTGCCCGGATGCGATCTTCGTACCGCCGGACTTCGCACGTTACAAGGCGGTGTCACAGCAGGTGCGCGAGATCTTCCTGCGCCACACCGACCTGGTCGAGCCGCTGTCGCTGGATGAGGCCTACCTGGACGTGACCGAGCCCAAGAGCGGCATGGAACTGGCCACCGACATCGCGCGCACCATCCGCGCGCAGATCCGCGAGGAAACCCAGCTGACTGCTTCAGCCGGCATTGCGCCGAACAAATTCCTGGCCAAGATCGCCTCTGACTGGCGCAAGCCCGATGGCCAATTCGTGATTCCGCCGCAGCGGGTGGACGCCTTCCTGCTGCCGTTGCCGGTGAACCGGGTGCCCGGCGTCGGCAAGGTGATGGAAGGCAAGCTGGCCGCGCGCGGCATCGTCACCTGCGGCGACCTGCGGCAGTGGGCACTGATCGATCTGGAAGAGGCGTTCGGCAGCTTCGGCCGCAGTCTGTACAACCGCGCACGCGGTGTCGATGAACGGCCGGTGGAGCCGGACCAGCAGGTGCAGTCGATCTCCTCCGAAGACACCTTCGCCGAGGACCTGCCGCTGGAAGATCTGGGTGAGGCCATCGTGCAGCTGGCGGAGAAAACCTGGAACGCCACCCGCAAGACCGAACGCGTCGGCCACACCGTGGTGCTGAAACTGAAGACCGCACAGTTCCGCATCCTCACCCGCAGCTTCACCCCGGAGCGCCCGCCGGAATCGATGGAAGAACTGCGCGACATCGCGCTGGCCCTGCGCGCGCGGGTGGATCTGCCCGCCGACACCCGCTACCGCCTCGTTGGCGTCGGCCTCAGTGGTTTCCGCGACAAGGAACCTGTGGTGCAGGGCGAACTGTTCGAGCACTGATCATTGCCGTGCCGACCAACGGTCGGCACCCACCAACAGCAGCAGGTTCCATCAGCAGCAGGAAACTGTCGAAGGCGAGGTGGGTCCGGTTGCGGGGGCGTGAGCGCCATGGATGGCGCGACCGAGCCTCCATGGACGGATTCACGGCGTCCCCCGCAGCCGGACCCACCTCGCCATCCCACGGATAGCCAGCTGTTGCTTCGGCTGTTGCCGTTGCATTGAGCAGGTGCAGGGCGCAGCCCTGCAAAAGACCCCCCCTACCTCATGGCCACTGCATCTCGCCCTTGGCCACCTTCGCACTCAGCTCCAGCGACGCCACGCCTGCCAGCTTCGGATAGCGCGACTGCATCGCCTTCACCAGCGCCGCACTGTCCTTCGCCTTTGCCGCCTCAACATCGAACGCACGGATGTAGTCTGCGGTGAAGCGCAGCGCACTGGCATCCAGTGCCGCACCCGGCGCGTAATGCCCCGGCACCACCACCTTCGGCTTCAGTGCCTGCAGCCGCTGCAGGGTCTGCAGCCAGTCGGCGTGCGACTTCGGGGTCTGCGTGTCGGCCATCCACACGTGTTCGCCCGCCACCACCGGAATGCCACCGACGATCGCGCGCAGCGTCGGCACCCATAGCACCGTGCGGTCCGGGGACGGGCCATCGAGGCCGATCAGCGGCAGGCGCTGGCCTTCCAGTTGCAGGGCATCGCCGTCCAGCACCTGCGGCACCACGATGCGCGCCGGCACGTCGGCGCCCATCTTCGGTCCCCAGTAGGCCAGTTTGCCGGCCTGGGTCTGCTGGATGTGAGCGACGGTCTGCGCAGTGGCGACGATGCGCGCCTGCGGGAACGCGTCCTGCAGCGTGGCCAGGCCGAAGTAGTAATCCGGATCGCCGTGGCTGATGTAGATCGTGGTCAGCTGCTTGCCGCTGGCGCGGATCAGATCCACCAGCTTGCGCGCATCGCTGGCGCCGAACTGTGCGTTGACCAGGATCGCATCGTGGCGGCCTTCGACCAGCACCGAGGACACCGAGAACATCGCCTGCGGGCCGGGATGGAAGGTCTGCAGGTGCAGCTGGGATTTCGTCACCGTGGCCGGCGCCGCGGTGGCCGGTGCGGCCAGCAGCGGCGCACTGGTGAAGGTGGCGGCCAGGGCGAGGGGAAGCAGCAGGGCAGCGGTACGCATGGGAATTCCTTGTGGCGGATGGCGAGCCGAGCGTGGGCGCGGCTCTACAGGTGGGTAGCGCCGGGCCATGCCCGGCGGCCTGGCATCAGTACGCCGCGGTGATGATCTGCTTCGGGTAGCGGTGCGCTTCCAGCTCGGCGACGAACGCCGCGCCGTAGTCGGCGTAGCTGATGCGGCTGTGGCCGCTGGCGTCGGCCAGGAACGCCTTGGGCTGCACGCGGTACTGGCCGCGCTCTTCGCCCGGGCCGATTTCGGCGGCCGGCGAGAAGAAGGTCCAGTCCAGGTCATCCACCGCCTGCAGGCGGTTGAACGCCTCACGGTGGGCCAGTGCGTACGGCTTGTAGGCCTCCGGGAAGGTGGGGGTATCGACCAGCTGCACGCCGGGCGCGACTTCCAGGCTGCCGGCGCCACCGACCACGACCAGGCGCGGCACGCCGGCCTTGCGTGCGGCAGCAGCCAGCTGCGCGGCGACCTCGCCGACGCGGCCGATGTCATCGCCCGGGCGCGGGCCGTAGGCACTGGCCAGCACGTCGTGGCCGGCGATGGCGGCGACCAGCGCGTCCGGGTCATCCAGCGAGGCGATCACCGGATGGGCACCGGCCAGTTCAGCCGGAAGGTCCTGTGCGCTGCGCACGATGACGGTGAGTTCGTGGCCGCGGGCCAGCGCGTGGCGGGCGATCTGGCGGCCGATGTTGCCGGTGGAACCAACGAGGGCGATCTTCATGGCAGGACTCCGTGGGGCGGTGTGGGGTGGGAATGGGGCCACTCTAGGCCGCTGCAGTCGCTCGAAAAACAGCGTATAACGCGCTTGTTTGTTGCATGGATCGAGCATATGGACCGATTGACCGCCATGACCGTGTTCGTCGAGGTCGCCGAGCGCGGCAGCCTCACCGCCGCCGCCGAGGTGCTGGACATGTCGCGGGCGATGGTCAGCCGCTACCTGGCCGAGGTCGAGGGCTGGCTGGGGGCGCGCCTGCTGCACCGGACCACGCGCCGGGTCAGCCTGACCGGGCCGGGCGAGGCAGCGCTGGCGCGCTTCCGGCAGATGCTGGCGATCGGCGAGGAACTGCGGGGCGAACTGGCCAGCGATGACCCCGAGCCGCATGGCACGCTGCGGGTAACCGCCAGTGTCTCGTTCGGGCAAAGCCACCTGGCGCGGGCGGTGGCCGGCTTCGTCGCACGCCACCCGGCAGCGCGCATCGAACTGCTGCTGGTCGACCGCACGGTGAACCTGGTGGAAGAGCGCGTGGATCTGGCGGTGCGCATCGCCCGCCAGATCGACCCGAGCCTGATCGCGCGGCGGCTGGCCACCTGCCGTTCGGTGCTGTGCGCGACGCCGTCCTACCTGCAGGCGCGTGGCACACCGACCGCGCCCGAGCATCTGGCCGCGCACAACTGCCTGACCCATCACTACGTCGGCAAGAGCCTGTGGCAGCTGCACCGTGAAGGCCGTTCGCTGTCGGTGGCGGTGGGCGGCAACATCAGCGCCAACGAAGCGTCACTGCTGCTGGAGGCAGTACGCGCCGGTGCCGGCATCGCCATGCTGCCGACCTACCAGGTGGCGCCGTTCCTGCGCAGTGGCGAACTGATCGAACTGCTGCCCGAATTCAGTCTGGACGAACTGGGCATTCATGCGGTGTACGCGTCACGGCGCCAGCAGCCCGCTATCATGCGGCGATTCCTGGACTTCCTGGCCGAGTGCTTCGCCAGCCCGGCCTTCCAGGATCTGGATTGGCGCCCACCGGGCAAGGAGAACACATGAACCATGGACAGGCCTTGATCGACCACAACCGTGCTGCCTGGGACCGCCAGGCCAGCGAAGTGCGCGAATGGTCGCGCCCGGTGGAAAGCTCAACGATTGCCGCCGCGCGCGAGGGCCGCTGGCAGGTACATCTGACCCCGCGCGCGTTGCCACTGGACTGGATGGGTGATGTGCGCGGCCGTCGCATCCTGTGCCTGGCGTCGGGCGGTGGACAGCAGGCGCCGGTGCTGGCGGCGGCCGGGGCAGACGTCACCGTGTTCGACCTGTCCGATGGGCAGCTGGAACAGGACCGCGCGGTCGCCGCGCGCGATGGCCTGCAGCTGCGCACCGTGCAGGGTGACATGCGCGATCTGCACGTATTCGCCAACGACAGTTTCGATGTGGTGTTCCACCCGATCTCGAACCTGTACGTGCCCGACGTGCGCCCCGTGTGGACCGAATGCCGGCGCGTGCTGGCGCGCGACGGCATGCTGATGGCCAGCTTCTACAACCCGGTGCTGTTCGTTGGCGCGCGCGATCCGCAGCTGGATGCACAGGGCCTGATCCGGCCGCAGTACGCCATTCCCTATTCGGACCTGGAAGACCTGCCGCCGGCCGAGCGCGAGGCGAAGCTGGCACGGGGCGACGCACTGACCTTCGGCCACAGCCTGACCGAACTGATCGGGGGCCAGCTGGATGCCGGCTTCATCATCGATCGCTTCATGGAAGACTGGCAGCCGCAGCCGCGCTTCCTGATCGATCGCTATCTGCCCACCTTCCTGGCGACCCGCGCGCGCCGGATCGGCTGAGGCGGATCGGCGCAAAAACCAGCGGCGTACAATGGACGGCCCCACGTCATGCAGGTGCCGTCCCTTGTCGTATCCCTATCCGCTGGTCGTGTTCGACCTTGATGGCACGCTGGTCGACAGCGCAGCTGATATCGCCGAAGCACTGAACCGCACGCTGGAGGACATCGGTGTGGCACGCGTGCCGGAAACCACGGTGCTCGGTTGGATCGGCGACGGTGTGCGCCGCCTGGTCGAACAGGCCGTGCATGCGGCCGGCCGCGAGGTGGACCTGGCCGAAGTGATGCCGGTATTCATGGTGCACTACCGTGAGTGCCTGCTGCGCAGCCCGCGTCTGTTCGATGGCGTGGCTGAAGCACTGGCGCGACTGCGTGCGCGCAACGTGCCGCTGGCGATCTGCACCAACAAGCCCGAAGCGCTGGTGCCACCGCTGCTGCAGCACCTGGGTATCGGTGATGCGTTCGCGCTGGTGCTGGGTGGCGACTCCCTGCCGCAGCGCAAGCCCAGTGGTGAACCGCTGCGGCATATGGCCGCGCACTTCGGGCTGCCTGTAGAGGCGTGCCTGATGGTCGGTGATTCGTTGACCGACTACCGCGCCGCCGAAGATGCAGGCATGCCGATCGCGCTGGTGCGTTACGGCTATCCGCGCGGCCTGGATCTGGCCACCGCGCATGCGGTGGCGGTGATCGACGACCTGCGTGAGTTGCCGGGGTTGAAGGGCTGATGCAACGGATAACGCCGGTCACCGGGCGGTAACCCGGGCCGACGCAATGGGTAGTGCCGGCCGCTGGCCGGCAAGCCGGAACGCGTTGCCGAAGGTCATGATGTTGCCGGCCAGCGGCCGGCACTACCATGACCGTCGCGGTCACTTCGGCTGGTAACGCACGCTCAGCTGGTACTCGCGACCAGGCTGGTTGAACCACGCCACCGTCTCGTAGCGGCGGTCGAACACGTTGGCGGCACGCGCCAGCAGCGACCACTCCGGCGTCAGCGCGTACTCGGCGCGCAGGTCCAGCGTGCCGTAGCCGCCGACCTTCACTGCGTTGGCGGCATCGTCATAGCGCTTGCCCGCACCCTGCACGGTCAGGCCGGCGCGGAAATCACCGAAGCGGCGGTCAATGTCCAGGCGCGCGGTCTGCTGCGCGCGGCGCGGCAGCCAGTTGTCGAACTGGGTGCTGCCGTGGGTGCGGTTGCGTGGGTCGGTGTAGCTTAGCTGCGCATTGATGTCGAAACCGGCCAGCAGCACGCCACCGGTCAGCTCGGCGCCACGGATGCGTGCCTTCTCCACCTGCTGCATTTTCATTGTGGACGCATCGTAGGTGATCAGGTCATCAATGCGGGTCTCGTATACGTCCAGGCCCCAGTGCCAACCTTTGCCGTGCTGCGAAACGCCGAGGTTTGCGCTCTTGGACTTTTCCGGGTTCAACGTTGGCACGCCGCTCCACGGGTCATACAGGTCACTGAAGGTCGGTGCCTTGAACGCCGTGCCGTAGCTGGCATTGACGCGCAGGCCGTGCTCCAGTTCCATCGCCCAGCCCACGCTGCCGGTGGCATGGTTGCCGAACTGCTGGTTGTCGTCGTTGCGCGCGCTGACCTGCAGCTGATGGCGGCCGAAGCGGCCCTGGTACTGCACGAACACGCCGGTGTTGCGGCGGCTGTCGACCAGATATCCGGCGCTGCTGCCATCCAGGTTGTCCTCACTCCAGTCCACGCCGGTGCTCAGCAGCTGACCTTCGGCCAGCGTGATGTCACCCTGCAGCGAGGCGCTGTCACGATGGGTCTGCGCGCTGCCAAACACCCCTGGTGCACCGAAGTTGTCGGATTCATTGTCGCTGCGGCCGACGTTGGCAGTGAATGCCAGGCGTTCGGACGGGGTGTAGCGCACCTTGCCGGCCAGGATCTGCTGGCGGGTTTCCGAGTAGTTGTAGTAACCGTCGTAGTGGTTCTTGCCGTCGGCGCGCAGCGCGCTGCCTTCCACGTTCCACTGGTCGTTGAAGCTGTAGCCGCCACGCAGGCTCTTGGACAGGTTGCGGTAGCCGTCGCGGTCGGGTTCGTCTGCGAAGCAGCCGGCGAACAGCGTGGCCGAGCCGCGGCAGGCATCGATGCCGTCGGAGTGCTGGTAGGCGATGTCGGCGCCGAACCAGCCGCGCTCGGTACCACCGCCGATGCCGCCGCTGGCTTCGCGCAGGCCATTGCTGCCGCCACCGAGCTGGAAGTGCGGGGCGAAGTCGCCCTGGTTGCGGCGGGTGAAGATCTGGATCACGCCGCCGATGGCATCGGCACCGTACAGGCTCGACTGCGGGCCGCGTACGATTTCGACGCGCTCGATCTGCGCCAGCGGCAGGTCCTGGTACATGGCCAGGCCGAGATCGGCGCTGTTGATGCGCACGCCATCCACCAGCACCACGGTGTGGCCGGAGTTGGTGCCGCGCAGGAACAGCGAGCTCTGCTTGCCGAGGCCGCCAGCATTGGTCAGGTTGATGCCTGCGCGGCCGCGCAGCAGCTCCTGCAGCGAGGTGGCCTGGCTGGATTCGATCTGCGCGCGGTCGATTACCTGCGCCGGCGCGATGCTGTACTGCAGGGCGATCGGGGTGCGGGTGGCGGTGACCAGGATCTGGTCAAGCGCGGTGGTGTCATCGGCGGCCTGGGCCAGCGCGGGAAGGGCGGCGAGCACGGCCAGGGACAGCATTCGGGACTGCAGCTTCATCGGGGGAACTCCGGGTGCCACGCACGCCCGCGTGGCGAAGGGGAGGAGCCGCGAAGGCAGGCACGCGCCGATGCCGCAGCACAGGCCGCGATCATCCAGCGCCATGCCCACCGCATCGCGACCTGAGGCTTCCGGGCCGGTCTCCGGGCTTGCCGCCGGGTGGCGCGAGGCCACCGTCCAGGCGCCTTCCCATGCCTGCGGCACAGTGGCGGTGTTGCCTGGAACTGACGTGCTTACCGTTGCGGGGGCAGCGCCGGCATGGCGTGGAATCACGCGTCACCGGCTTCCCGTTTCAACCTGCCGGCCATGGCCGCAGGTCACCTGGAAGTGCGCGCAGTCTACGGCATCGCAGGCAGCCCGTAGCGTCGAGCTTGCTCGACTGCCCTTAGAATGGCCCCTTGATCCCGTGGTGCCGTTGCCGATGTCCGCCCGTTTTCCGTTGTACCTGCGTCGCCCGCATGGGATGCACGCATGATCCTCGACCTGGTCCGCCACGCCGGCAATGGTCGCGATGAATTCCTCGATGGCCGCAGCGATCCGCCGCAGCTGGCCCGCCTGCCACAGGAACTGGTCGAGGCCTACGCCGCGCATCCCTGGGAGCGGGTGATCAGCTCGCCGCGCCTGCGCTCGCTGCACACCGCCATGGCACTGGCCACCCCACGCGGGCTGGACGTGGACGCGGACGAGGAATGGGAAGAACTGGACTTCGGTGATTGGGACGGGCAGTCGCTGTTCGACCTGCCGGAGGATGCGCTGGCCGCTTTCCATGCTGACCCGCATGCGTTCCCACCACCGAATGGTGAAAGCTGGGGCCACTTTGAGCGACGTATCGCACGCGCGCTGGATCGCCTGCTCGATGATGACGATCCGGTGCCGACGCTGGTGGTCAGCCATGGCGGTCCGCTGCGTATGGTGCTGTCGCAGGTCTGTGGACTGCCGATGTCGCTATGCTGGGCCCTGCGCATCGACCACGGCACCCGCCTGCGGGTGTGGCTGGAGCGAGGTGAGGTCGGGCTGGTGGGCGAACTGCTGGAGCTGCAGCAGCCCTGACGAATCCGGTAGCGCCGGGCCATGCCCGGCGAATTCCACATCACCCGCGCTACGCGCTCGCCGGGCATGGCCCGGCGCTACCGGTCAATCCTCGTCGGCGCTCTCGGCCACGCTGTCTTCCGCGTCATCATCGGTGTCGAAGCGCTGCTCATGCACCGGTCCCGAGGCCGGGCCGGCCGCTTTCAACGGATGCGCGGCGATGCGCGCCTCATAGTCCTGCACCAGCGCATCGCGCTGCGGCTCGCTCAGTTCCTGCCAATGGCAGTCCAGCAACGCGCCTTCCAGTGAATAGAGCAGGTTCAAACTGGGCTTGAAGCCGGCGCGCTTGACCTTGACGAAGGCGCCGACCGCGCCGATCGCCACCAGATCCTCGCGGCTGCGCAGGCCGACCTGGCGCAGCCACGCCGCACTCTTCGGGCCGATGTTGCGCAGCTTCGGTGCGCTCATCCCAGCGCCTCGACGAACACGCGGGCGATGGCTTCCAGGCCGGCCTGGTCGTCGGCGTCGAAGCGGCCGACCTTGGGGCTGTCGATGTCGAACACGCCGATCAGTTCATCGCCGCGCAGCAACGGCACCACCAGTTCCGAGCGCGAGGCCGAATCGCAGGCGATGTGGCCGGGGAAGGCATCGACATCATCCACGCGCTGGGTCACGCGCTGGCTGGCGGCGGCACCGCACACGCCCTTGTCCAGCGGGATGCGGACGCAGGCCGGCAGGCCCTGGAACGGTCCGACCACCAGCTCTTTGCCGTCGTACAGGTAGAAGCCCACCCAGTTCAGGTCGGGCAGGGCGTGGTAGACCAGTGCCGAGAGGTTGGCCGCGTTGGCGATGCGGTCGGACTCGGCGTAGACCAGGCCACGGGCCTGTTCCAGCAGCTGGGCGTATTGTTCCGGCTTGCTGCCGGTAAGCGAGGCATTGGCGAACATGCCCGCAGTCTAGCAAGCGCGCCGGGCCGGCGATAATGCACGCTCTGTTGTCCCGCTGGAGCTTATCGATGCCGTTGCCCGCCACGCTACCGCCTGCCCTGTTCGTCACCGGCACCGATACCGAGATCGGCAAGACCGCGGCCAGCACCGCGCTGCTGCATGCACTGCGCCGGCGCGGCCTGCGCGCGGTCGGCATGAAGCCGGTGGCCAGCGGCAGTGAGGATCTGGGACAGGGCCTGCGCAACGAGGACGCGCTGGCGCTGCAGGCGGCCAGCTGGCCGGTGCCGGACTATGCCGACCTGAACCCGTATGCGCTGCGGCAGCCGCTGGCGCCGGAGCTGGCTGCTGCCGAGGACGGCGTGCAGGTGGAGCTGGCGCCGATCGTGGCTGCATTCGAGCGCCTGCGCGCGCAGGCAGACATCGTGGTGGTGGAGGGCGTTGGCGGTTGGCTGGCGCCGGTCTCGGCCACGCTGGACCAGCTCGATCTGGTGCGTGCGTTGCATCTACCGGTAGTGCTTGTGGTCGGCATGCGGCTGGGCTGCGTCAACCACGCACGGCTGACTGCGCAGTCGCTGCAGGCCAGCGGCGTGGAGTGCCTGGGCTGGATCGGCAATCACATCGACCCGGCGATGCAGCGCCAGGAAGAGAACATCGCGACGTTGCAGCAGCGGCTGTCGATGCCGTGCTGGGGGCGGTTGCCGCATCTGCCGGGTGCGAATGGTGAGGCGCTGAGTGCCAATCTGCACGCGGACCTGCGGTAGCGCCGGGCCATGCCCGGCGAGCGCGCAGCGCGGCGACCAGAAAGTCCACCGGGCATGGCCCGGCGCTACCGATCAATCAGCGCGATGCCAGCTCCTTCGCGATCGCACCGAGCCGCTCCACCGCGCCGATGAAGCGCGCATCCAGCGTCTGGCAGCACGACAGCCGCAGGCAGTGACGGTAGCGCGCGCCACGCGAATACACCTGGCCGGGCATGAACACGATGTCCTCTACCAGCGCACGTTCGAACAGTTCGCGGGTATCCACCCCCGGCAGTTCCAGCCACAGCAGGAAGCCACCCTGTGGCTCGGTGGCACGGGTGCCGGCCGGAAAGTGTTCGGCCACCAGCTGGCGCAGGCGACCGACCTGTTCGCGGTACAAGCGGCGCATGCGATGCAGATGATGCTCGTAGCTGCCTGCTTCCAGATAGGCCGCCACCGCATCGCCCAGCAGCTGCGGTTCGCCACCGGTGGACTGGAACTTGAGCAGCGCGATGCGCTCGGCGAAGCGCCCCCCGTCCAGCCAACCAATGCGATAGTCCGGCGCCAGCGTCTTGGAGAAACCACCGACCACCATCACCCAGCCATCGCGATCGAAGGCCTTCAGCAGTGGTGCCGGCGGCTCGCAGAACTGCAGTTCTGCGTACACCGCATCTTCGATCAGCGGCAGCTGGCGCGCGTTGACCAGTTCGGCCAGGCGTTGTTTGGCGGGTGTCGGCATGGTGCAGCCGAGCGGGTTGTGCACGGTCGGCATCACCACCAGCGCGGCCAGCGACGTGTGCTCCAGCATCGCTTCCAGTGCATCGACATCCAGGCCGTGCTGCGGGTGGGTGGGCAGCTCGATGGCCTGCAGGCCGAGGTTGGCCAGCAACGGGTACAGGTTGAAGTAGGACGGCGCCTCGATGCCTACCGCGTCGCCGGGCTGGGTTACTGCACGCAAGGCCAGCTGCAGGGCTTCCATCGCGCCGTGGGTCAGCAGCAGCCGCTCGCTGTGGGTGTGCAGGCCCATACGTGGACCGCGCCGCACGATCTGCGCCAGCAGTCGCGGCGAGCCGTTCGGGCGCGCGTAGGTTTCCACTGTCTGCTGGCCGTGGCGCAGTACCTGTGCGGTATGCCGGGCCAGCTGCGCACCGGGATAGAACTGGCGTCCGCGCGGTCCCGCGAAAGCCAGATCGATCACACCGGCGCGGCGTTGTGCCTCCAGCACGCGGGCCATCAGCACCTGCTGCAGCGGCGCGGTCGGCGCTGATGGGGTATCACGCAGCGAACGCTGCGGCACCGACAGTCGCGGCGCAACTTCGAAGCCGGCCTTCGGCCGCGGAATCACCAGGCCGGCATCTTCCAGCTGGCGATAGGCGGCGATCACCGTGTTCAGGCTGAGCCGGCGCTGCGACGCCATCTGCCGCAGCGAGGGCAGGCGGCTGCCGACCGGGAGACGTCCGCCGTGGATGGCTTCGGCCAGTTCATCGGACAGCCGTTGGTAGCGGGGTGGGATCATCGCGCTCTGGTCATCTGTATCCATCGAACTTCCCGCCATCTGGTTCTGTACCCATGATGATGGCGAGCCTAGCATGTCGTTGTCGGACGGGCCTGATCGGGGCGTGGCCGATACTTCCCAAGCGCACGGCTGGATGGCCGTGCGTCTTTTTTTGTGTGTAGGTAGCGCCGGGAACTGCTTGCCCAGCGCGGCCAGCTTCGGTGCGTCGTAGTAGCGGATGTAGGCCGCCTGCGGGTAGTTGGTCATGTAGTTCTGGTGGTAGCTCTCGGCCGGGTAGAAACGTTGGCCGCTGCCGAGCTGGGTGACGATCGGCGCGCGGTAGCTGCCGGCCTGGCCGAGCTGCGCGATGTAGGCGCGGCTGGCCGCCTGCTGGCGGGCGTCATCAGAGAAGATCGCCGATCGATACTGGCTGCCCTGGTCCGGTCCCTGCCGATTGAGTTGGGTCGGGTCGTGCACCACCGAGAAGAACACCTGCATCAGCTGCCCGTAGCTGACCTGGCGCGGGTCGTAGTCGATCTTCACCGCCTCGGCATGACCGGTCTGGCCGCTGCTGACCCGCTCATAGCGTGCATTGGCAGCGCTGCCGCCGATGTAGCCGGACACCGCATTGCTCACGCCTTTGACGTGCTGGAACACGCCCTGCACGCCCCAGAAGCAACCGCCGGCGAACACCACGCTGGCATGGGTGGCGTCATCGCGGAACGCGGCGTCGCCGCTGGGCGCCGGTAGTGCCTTGGCCTGCGCGCTGGCTTCCAGCGGTGCCGCGACTGCGCCGTGGTCGACCAGCAGCACGCCAGCGATCAATGCAGTAGCCACCAGGCCGGCGACACCGGCGGCGATACCTTGTTCAAAAGAGAGTTTCATCGTGTGCTCCCGTTTCAACCGAAGGTGAAGGCGTAGGCCTGCACGCCCGTGTCGAGGAATTCGATCTCGAAGCGATGCGGGCCGACCGTGCCACGCTGACGTACCAGCTGGTACAAGCGGTGTTCATTGACCACGCCGCTGCCATCGGCACCGACATCGCTGCCGGCATCGGCAGCGGTCAGCGGCTTGCCGTCCAGCCAGACGCGGAACCGTACCGGCGTGCCGTCCTGGCTCGGTGCCAGCACCAGGTGCAGGTCCCGCGCGTGGAACTGGAAGGCGATGCGGCCACCGGCCTGCTGCAGCTGTGCGGCTTCGTCGGTGACGGTCCAGCGTCCGGACAGGCCCCACTGGTTCAGTGCCAGGGTGGTTGGCAGCGTGTAGTCGAACGGGCTATCGCTGCGTTGGCCGCCGGGTGAGGCGAACTGCTCGGCACGCGCGTGGCCCAGATAGGTCTCCGGCGAGCGCAGGTTGCTCATGTCGGCCTGCACGGCCACACCCTTCAGGTCGGCGGCGGCGGGGTCGGCCGGTGGTGGCAGATTCGTCTGCCCGGCCTCGGCCAGCAGGCGACGGATCATCTGTTCCGAGCGCGCATAGTTGCCCTCGCCGAACTGGTGGCCGCGGATGTTGCCCTGTGCGTCGACGAAGTACTGCGCCGGCCAGTAGCGGTTGTTGAACGCGCGCCAGATCGTGTACTGGTTGTCGAGCGCCACCGGGTACTCGACCTTCAGCTGCTGCGCCGCCTTCATCACGTTGCTCGGGTTGCGTTCGAAGGCGAACTCCGGCGTGTGCACGCCGATCACCACCAGCCCATGGTCACGGTAGCGACGCTCCCATTCGTGCACGAACGGCATCGCGCGCAGGCAGTTGATGCAGGAATAGGTCCAGAAATCGACCAGCACCACCTTGCCGCGCAGCTGCTGTGCACTCAGCGGCGGGCTGTTGAGCCAGCCGGTGGCGCCATCCAGCGCGGGCAGGGTGCCTTCCACCGGCAGCGGAGCATCGGCACCTGCATTGGCGCCGGCCATCATCATCATCGGCGGTGCCGCCGGCTGCGCGCCGGGTACTGCGTCCAGCAGGCTTTGCTCGATACGCGCGGTGCTGACCGTTGAAAGACGGGTCAGCAGGCCAGTGTCCCAGCCCAGGCCGATCGCCCCCACGGCCAGCAGTGCGGCTACGCCCAGCACCTTGCGCAGTACGTCACCCAGGCCGAGCCGCGCCTGCAGCGCACGGAACACGCGGCCGCCGACCCACACCGCCAGCGCCAGCGCGGTGATCGCACCCATTGCATAGGCAAGCAGCAGGCCGCTGGTACCGACGCTGGCGCCATGCAGGGCAGCACCGGTCAGCACCAGGCCGAGGATTGGACCGGCGCACGGCGCCCACAGCAGGCCGGTGGCGACGCCGATCAGCAGCGAGGTCCACGCGCCGCCACGTCCTGCGGCGTCCGCGGCATCGGCGCGTGCGCTCAAGCGTGCACCCACACGCTGGAACGGCGCCAGCAGATGGTCGGCCAGCCGTGGCCACAACAGGGCGACCGCGAACAGCGCCATCAGCAGCAGGGCAATCCAGCGCCCGACCTGGTTGGCCTGCGCCACCCATTGGCTGCCTACGGCGGCCAGGCTGGCGACCACGGTGAAGGTGAGCGCCATGCCCAGCAGCAACGGCAGCGTGCTGCGCAGGAATGGACGGTCGGCACGCGCGAACACGAACGGCAGCACCGGCAGGATGCAGGGGCTGAGCAGGGTCAGCGCGCCCCCGAGGTAGGCAAGCAGCAACAGCAGCATCGTCAGGCTCCGGAAGCAGGGGAAGAACCGACCGGCACCCGCCAGCCGTCGGCAGTGCCAGCAGGGGCACCGGGAACGAACACCATCGCAGCACCGTTCATGCAGTAGCGCAGCCCGGTTGGACGCGGGCCGTCGTTGAACACATGGCCGAGATGGCCGCCGCAGCGGCGGCAGTGCACCTCCACCCGCAGCATCCCGAATGTGACGTCGCGGTCTTCGCCGATGGCGTTGTGCAGCGGTGCCCAGAAGCTGGGCCAGCCGGTACCGCTCTCGAACTTGGTGGAGGAGGAGAACAGCGGCAGCGCACAGCCGGCGCAGGCGAAAGTGCCCTGCCGATGTTCCTTGTTGAGCGGGCTGCTGTACGGGCGCTCGGTGGCCTGCTGGCGCAGCACCGCATACTGCGCCGGGGTCAGCTGCTGGCGCCACTGCGCATCGCTGCGCATGACCTCGAATTGTCGCGACGGACGCGCTTCGGCGGCGGCCGGGGCGGCGCGGCTGCAGGCCCCCAGGCCGAGCAGGCCGGCGGCGGTGGCAACACCGCCCAGGCCCAGCAGATGGCGGCGGGAGAGGGACATGGCGGACTCCGGGAAGGGGCGACGGGGCCATGCTGCGCCCGCCCGGGTCAACGAATCCTCACGCAGGATTCAATTTTTCGTGAGGTATCGGCGGCCGTCCCGCGTCACAATGCAGCCAGCCTCCCCACTGGCCCCGAGCTGCCGATGTCGACCAAACGCGTGCTGATCGTCGAAGACGATGCCCACATCGCTGACCTGCTGCGCATGCACCTGGGCGATGAAGGCTATGACGTGGCCCACGCCGCCAGCGGTGACGGTGGCCTGCGCCTGCTGGAACAGGACGGCCCATGGGATGCGCTGGTGCTGGACGTGATGCTGCCCGGTGTCGACGGCCTGCAGGTGTGCCAGCGCGCACGCGCGATGGCGCGCTACGTGCCGATCATCATCATCAGCGCGCGCGGCAGCGAAACGCAGCGCATTGTCGGCCTGGAGCTGGGCGCGGACGACTACCTGGCAAAACCCTTCTCGATGCCGGAACTGGTGGCACGGGTGCGCGCCCTGCTGCGCCGGGCCGAGGCGATGGCACAGAGCGCACGCATCGATGCCGGCGCGATCGAGCTGGGCGGGCTGCAGCTGGATCCGGTCGCGCGCACCGCTTCGGTGGATGGCAATGCGCTGGAACTGACCCCGCGCGAGTTCGACCTGCTGCTGTTCTTCGCCCGCCACCCGGACCAGGTGTTCGCACGCATGGAACTGCTCAACCAGGTCTGGGGTTACCAGCACGATGGTTACGAGCATACGGTCAATACCCACATCAACCGCCTGCGCAGCAAGATCGAGCCGGACCCGGCAAACCCGCGGCGGCTGCTGACGGTGTGGGGCCGCGGCTACAAGCTGGTCGACCCGGCCGGGGCGGCGGCATGATCAAGCCCAATCTGTGGCAGAAGCTGGCGGCGGTGATCGCCGCGCTGATGCTGATGTGCTGCATGGCGCTGCTGGCACTGCAGATGCGCGCCAACACCCGCCATGAGCAGGAAGTGGTGCAGCGGCTGTCGCTGGGCCTGGCCGAACACATCGCCCAACGCAGCGAACTGATGGACACCAGCGGCATGCGCGATGCTGCGGTGCGTGCGCTGTTCGGCCAGCTGATGGCGGTCAATCCCAGCGTCGAGGTCTACCTGCTGGACGACCAGGGCCGCATTCTCGGCCACGACGCGCCCAGCGGTCATCTGGTGCGCAACAAGGTGGACGTGGCACCGCTACGCCGCCTGCTGTCGGGTGCGCCACTGCCGATCCTCGGCGATGACCCGCGCAGCGCCGATGGCCGCAAGGTGTTCAGTGCCGCACCGTTGATCGTGCAGGGGCGCCAGGCCGGTTACGTGTACGTGGTGCTGGTCGGTGAACACCGGCAGATGCTGGCCGACGACCTGGCGGCGGGCAGCCAGTGGAACACCACATGGTGGTCGGTGATGCTGGTCGGAAGCCTCGGCCTGCTGGCCGGGCTGGTGGCGTTCTACTGGGTGACCCGTCCGCTGCGGCGGCTGACCCGGCGCATCCAGGCCTTCGATATCGATGCGCCGACACCGTTGCCGCCGCCCGAACCGCTGCGCCCGGGCGAGCGCGACGAGCTGGTGATCCTTGAACACGCGCACGCGCAGATGGCGCAGCGGCTGGGTGAGCAATGGCAGCAGCTGCGCCAGCAGGACCTGCAGCGGCGCGAACTGGTTGCCAACATTTCGCACGACCTGCGTACGCCGTTGTCGTCGCTGCATGGCTATCTGGAAACGCTGGCGCTGAAGGACGCCACCCTGTCACCGGACGAGCGCCGCCGCTACCTCGGTATCGCGCTGGCACAGAGCGCCAAGGTTGGCCGGCTGGCGCGCGCGCTGTTCGAGCTGGCGCGGCTGGAGCACGGCGAAGTGCGTCTGGAGTGGGAAGTGTTCGCGCTGCCGGAACTGCTGCAGGACGTACTGCAGAAGTTCGAGCTGGCCGCGCAGGCGCGCAACCAGCGCCTGCACGCCGAGTTCCCGCCGGGCCTGCCGCTGGTACGTGCCGACCTGGGCCTGGTCGAGCGGGTGCTGACCAACCTGCTCGACAATGCATTGCGGCACGCGCCGGAAGGTGGGCGGATCGAAGTGTGCCTGCGTGCGACCGCGGACAGCATCGAGGTGAGCGTGGCCGATGATGGTCCCGGCGTGGCAGCGGCGCTGCGCGCACAGTTGTTCCAGGCGCCGGCCGCACTGGGCGCACGGCGTGGCGAGAACGGTGGCCTCGGCCTGTTGATCGTGCAGCGTATCGTGCAGCTGCATGGCCGCCGCATCGAACTGCGCGACAGTGAGCGTGGCGCGCTGTTCGTGTTTGCCTTGCCGCGCGCGGAGCCGGCGGCCTAGCAGGCCGCCTCGCTCTCCACGGCACCGCCGCTTTCCAGCGGCAGGTGCAGGCGGATGCAGGCACCGCCCAGCTCTGAATCGGTTACCTCGACGTGGCCGCCATGCTTGTCGGCCACCACCTGCACCAGTGCCAGGCCGAGACCGAAACCGGGGCTGCCCGGGTCCAGCCGCACATAGGGTTGCAGCACCTGGCCGCGCAGTTCGGGCGCGATGCCGGGGCCGTCGTCCTCCACCTGCAGGCACAGCCAGCCATCGTTGACCGTGTTGGCGATGCGGATCTGCCGCCGCGCATAGCGCAAGGCATTGCCGAGCAGATTGCGCAGCGCCAGTTCCAGCATATGCCGGTTGACGTTGACCAGGCCGGTGGGCGACAGCACCTGCTGCACTGGCATCGGCAGCGGTGCGAACTGGGCCACAACGCCGCGCACCAGCGCGGCCAGCTGCAGGCGCTGGCGGGTCAGCTGATGGCAACGGCCCAGCGCGGCGTACTCGACGCCGGCATCGGTGAGGTGCTGCAGGCGATCGACGTCGGTACGCAGGCCACCCAGCGCATCGCGCTGGATCTCGTCGAGTGCGGTGTCCTCCAGGTCGGCCAGGCCGAAGCGCATCCGCGCCAACGGCGTGCGCACTTCATGCGCGACCGCCTGTGCCAGCACGCGCTGGCTCTCCAGCAGTTGCTGCAGCTGCTCTGCCATGTGGTTGAAGGCATTGGCCAACGGCCGCACCAGCGCGGTGCCGGCACGCGGCGCGCGCGTATCCAGCTGGCCGTCGCGCATCTGCCGCGCCGCCTGTGCCAGCTGCGACACATCGCGCCACAGGCGGTAGACCATTACATACATCGGCAGCGCCACGGCCACCATCAGGATCAGCAGCAGGATCGCCACGCCGGACACTTCGCTGTCCTGCCAGCCTTCCTCAGGCAACGCCTCATCCAGTGGCCCCAGCATCACGGCATAGCCGCTGTCGCCGATCCGCTGCAGGCTGCGCATGTGTTCCAGGTCGATCTGCACTCGGCCGTTGTTGAACGGCGGTCGCTGGCTGGCCGACAGCGCCTTCTCTGCCTCGGCCAGCGGCACCATCCGCAGGGCATAGGCGAAGTCGGCGTCGAGCCCTCGTGCCAGCGCCGGCCACTGGTCGCGTGGTGTTTCCGCGAAGCGTTGCTGCAGCAGCGCATGGGTGCCACGCATCTCGGCCAGCAGGCTGGCTTCGGTGCGGTCTTCCAGCAGCGCATCCCAGGCCCACAGGCCCAGCACGATCAGCAGCAGGTGGGCGACCAGGAAGCCGATGCCATAGCGCAGGAAGTGGAAGGCGTGGCCGCGCATCGCTGAGGGCGTACGCTTCATCCCCATGCCGAGCGGCTGAACAGGTAGCCGCGGCCGCGGACGGTCTTGATCCGTTCCGGCTGTTCCGGGTTGTCGCCCAGCTTGCGGCGCAGGCGCGAAATGCGTGCATCGATCGAGCGGTCGAGGCCATCAAACGCGATCCCGCGCAGGCCGCGCAGCAGCGCATCGCGGTCGAGGATCTGCCCGGCGTTGCTGGCCAGCAGGAACAGCAGGTCGAACTCGGCGGTGGTCAGCTCCAGCAGGCTGCCCTGCAGGTGCACGTTACGGGTGGACGGGTCGATGTTCAGCTCGCCGAAGCGCAGGCTGCCGTCACGCGGCTCGACCCGGCGGTGGCGGCGCAGATGGGCACGCAGGCGCGCCAGCAGCACCCGGGGCTCGATCGGTTTGCCGATGTAGTCGTCGGCGCCCAGTTCCAGTCCCAGCACCTGGTCGATGTTGTCGGTACGCGCGGTCAGCACGCAGATGATGCCGTCATAGTGGGGTCTGATCTGCCGACACACTTCGAAACCATCCTGGTCGGGCAGGCCGACATCCAGCAGGACCAGGGCGGGCTTTTCGGCCAGGATCCGGGCCACCGCGCGTTCGCCACTGCGCTCGTGGGCGACCTGGTAGCCATGCCGCTGCAGATAGTCGCTGACCATCGTACCGAGGCGGGCATCGTCTTCGACCAGTACGATATCCAGCATTTTCAAGGCCTCCGTGGGGCGTACGTACCGCCACGGCACGAGCGCGGCGATGCTATCCCAGCCATTGGGCCGCCCGGGTCCTGGGGGCGGGCGCCATTCAGCCGGGGTTGCTGGCGCGCGGGCCGGGTCTCAGTCCCGGCAACAACTTGGCGTCCAGCATAGCTTGTTGCCGTTACAAAACGTTACCTTCGTGATACGTCCGGTGACCATCGCTGACAGCAAAGCGACTGACGCGGGGCAGGGGGCGGGCCGAGCATGGAGTCTCCTCCGTTCCGCGTGCCGTCCTCATGTCGCCCGCTGCCTTCTCCCTGCCGAACCTGTCCCACCGCCGCCATTGCCGGGGTATCCGATGAGCGGCGTGGTTGGCGCCTGGCTGCCGCCGGCCGAGGACGAGCACCTGCTGCAGCAGCTGGCGCCGATGCTGCGCGCCCTGCAGCAACGTGGCCGTGGCCGCATCGGTTACTGGACCGACGCCGAGGCCGGCCTGGCGCTGGGTCACTGCCGGGCGCCGACCGACACTCCGCTGCAGCCACTGAGCTCGGACTGTGGCCGTTACGTGCTGTGCCTGGACGGTCGCCTGTACAACCGGGCTGACCTGCAGTCGCAGCTGCGCGATCTGCCGCGCAGCTGCAGCGATGCACGGCTGCTGCTGCAGGCGATTGTCGAGTGGGGCGTGGAGCGGACGCTGTCGCGTATCGAGGGCGCGTTCGGTTTCAGTGTCTGGGACCGGGAGTCGCGCGCGCTGTGGCTGGCACGTGACCCGGTAGGCGAGCGGCCGCTGTACTACGGTTGGTACCAGGGCCAGTTCCTGTTCGCCTCCGAACTGAAGGCGCTGCAGGCGTTCGCCGGCTTTGCGCCGAGCATCGACCAGGATGCGCTGAGCCTGCTGCTGCGCCACGACTATGTCCCGGCGCCGCACACCATCTACCGCGGCATCCACAAGCTGGTGGCCGGCGCGATGCTGCGCATCGACCTCAACGACCATGCCGCCGGGGGCTCGAGCCAGGCTGCGCAGGGCGGGTCGCGCTACTGGTGCGCGCGCGAGGCGATGCACAGCGCGCTGCAGGAACCGCTGCAGCCGGCGCCGAGCCTGGAAC
The DNA here is from genome assembly GCF_057292075.1 of Stenotrophomonas sp. 1L-E-5-B-C3. Taxonomy (NCBI): domain Bacteria; kingdom Pseudomonadati; phylum Pseudomonadota; class Gammaproteobacteria; order Lysobacterales; family Lysobacteraceae; genus Stenotrophomonas; species Stenotrophomonas sp. 1L-E-5-B-C3. The sequence continues at coordinate 64,467 of NZ_JBXAWS010000013.1, forward strand.
AGGCCACCGACCAGCTGGAAGCGGTGTTGCAGAAGGCCATCGCCGCTCGCATGCACTCGCCGCTGGCCTGCGGCGCGTTCCTGTCCGGCGGCACCGACTCGTCGCTGGTGACCGCGATGATGCAGGCCCAATCGACCCTGCCGATCGAGGCATGGACGGTGGGCTTCGACGATCCGGGCCACGATGAGAGCGACTGGGCCACGCAGGTCGCACGCCACCTGGGCGTGCAGCATCACCTGCACCGCATGGACGCGCGCCAGGGCCTGGACCTGCTGCAGCGCCTGCCGCAGGTCTGGTGCGAACCGTTCGCCGACGCCTCGCAGTTGCCGACCCTGTTGGCCAGCGAACTTCTGGGTGCACGCAAGCCGGTGGCGCTGACCGGTGATGGTGGCGATGAGCTGTTCTTCGGCCATCCCAGCTATGGCCGCGCACTGCGTAACGCACGCCTGTGTGGTGGCCTGCCGGACTGGGTACGCGACCTGGCACGGCGCAGCGGCAACCGCATGAACGTCGAACGTGGGCGCCTTGGTGGCTGGCGCGCGCTGGTAGCCGAGGTCGCCGCCAACGACGTGGAAGGCCATTACCTGCAGCGCGTGACCCGCTGGCGGCAGCCGGCACAGGTGGTGCTGGGCGCGCGCGAACCAATGACGATCTTCCAGCAGCAGGACACCGCGCTGCCGGCCGAAGCGCGCATCCAGCTGCTGGATTTCCGCATGGACTTGGCCGAGGGCATCCTCGCCAAGGTCGACCGTGCCGGCATGGCGGCCGGCGTGGAAACCCGCGCGCCGCTGCTGGACATGGAGGTGGTGCGCCTGGCCTGGCGCCTGCCGCAGCATTTGAAATACCACGACGGTGAGCACAAGCGGATCCTCAAGCACCTGCTGGCACGCTACCTGCCGGAACCGCTGGTGTACCGCCCCAAGCGCGGCTTCGGTCCGCCGATGGCGCGTTGGTTGGCGGGCCCGCTGCGCGACTGGGCCGAGGCACTGCTGGACCCGCAGCTGCTGCGCAACCAGGGATGCTTCGATGCAGTACGCGTGCGCGGCATCTGGGAGGCGTTCCTGCGCGGTGAGCGCAAGTGGCACACGCACCTGTGGAACGTGTTGATGTTCCAGGCGTGGCACCAGCACTGGCACGGTGGTCGAGGGCGCTGAGCCGTTTCTGCATTGCGTGCAGCGGATTGAATCAGCGTGGCGCGGGGCGGATGCCCTTGCGTACGAATGTCCTCCGGCGCCGGCCGTTGGCCGTCACCTCCCCCTTTACTTCGTACGCAAGGGCATCCGCCCCGCGTTCGGAGTTCGTCGGCACCTCGTTGAAAGGCACCACGAGCGCTGCGCTTTACCTGCCGTAAGCCGAGCCTCGTCGGGGTGGGCAGGGGTCTGGGCAAAGTAAAGGAGGAGGTGACGGCCAACGGCCGGCGCCGGGGGACATTTGCCCAGGCCCCTGCCCACCTCGGCGGGGCCCATCAGCTCGCAGGGAATCCAGACGAGGAAGCGCTCTTCAATCCAGACGCCAGGCAAAAAAAGACCCGGCAGAGGGAGGGATCTGCCGGGTCCGGATTGCGTGGGGGGAGGGACCCACGCAATGAGCGTTGCGTCGCGTCAGTGGTTGCTCGCGTCCGCCGTTGATTGGTTGTAGCCCTGCACCAGTTCGGACCAGGCCTTGCTGGCCTGCAGGCCGAGACCGACCACGTCCTGCTGGGCCTGGCCCAGCCGTTGCAGGTTGTCCTGCCACAGCTGTGCGCCCTTGTTGAGCGTCCCGGCCGCATCTTCGCCGCGGGCCAGTTCACCCAGCCAGCCGCCGGTCGCGGTCAGGTTGCGCTCCATCACCTTCAGTTGCACGCCGAACATGCTTTCCGCGTTCTCCAACGCCAACCGGTTCGCGCGCGTTGCCGCGGCGGCGAGCTGGCGGGTGGCATCACTGAAGCGATCGCTGAAGGCGGCGGCCATGGGGCATCAGGAAGTGACTTGATGCATTGCAGCATACGCTCTTGATGCGGCAATGCAACAAAAACAGCAAAGACGCCATGGGCGCCTTTGAAAAACCATTCAGATCAACGGGTTGATCAGATGGCCGGGCCGCGATAGCGACAGCCGGAGGTGCAGGTTTCGTGCACGGTGATCTCGCTCAATGCAGGCAGGCTGGGCTTGAGCTCGTTCCAGATCCACACCGCCAGGTTCTCGCTGGTCGGGTTCTCCAGGCCGGGGATGTCATTGAGGTAGTGATGGTCCAGGCGGTCGTAGATCGGCTGGAAGGCCGCCTTCACGTCGCCGAAATCCATGATCCAGCCGGTCTGCGCGCCGGGCTCGCCCTCGACCTTCAGTTCCACCCGGAAGGAGTGGCCGTGCAGGCGCGCGCACTTGTGCCCCGGCGGCACGTTGGGGAGGCGGTGCGCCGCCTCGAGCATGAAGACTTTGAAGATTTCCATGGCGCGATTGTACGCCGCCGGCGGGCAGCGATCCTGAGCGGATGTTGGGCTTTGGTGAAGAAATTCTTTCCATCCGGATGAAGAGATGATAATTTCTCTTATATCCGTATGAAGAGATGTTATTGGCCGGACCCCGGCCACGCATGGATTACTGCGGAACTTCGTCGCCCTTACACCTCCCCCACATCGTCATGCCCAAGCACACCCTGCTCGTGGCGGCCCTGGCCGTCGCTCTGGCCGCGCCTTTGTCCGCCGCCGCCGAAACCTCCGCCGACGCCAGTGGCGAAGCCAGCACCCTGGCTGCCGTCCGCGTTACCGGTTCCAACATCAAACGTGCCGATACCGAGGCCTCAAACCCGGTGCAGGTGATTGGTCGCCAACAGCTGGAACAGACCGGCAAGGCCACCGTGGCCGACGTGCTGCGTTCGATCTCGGCCAACACCGGCAACGCCAGCAACGAAACCACCAACAACGGCTGGGCCTCCGGCTCGGCCGGCATCGGCCTGCGCGGCCTGTCGCAGAAGAACACGCTGGTGCTGCTCAACGGCCGCCGCCTGGCCAACTATGGCTTCCCTGCCGGTGGCCTGTCCGACACCTTCGTCGATCTCAACGCATTGCCGCTGGTCGCGGTCGAGCGCATCGAAGTACTCAAGGACGGCGCCTCGGCCGTGTACGGCTCCGATGCGGTGGCCGGCGTGGTCAACATCATCACCCGGCAGAACTTCGAAGGCGCCGAGATCGGCGGCAGCTTCGGCGGCGCCGACCAGGGCGGCCTGCACGAGCAGAACCTGAAGTTCGTCGGCGGCCTCGGTGATCTCGACACCGATGGTTACAACATCCTCTTCAGCCTGCAGGGGTACAACCGCGAGCGCCTGGACCAGGACGAACGCAACCTGACCAAGAGCGGCATCTACACCGACAAGCCCGGTGGCCGCTGGAACGGCTGGTCGGCCAAGGGCGCGCGCTATCTGGTCAACGGTGTGTCGGTGCCGATGCTCGATGCCAGCGGCAACTGCCCGGCCGGTACTACCCGCGTCGCCAGCGCACCGATCGATGGCCTGGCCGGTGATACCTGCGGCTTCAACCAGGCGCCGTTCACCACGCTGATTCCCTCGACCAAGCGCTACCAGGCCTATGCCAACGGTACCTTCCGCCTGAACGACAACGTCGAAGCCTTCGGCGAAGTGCTGTACAGCCAGATCAAGAGCACCGCGTGGTTCGGCAGCAGCCCGTTCTTCACCCTGGAGAGCGGCCGCTTCGCACTGAACGCGGACAGTGGCCTGGCCGAACCGGTGTCGTCGCTGCTGCCGGCCAGCAACCCTTACAACCCGTACGGCCGTGCGATCCCGATCGAATACACCTTCTTCGACCTGGGCGGCACCCTCAAGACCAACCGCTCCACGGCCTACCGCGGCGTGTTCGGCCTGCGTGGCACCACCGCGAAGTGGGACTGGGAAGTCGCAGCGTTCGGCGCGCGCAGCAGCGAGCGCGAGAGCGTCTCCGGTGGCTTCGCCAACCGCTGGGCGCTGGCCGATGCGCTGGCCACCGGAAGTTACAATCTGCTGAACCCGGCCGCCACGCCGCAGTCGGTGCGTGACTCGATCAACATCGCCACGCTGCGCCCGGCCGAGTCCAAGCTGCAGGGCATCGACGCGAAGATCTCCGGCAGCCTGGGCCATACCTGGGCCGGTGAGATCGGCTTCGCGGCCGGTGCCGAGTGGCGCCGCGAGAAGCTCGATTCCAACAACCCGTGGCAGATCGATGCCGGCCTGCAGGTGCGCCCGGCCATTGCCGAAGTGCACGGCAAGCGCCAGGTCAGTGCGGCCTACGCCGAAGTGAACGTACCGCTGGCCTCGACATTGGAGCTGTCCGCCGCCGCGCGCGCCGATCACTACGATGATTTCGGCGACGCGTTCTCGCCGAAGATCGGCCTGCGTTGGCAGCCGCTCGACTTCCTGCTGGTGCGTGCCTCCGCCTCGAAGGGCTTCCGTGCACCGTCGCTGTCGGAAAACTCCAACAGCACCAGCATCGCCTACGGCAGCGTGGTCGATCCGCGTGATCCGGACGTGCCGGGCTCGCGGCAGAACCCGACCTTCTTCACCGTTGGCAACAACGAATTGAAGCCGGAGCGGACCAAGAGCCTGAACTTCGGCGTGGTGCTGTCGCCGTGGGCCAACACCAACCTGAGCGTGGACTACTACCGCATCCAGCTGGACAACCTGGTCGGTACCAACAACACCCAGACCCTGGTCAACGACAACGTGGCCGGTGCCGTGCAGCGCGATGAGCGTGGCAAGCTGCAGGCGGTCTACAACCGCTACCAGAACCTGAGCGAGTTGAAGACCTCGGGCATCGATGTCGAGCTGCGCCAGCGCATCCCGACCGCTGCGTTCGGTGACTTCACCGTGTCTTCGGCCTATACCCACGTGCGCGATTACCGTCGCCCGACCGTGGTCGGCGGGCCGCTGGTGGACTATGCCGGCAGCAACCTGGGCGCGACCCTGCCCAAGGACAAGGCGACCACCACGCTGGACTGGAAGTACGGTGATTTCAATGCAGCGGTGACCCGGTACTACACCAGCAGCTATCGCCAGGAAGCCAGCACCGCTGCCAAGGCCGTGCAGCAGCAGGTCGGCAGCTACAGCCAGTACGACCTGTACCTGGCCTACACCGGCATCGACAAGCTGACCGTGTACGCCAAGGTGCAGAACCTGGCCGACAAGACCCCACCGTACGACGCCTCGTTCCCGGGCATCCGCGCGCCGTACGACTTCAGCCAGTACGACCTGCGTGGCCGCTACTTCACGCTGGGCTTCGATTACCGCTTCTGATCCACCTGCCGCGGCCGGTCACCTGAGAGGACCGGCCGCGCGACCGTCTGCCGTTGTGTTCCAGGGGAGTCACCGTGTCCTTGCATCGCCGTGCCGTTCTTCCGTTGCTGATCGCCGCCGCCGCACTGTTCCTGCCGCATCCGGTGCAGGCGCAAAGCGCCTACTTCTTCCCGCAGGTCAGCGACGCAGCGGCGTTCGATGCCTCGGTGCCCACGCCCGAGAAGTTCCTCGGCTACCCGATCGGCAGCCGTTACACCCGGCACGACCAGCTGGTGGCGTACTTCCAGGAACTGGCGAAACGCTCGGACAGGATCAGCGTGCGCGAGATTGGCCGCAGCTATGAGGGCCGCCCGCTGCTGATCGCCACCGTCACCGCTGCAGGCAATCATGCGCGGCTGGAACAGATCCGCCAGCAGCACGCGACCCTGGCCGATCCGGCGCAGCCGCGCAGTGCGGCCGGTGACAGCCCGGTGGTGGTGTGGCTGGGCTACAGCGTGCATGGCAACGAGACCTCCAGTGCCGAGGCGGCGATGTTGACGGCGTACTACCTGGTGGCCAACCGCAGCGCCGAAACCCAGCAGTGGCTGCAGCAGGCGGTGGTGCTGTTCGACCCGGCGCAGAACCCGGATGGCCGTGATCGCGCCGCCAACTGGCACAACGCGTGGGCCTCAGATCCAGCCTCGGCCGACCCGGCCGACAAGGAGCACGTCGAGCCGTTCCCGCAGGGCCGCACCAACCACTACTTCACCGACCTCAACCGCGACTGGCTGGCCCTGACCCAGCAGGATTCGCGGCCGAAGGTGGAGGTGTTCCACCAGTGGTACCCGAACGTGCAGATCGACTTCCACGAGATGGGCAAGGACAGCACCTACTACTTCGAGCCCTCGCCGAAGAGCATGCACAGCCCGCTGATTCCGCCGGCGTCGTACGAGTTCAACAAGACCCTGGCCAAGTACCACGCGCAGGCATTGGATGCATTGGGTTCGCTGTACTACACCGGCGAGAATTTCGACAACTTCTCGCCGGTCTACGGCTCCACCTATCCGGACTTCCATGGTGCAGTGGGCGTCACCGTTGAACAGGCCAGCTCACGCGGCCGCGTGCAGGAATCAGTGAACGGCCTGTTGACCTTCCCGTTCACCATCCGCAATCAGGTCGCTACCGGCCTGGGTACCGTGCGCGGCGCAGTGAGCGAGCGCAGCGGGCTGTTCGACCTGCAGAAACAGTTCTTCCAGAGCGCGCTGAAGCAGGCCGCGCAGCAGCCAGTGAAGAGCTTCGTGTTCGGTGATGCGCATGACCCTGCATTGACCCGGCGCCTGCTGGAACTGTTGCTGCTGCATCGCATCGAGGTGCGCGCGCTGGATCGTGCCGTCAGTGTCGATGGGCAGCGCTTCGAAGCGGGCAGCGCCTACGTGGTGCCGGTACAGCAGGCGCAGTTCCGCCTGGTGCATTCGATTTTTGCCGAGACACCGCCGATCAAGGGCGATGTGTTCTACGGCAGCACCAGTTATGCGATCGCACCGGCGTATGGCGTGGCCTTCGCCGGCAGCCGCAGCCGTATCGAAGGCGGCGCACGCGTGACTGCGGTGCCGGCAGCGCAGGGCGCGGTGCTGGGTGGCCAGGCCGGGTTCGCCTATGCCATCGACTGGCGCGACTACAACGCCGGGCGCGCGTTGGCCGCGCTGCAGGACAAGGGATTGAGCGCGCGTGCGGCGTTCCAGTCGTTCACCACTGCGACCGCACAGGGCGAGGTCAACTTCGCTGCCGGCAGCCTGGTGATTCCGGTCGCCGGTCAACCGTTGCAGGGTGCGGCGTTGCTTGAGGCGGTGACCGCCGCAGCACACGACGCCGGTGTGCAGCTGCACTCGCTGGCGAGCGGCCGCAGTCGCGAGGGCATCGACCTCGGCAGTGACGGTGTCAAGGCGCTGCGCAAGCCCGCCGTCGCGCTGGTGATGGGCGAGGGTGTGGCCGCCACCGAAATCGGTTCGGCCTGGTTCCTGCTCGATCAGCAGCTGCACCTGCCGGCCAGCAAGCTGGATCCGCAGCAGCTGGGCAAAGTGCCGCTGGACCGTTACACCACCATCGTGTTGTCCGGCGGAACCTATACCGGCGTTGACGCAACGGCAATGGCCGCCCTGAAGCGCTGGGTGCAGGCCGGAGGTTCGCTGGTGACCTACGGCAGTGCCTCGAAGTGGGCAATCGAACAGAAGCTGGCCGACGGCGAGAAGCTTGGCAAGGACGAAGAGGGTGCTGACGAGAGCCGCCGCGCGTTTGGCGACCAGCGCGATATCGCTGCCATTGAACGGGTCAGCGGCAACATCCTCAGCGCTGATGTGGATACCAGCCATCCGCTGGCCTTCGGCGTGCCGCGCCGGCAGCTGGCGATCAACAAGGAAAACACGGTGACGCTGCAGCCGAGCGCGAACCCGTTCTCCACGGTGGTGCGCATCGATGCCACGCCGCGGGTGAACGGCTATCTGTCCGAGCGCAACCGCGCGCGGGTGGCCGGCAGTGCGTGGCTGCTGGTTTCGGCGCAGGGGCAGGGCAACGTGGTGTTGTTTGCGGATGATCCGGCGCACCGCAAGTACTGGCACGGGACGGACCGGCTGCTGATCAACGCGATCTTCTTCGGGAATCTGGTGAATCCGGATAAGGCGCGGGGTTGAGGCGTTTCGCGCCTTGTTGATGCTGGGGGTGGGAGGACGGATGGGCCGCGCAGGACACGCCGCAAGTACGTCCTTGTAGCAACTGTGTTGATGGGAGGCTCGTGCCCTTCAGGTAAACGGGCACGGTAGTGCCGGCCGCTGGCCGGCAGCCTTTGGTCTTTCGCCCTGGCTCGCCTCAGGCAGGGACTAGTCCGCTTTCAGCGTCGCGGACACGGGCGTTGAGGATGACCAGCATCTTCCGCATCACTGCCACGATGGCCACCTTGCCTTCCTTGCCGCGGGCTCGTAGCGACTGGTAAAAGTCGCGTAACCGAGGTTCATGCCGCATGGCCGACATTGCCGCCATGTAGAGCACTTGCCGGATTTCGGCTCTTCCACCGTGGATGCTTCGTTTTCCTCTCATCGTGCCGCTGTCGTGGGACATCGGAGCTACCCCGACCAGGCTGGCGATGCGCTTGCCAGTGATCCTGCCAAGCTCTGGCAGATAGCTGGCTAGAACTGCCTGCAGCGCAGGCCCTACGCCCTTCATTGACTTCAGCGTCTTCAGTTGAGGTTGCTGACCAACCTGCTCGGCGATCTGCTTGCCCAGACGCTCAACCATCGTTTGTAGGCGGGTGATGTTGCCCTGCAGTAGTCGGCGCAGTTCACGATCAAGCACCATTTCCTGCTGCTGCGCGCGATGGTCAAGGCGTCCATCGCCTGCCGACGTGCCCGAACGAACTCCCGCATCTTCTGCTGCCAAGGCTGCAGCGGCTGATAGGGAGGTAGCTTCACCAGGGCGGCCATCTGCGCCAACGCGTAGGCATCCAAACGGTCGGTTTTGGCAATCTGACCCAACCCCTGAGCCAGTTTCCGGGCGCGCAAGGCATTGGCACGGGCCACCGGATGACCGACCTTGTGCAGGAAATCCAGCACCGGCTGCTCATAGCCACCTGTGGCTTCAAGCACGATCTGGCTGGTCGGACGCTTCTTCAGCCAAACATCCAATTCAGAAAACCCGGAGCGGTTGTTGCTGACCTGCAGGGTTTCTCCGTCCGTCGTACCGATATCCAGCTGGCGCTTACTGACATCAATCCCGATCCCGTTCATCATCCGACTCCGTATAGTCTGGAAGGGTCGAGAGCTCCCCCCGCTTGCCCAGTCTTATCACTGCGAGTGTCAGCTCCAGCAACTGTTTGGGCGGATCAAGGGAGATTCCGGCGTGGGCGCCAAGCTACATGGCGATCGTCGAGATCCAGGCTTGTACGGCGGCCCACGCCGGCTCTCGGCACCTACGCTGCCAGATTCCGATCAGATAAGGCTCGTAGGCGCCATCCATGGCGCCTGCGGTCCTGCGCAACCCATCCGTCCTCCCCAGACAGTTTCCCGCGGGCGCGGACGCATCAAACCCAGGGCGGGGGCAAAAGCAAAAGCAAAAGCAAAAGCAAAAGCGGAAGCAGCGGCTTCGGCTTTTGCTCTTGAATTTGAATTTGAATTTGAATTTGAATTTGAATTTGATTCTTCTTCCTCCGGCTACCCCGCGGGAGAAGGAAGGCGCTGGAGATGTCTGAAGCGTTGGGGAGCGGGGGCGGCGCAAAACCGTGAGGCGCATGGATGCGCCGACCGAGCCCCCATGGATGGGTTTACGGCGTGTTTTGCGCCGCCCCCGCTCCCCAGCGCCCCCGTAAAACCAACCGCGAGCCTCTAAACACGGATAGCCAGCATAAAAAAAGGACGGCGCCTCAGCGCCGTCCCTCGATAGCCCCCCGCGCAGCGGGAAGCGCCATCCATGTCAGCTGGGATCAGCTGGCGCGACCGCCGCCACCCTGGCCGCGGCCACGGCCACCACCATTGCCAGCACCGCCACGACGCTGGCCCTGACCGGCGCCTGCACCGGCACGCTGCTGGCCATTGCCACCGCCCTCACGACGACCACCGCCAGCCTTCTTCGGGCCGGCATGCGCGTGACGCGGTGCATCGCCGTGCGGACGGCGCGCGTGGTTCTTGCGCGGTGCGCGCTCACCGGTTTCGTGCTCGGCCTTGCCCGGTGCACTGTTGCCCCAGCGGATCGGCACCTGCAGCTCGAAGCCCGGCACATCGCGGATGTCCATGTCGCGGCCGAGCAGGCGGGTGATCGCACGCAGCAGCTTCACTTCATCCTGCGCGACCAGCGAGATTGCCTGGCCGGTGGCGCCGTTGCGGCCGGTACGGCCGATGCGGTGCACGTAGTCTTCGGCCACCATCGGCAGGTCGAAGTTGATCACCTTCGGCAGCTCGTTGATGTCGATACCGCGCGCAGCGATATCGGTAGCCACCAGCACGGTCACCCGGCCGGCCTTGAAATCGCCCAGTGCACGCAGGCGCTGGCCCTGGCTCTTGTTGCCGTGGATCGCGGCGGTCTTGATGCCGGACTTTTCCAGGAACGCGGCCAGCTTGTCGCTGCCGTGCTTGGTGCGGGCAAACACCAGGGTCTGCTCGCGGCTGTCCTGCGCCAGCAGGTGCAGCAGCAGGTCGCGCTTGCGGCCGCCATCGACCGGGTGCACGCGATGGGTGATGGTTTCGGCGACGGTGTTCTTCGGCGTGACCTGGATCTGCTCCGGGTTGCGCATGAATTCCAGCGCCAGCTGGCGGATGTTGTCCTCGAAGGTGGCCGAGAACAGCAGAGTCTGGCGGTTCTGCTTGGGCAGCTTGGCCAGGATGCGCTTGATCGAGGGCAGGAAGCCCATGTCGAGCATGCGGTCGGCTTCGTCCAGCACCAGCAGTTCAATGCCGGACAGGTCGATGCTGCGACGCTCCAGGTGGTCGATCAGGCGGCCCGGGCAGGCCACCAGCAGGTCCACGCCACGGCGCAGGATGTCTAGCTGGTTGCCCATGCCGACGCCGCCGTAGATGCAGGCGCTGGGAATGCGCAGGTACTTGCTGTAACCGCGCAGGCTGTCATGCACCTGGGTGGCCAGCTCGCGGGTCGGGGCCAGGATCAGGGCACGCGGCTTGCGCGGGCCGGTACGCACTTCCTGCGAGGCGGTGCCCAGGTGCTGCAGCAGCGGCAGGCCAAAGGCGGCGGTCTTGCCGGTACCGGTCTGCGCGCCGGCCAGCAGGTCGCGGCCGGCCAGCACCAGCGGGATCGCCTGCCGCTGGATCGGGGTCGGGGTTTCATAGCCCTGCTCGGCAAGCGCACGCAGCAGGAAGGGCGCAAGGCCCAGGGATTCAAAAGACATTGAGATTGCTCCAAGTACAAGAAACGCCTGTCCGAACGGACAGACGGGGGCAGATCAAACTGATCGGCTGACTCGGAGCGTTCCCGTGAACCGCGCTGCGAGAATTGGGTGCAGCCGGCACGGAGCGCAGGCTGGAATGCGTGACGAACGGCGTCGGAGTGGGGGCGGGCAATCAGGGCGGACCCTGGTCGCCGGCGATCCCGGAGGGAAACGGACGGCCGCTGCAGACCCGCCTAGTCTAACCGATGGTTGAGACCCCGCGCAAAACGGCCTGTTCAGGTAGGGGGTTCTGTCTGCAGGGCTGCGCCCTGCACCCGCAGAGGCCGAAGCAACGTCAACGTCAACGTCAAAAGCCGGTTTCCTGAGGGATGGCGGGGTGGGTCCGGTTGCGGGGGGCGCTGCAAGTACGTCCATGTAAGCTCGGTCGCCGCATCCATGCGGCTCACGCCCCCGCAACCGGACCCGCCCAGCTCACAGACAACCCAGAGCCGGCTGTTGCTGTTGACGTTGCCCTGGCTTGAAGCAGGTGCAGGGCTGCAAGCCCTGCCGAACCCCCCACTAAGGTAGGGTGGGCCGATGCGGCGCTGCAGCTTGGCGCCGCCGCATATTTGATTACACTTGAAACTTGTTTGCCCATGACTCCGGACACCCACCCATGAAGCTTGGTTCTTTGAAGGAAGGCGGCCGCGACGGCACCCTGATCGTCGTCTCGCGTGACCTGCGCCACGGCGTGCGCGCCACCGGCATTGCCGCCACCCTGCAGCAGGCCCTGGAGGACTGGAGCCACATCGCGCAGCGCCTGAACGCCCTGTACGAATCGCTCAACGCCGGCGACGCCGATGGCGTGTTCGACCTCGATCCGCAGGCGCTGGCCGCACCGATGCCGCGTGCCTATGAGTTCGTCGATGGCAGCGCCTACCTGCCGCATGTCGAGCGCGTGCGCCGCGCCCGTGGCGCCGAGGTGCCGGAGAGCTTCTACACCGACCCACTGATGTACCAGGCCACCAGCGCCGGTTTCCATGGCCCGCGCGACGCGGTCAAGGTGGTCAGCGAGGACTACGGCATCGACCTGGAAGCCGAGATCGTGGTGATCACCGACGACGTGCCGATGGCGGCTACCCCGGAACAGGCTGCGGGCCATATCCAGCTGGTCGGCCTGGTCAACGATGTCTCGCTGCGTAACCTGATTCCGGGCGAGCTGGCCAAGGGCTTCGGCTTCCTGCAGTCCAAGCCGCGTTCGGCGCTGTCGCCGGTGTTCGTCACCCCCGATGAGCTGGGCGCCGCCTGGCAGGACAGCAAGGTGCACCTGCCGCTGCTGACCCACATCAACGGCCAGTGGTTCGGTGCGCCGGAAGCGGGCGTGGACATGCAGTTCAACTTCGCCCAGCTGGTCGCGCACGCGGCCAAGACCCGTCCGCTCAGCGCCGGCACCATCGTTGGCTCGGGCACCATCGCCAACGAAGACACCAGCAAGGGTGCCTCCTGTTTCGCCGAGCAGCGCGTGGTCGAAACCCTGCGCGACGGCAAGCCGAGTACGCCGTTCATGTCGTTCGGGGACGTGGTCCGCATCGAGATGCTCGATGCCGCCGGAAACAGCATCTTCGGTGCGATCGAGCAGCGCATCGAACAGGCGGCCAAGCCCTGAGCATGGAGGCGGCGATGGAGATCCCGGTCGACGACGGCATCGCGCTGTATACCTACTGGCGATCCAGCGCCGCCTACCGCGTGCGCATCGGCCTGGAGCTGAAGGGCCTGGCCTGGGAGGCCCGGCCGGTGCACCTGGTGCGCGAAGGCGGCGAGCAGCATCTCGACGCCTATCGCGCGCTCAATCCGCAGCAGCTGGTGCCGACCCTGCTGCATGAAGGGCATGCGCTGACCCAGTCGCTGGCGATCCTGGAGTACCTGGATGAGCGCTTCCCGCAGGTGCCGCTGCTGCCAGCCGATGCTGCCGGTCGTGCGCGGGTGCGAGCATTGGCCCAGCTGGTGGCCTGCGACATCCACCCGATCAACAACCTGCGGGTGATGCAGTACCTGGAGCGCAGCCTGCAGGTTCCGGCCGACGCCCGCATGCAATGGACCCTGCACTGGATCGCCGAAGGCTTTGCGGCGATGGAAGCAATGCTGGCCAACAGCCGGGATACCGGCACCTTCTGCCACGGTGACCGCCCGGGCCTGGCCGATATCTGTCTGCTGCCGCAGCTGTACAACGCGCACCGCTTCGGCCTGGACCTGACGCCGTACCCGACACTGCGCCGCCTCGAAGCGGCATGCCAGGCACTGGACGCCTTCGACCGCGCACGCCCGGAAAATCAGCTCGACGCCGCCTGAAAGAATAAGGGGACGGAGGGGATTAAGTCGCATGTGCACTTACGACTTAATCCCCTCCGTCCCCTTTTTTCGTGTGGTCAGAAGCCGTGGGTGATGCTGGGCGCACCGGCCGAGAAATCGGCGTACGGGTCGTGCTCGCCGCTGCTGCCTTCAGACAGGCGGAACTTCAGGGCCAGGCCATCGCGTGAGTCGGCCGCGCGCAACGCTTCCTCCTGCTCGATGGTGCCGGCCTTGGCCAGCCGGAACAGGCACTGGTCGAAGCTCTCCATGCCTTCTTCCAGCGAGCCTTCCATCGCGGCCTTGATCTCGTGCACCTGGCCGCGGCGCAGCAGGTCGCGGATCATCGGCGTATTGATCAGGACCTCGGTGGCTGGCAGCCGGCGGCCTTCCTTGTTCTTCACCAGGCGCTGGCTGACCACCGCACGCAGGTTCAGCGCGAGGTTCATCAGCACGTTCTTGTGCGCGCTTTCCGGGAAGAAGTTGAGGATGCGCTCGATGGTCTGGTCGGCATTGTTGGAGTGCAGGGTGGCCAGGCACAGGTGACCGGTCTCGGCGAAGGCGATCGCCGCCTCCATAGTTTCCGCGTCCAGGATCTCGCCGATCAGGATCACGTCCGGCGCCTCGCGCATCGCATTCTTCAGCGCGTTGTGGAAGGCATGGGTGTCCAGCCCGACCTCGCGCTGGTTGACGATCGACATCTTGTGCTTGTGCAGGTACTCGATCGGGTCCTCGATGGTGAGGATGTGGCCGGTGGTAGTGCTGTTGCGGTGGTCGATCATCGACGCCAGCGAGGTGGATTTGCCGGAACCGGTGGACCCCACCACCAGCACCAGCCCGCGCGGGGTCATGATGACGTCCTTCAGCACCTGCGGCAGGTTCAGCTCTTCAATGCTCGGGATGCGGCTGCGGATGGCGCGAATGACCATGCCGACTTCGCCGCGCTGCTTGAATACATTGACCCGGAAGCGCCCCGCATCAGGCAGGGCGATGGCCATGTTCAGCTCCAGCTCGCGCTCGAACTGCGGCACCTGGCCTTCGTCCATCAGCGAGTAGGCGATCTTCTTGACCATGCCCGGCGGCAGGCCAGTATTGCCCAGCGGATAGAGCTTCCCCTCGATCTTGATGTAGACCGGTGCCCCGGTGGTCAGAAACATGTCCGAAGCGTTCTTTTCGGTCATCAGCTTCAGGAAGTAGCCGATATCCATTGCGAATTTTCCCCAACGAAACGGTCGACGCCCGTTGCCAGCACGGTGTCGGCTTGACGACAATGGCCGTGAACCGACAACCGGTACGGCCTCCCCAATGAAACGACTTAGCTTCGCACGAATGCGCCATGGCCTGTATGTGATGGCGTTTGCATTCGCACTGTCTGCCCCCGCTTGGGCGCAGGACGCCGCACTGGAACTGGCGCAGGCCCGGCAGGCGGTCGACAAGGCCACCCAGGCCGATGCCGACCAGTACGCTCCGGATCTGATCGGGCTGGCCCGGCAGGGGCTGGAGCAGGCCCAGCGCGCCGCCGGCGACCGCCGCGAGCGCAAGAACGCCCCGGCGATGGCCCTGCGCGCCGCCGCCGATGCCGACCTGGCCCGCGTCCGCAGCGAGGAAGCCACCGCCACCGCGCAGCTGCAGCTGCGCCGCAACGAGGTCAACCAGCTGCAACGCCAGCTGTCGACCGGGGAGGACCGCCGGTGAAGCCGATGACCGCCGCAACCCTGGCCGCGCTGCTGGCGCTGCCGACCCTGGCCGTGGCCGCCGACAATCCGATGGTGGCGCAGCTGAGCCAGCGCCTGATGTCCATCCAGGCCAATCCCGACACGGCTGAGCTGGGCGCTTTCGAGCGCATGCAGGCGCAGCAGGCCATCGCCACCCTGGACAAGGCCAAGCGCCGCGACCAGGAACTGGCCACCTACCTGGCCGAGCGCCGCGTCGAGATCGCCGAGACCGCCGTGCGTACCGCACTGGCCGCGCGTGAGGTCGACCGTCTCGAGCGTACCCGCAGCGACCTGCTGATCGAGGCCAGCCGCCGCGATGCCGCCCGTGCCCGCCAGGAAGCCGAGCAGCTGCGCATGCAGGCGCAGATGCAGGCCGAGGAGGCAGAGCGCCTGCGTCAGGCCGCCGAGGCCGAGACGCTGGCCCGCCAGGATGCCGAGAATGCCCTGACCAGCGTGGCTGGCAAGCAGCAACAGCGCCTCAGCGCCGCGCAGCAGAACGCTGCCAAACTGGCCCGCGAGGAAGCCGAGCTGGTGTCCGGGCAGAAGCTGCCGGGCTCGAAGTTCGACGGCCGCGGTGAGGTGTTCACCTTCAATGGTGACGCCTTCGCCGCCGGTGCCTCCAGCCTGTCCAGTGGTGCCCGCAGCCAGGCCAAGGCACTGGCCGAGTACCTGAACATCGGCAAGAAGGGCCGCCTGCGCATCGAGGCCTATGACAGCGCCAACGGGGTCGGTCAGAAGCGTGCCGAGGCCCTGCGCGATGCCCTGGTCGCGGCGGGTGTCGCGAGCAACCGGATCCAGCTCAGCGGCAAGAAGGCGGCGTCCACCCGGGCACGCTCGGCCGAGGTCATCATCGCCCCGTAATTGCTTGATATTGTTTGTTTTTCGTTGCGATGAGCATTCAGCCTGAACCCCGCCCCGGCGGGGTTCGGTCTTTTTGCCGCAGGGGTCTTGTACCCCGCCTTGAGCAGGCGTAGGGTCAATCGTCCGGGACGCAATGCCGCGGACCGGACGATGGGAGGGCCGGGCCGATGCAAACAGGGCGCGAACCGCAGCAGATCGACGTGCGCAGGCCAGTGCCGCAGGTCGTTGCAGGCGTCCAGGTGGCCATCGACCGGCGCTCCTCCATGAACAACGCCCCGTGCCTTGCGGCCGGGGCGTTCGTGTATCTGTCGAAGGAGGTCCATCATGTTTGAAGATCAGCCCCAGAGCGAGATCGACGCCCGCCGCGCGCGCGATCCGGAGTTCCGGGCACTCCATGACCAGCACCGCAAGTTGAACAAGAAGTGCATGGACGCGGAGTTGGGTGTACTCCCGATCGATGATGTCACCCTGGGTCGCATGAAGCGTGAGAAGCTGCTGGCCAAGCAACGTCTTCTGCGAATGTACGAGACACCGCTTCCAACGACGTCCCCCGCGCATTGACGCACCCCGTCACGCCCGGAACGGCGTGACCCGGCCAGAGATGGCCCTGCCGGGCGCTCCTGCCCCGGCATCGCGGCACCGCCGATGAGGCGGCCGCGCCAAGGCACCACAGGCGGTGGTGCCTTGGCCTGCAGGCACAACTCACCGATGCGGGCGGTACCGGTCTCCTCGTCGATCCGGGGCCGCCCGCATCCCTTTTGGGTGTTCAGCCGAGCATGGCTCGGCTCTACAGCAGGCAGCCGAGCATGGTGGGGCAGCCGAGCGTGGGCTCGGCTCTACAGGGCATGCGGCAGCGCCTGACTTTCATCGCCATCCGTCGGATAATCATCGGTCCGGCCCTGCGTGGCGCGAACCGAAAGTCCCCGAATGCCCATCCACTCTTCCGTCCTCGAACTCATCGGCCAGACCCCGATCGTCAAGGCCCAGCGCCTGGACACCGGTGTCTGCGAGCTCTACCTGAAGCTGGAGAGCGCCAACCCGGGCGGGTCGATCAAGGATCGCATCGGCCTGTCGATGATCGAGGCAGCGGAAAAGCGCGGCGACCTGAAGCCAGGCGCGACCCTGGTCGAGGGCACCGCCGGCAACACCGGCCTGGGCCTGGCCCTGGTAGCGCAGCAGAAGGGCTACAAGCTGATCCTGGTCGTTCCCGACAAGATGAGCCGCGAAAAGATCTTCAATCTGAAGGCGATGGGTGCCGAAGTGCGCTTGACTCGCTCGGACGTGGCCAAGGGCCATCCCGAGTATTACCAGGACCTGGCCAAGACCATCGCCGAGCAGACCCCGGGCGCCTACTTCATCAACCAGTTCGGCAACCCGGACAACCCGGCCGCGCATGAATTCGGTACTGGCCCGGAAATCCTCGAGCAGATGGGCGGCGACCTCGATGCCATCGTGTTCGGCTGCGGCAGTTCCGGCACCATGACCGGCCTGTCGCGCGCCTTCGCCAAGCTGTCGCCGAAGACCGAGCTGGTGCTGGCCGATCCGGTTGGTTCGATCCTGGCCGAATACATCAACGACGGCAATCTGAACGACAAGTCGGGCAGCTGGCTGGTGGAAGGCATCGGCGAGGACTTCCTGCCGTCGATCTCCGATTTCAGTCGCGTCAAGAAGGCTTATGCCATCAGCGACGCCGAGAGCTTCCACACCGCACGCGAGCTGCTGGGCAAGGAAGGCATCCTCGGCGGTTCGTCGACCGGCACCCTGCTGGCGGCGGCGCTGAAGTACTGCAAGGAGCAGACCACGCCGAAGAAAGTGCTGGTGCTGGTGCCGGATACCGGCAACAAGTACCTGTCGAAGATGTACAACGACTACTGGATGCTGGACAACGGTTTCCTGCAGCGCCCGCAGCACGGCGACCTGCGCGACCTGATCCTGCGTCCGTACGGCCAGCGCGACACCGTGGTGATCGGCCCGAACGACCTGCTGACCACGGCCTACCAGCGCATGAAGCTGTATGACGTGTCGCAGCTGCCGGTGCTGGACGGCGATCAGCTGGTCGGTATCGTCGATGAAAGCGACGTGCTGCTGCATGTCTATGGCGATGAAGCCCGTTTCCGCGACCCGGTGGCGACCGCAATGGTCAGCAAGCTGGACCGGCTGGACGTGAAGTCGCCGATCGAAGCGCTGTTGCCGGTGTTCGACCGCGGCCAGGTGGCCATCGTGATGGACGGTGACACCTTCCTCGGCCTGATCACCCGCATCGACCTGCTGAATTACCTGCGTCGGCGCGTTCAGTAAGGCGTTTATCGCCGCAGATCGCTGCTGAATCCCGGTTTATCCGCGTCAAAGCTCGTTAAGGCCGCGCTGATAGACTCCCGCTCCTTCGACGGTGCCGGTCATCGGCGCCAATCAGGAAACGACATGTCCAACGCTTCTTCCCCGGACCGCGCGCTGGCGCTGGCCACCCTGGCCATCCATGGCGGCCAGTCGCCCGACCCGAGCACCGGCGCGGTGATGCCGCCGATCTACGCCACCTCGACCTATGCGCAGTCCAGCCCGGGCGAGCACCAGGGCTTCGAGTACTCGCGTACCCACAACCCGACCCGCTTCGCCTACGAGCGTTGCGTGGCCTCGCTGGAAGGTGGCACCCGTGGCTTCGCCTTCGCTTCGGGCATGGCTGCCAGCTCCACCGTGATCGAGCTGCTGGATGCCGGCAGCCACGTGGTGGCGATGGACGACATCTATGGCGGCAGCTTCCGCCTGTTCGAGCGCGTGCGTCGCCGCACCGCTGCGCTGGACTTCAGCTTCGTCGACCTGACCGATCTGGCGGCGTTTGAAGCCTCCATCACGCCGAAGACGAAGATGGTCTGGATCGAGACCCCGACCAATCCGATGCTGAAGATCGTCGACATCGCTGCGGTCGCCGCCATCGCCAAGCGCCATGGCCTGATCGTAGTGGTCGACAACACCTTCGCCTCGCCGATGCTGCAGCGTCCGCTGGAGCTGGGCGCGGACCTGGTCCTGCATTCGGCCACCAAGTACCTCAATGGCCACTCGGACATGGTCGGCGGCATGGTCGTGGTCGGTGACAACGCCGAACTGGCCGATCAGATGGCCTTCCTGCAGAACTCGGTGGGTGGCGTGCAGGGCCCGTTCGACAGCTTCCTGGCCCTGCGTGGCCTGAAGACCCTGCCGCTGCGCATGAAGGCGCACTGTGCCAATGCGCTGGCCCTGGCCCAGTGGCTGGAAAAGCACCCGGCGGTGGAGAAGGTGATCTACCCGGGCCTGGCCTCGCACCCGCAGCACGAACTGGCCGGCAAGCAGATGGCCGGGTACGGCGGCATCGTCTCGATCGTGCTCAAGGGCGGTTTCGACGCGGCCAAGCGCTTCTGCGAGAAGACCGAACTGTTCACTCTGGCCGAGTCGCTGGGCGGCGTGGAAAGCCTGGTCAACCACCCGGCGGTGATGACGCATGCGTCGATCCCGGTGGCGCGTCGTGAGCAGCTGGGGATCAGCGATGCGCTGGTACGGCTGAGCGTGGGTGTTGAGGATCTGGGGGATCTGCAGGTGGATCTGGGAGAGGCTTTGAAGTGAACAATGAAACGATTCTGAAGGCGGAAATTGCTCGCCGCCGAGCACGCATCAGCAGCCATGACACCCAGATGAAGGCGCTGCCTGCATTCATTCGCGACGTTTCCGAGGGCATGGCTGCCTGGCGCGCATGGACGTCACTGGCGCTGCTGGATATCAAGCACAAGTATCGCCGTTCGGTGCTCGGGCCATTCTGGATCACCATCAGCATGTTCGTGCTGATTCTGGGTATCGGCCTGCTCTACAGCCAGCTGTTCCGCATGAACCTGCGGGAGTACCTGCCCTATATCGCCCTGGGTGACATCGTCTGGATCTACATCTCGACGACCGTCCAGGAGGGCTGCACGACGTTCACTGCCTCCGAAAACCTGATCCGTTCGATGCGCCTGCCGATGACCTTGCATGTGATGCGGCTGGTGACACGCACGTTCATCGTGTTCCTGCACGGCGCGATCGCCTACCTGCCGTTCGTCATATTCCTCAAAATCGAACCTGAACTGGTCTGGCTGCTTGCTCTGCCGGGCGTTGCCCTAATCGTGCTTGCGACGATTCCGGTCACGGCTATCTTTGGCCTGCTCTCGGCCCGCTTCCGTGACCTCCATCCTGCGATCGCGAATTTCATGCAGCTTGGTTTCTTCATGACGCCGATTATCTGGAAGGCGGACATGCTGGGTCCGCATCGTTGGGTTGCCGATATCAATCCGATCTACCACTTCATCCAGATCGTGCGCATGCCACTGATGGGACAGGTTCCGGAAGCGCACTCGTACTACTTCGTACTCGCCTTCATCGCTGCGGCGTTTGTGATCGCGCTTCCCTTCCTGGCGGCAAATCGCCACAAGATCTCGCTGTGGGTGTAACACCATGACCTTCATTGAAGTGGTCGACTGCAGCGTGCAGCTGCCGATCTATGGCACCAACAATCGCTCCATGAAGGGAGCCATCATGTCCGCTGTTACCGGCGGGCGAGTGGCTCCCACCAGCCGCAACGTGACCGTGGTGGATTCTCTCCAGAACGTCACCTTCAACCTGCGTGAGGGTGACAAGCTAGGCCTCGTCGGCCATAACGGGGCAGGCAAGACAACGTTGCTGAAAACGCTTGCGGGTGTTTATGAGCCAACTTCTGGCTACATCCGCAGCCAGGGGCGCGTTGCCAATCTGTTGGACGTGACGATGGGCATGGATTTCGAAGCAACCGGCGTCGAGAACATCCGGTTGAAGGGTCTGCTGCATGGGCTTTCCCGCGCTGAGATCCAAAGCAAGATCCCGCAGATCTGCGAGTTCTCGGGCCTTGGTCCCTATGTGAACATGCCGGTGCGCGTGTACTCCAGTGGCATGATGGTGCGCTTGGCGTTCTCGATTGCCACCAGTTTCGATGCAGAGATTCTGTTGATGGACGAGTGGCTGGGTGTCGGCGATGCGGACTTCAACGCCCGTGCTCAGCAGCGCCTCGCCGAAATCGTACAGAAAGCCAGCATTCTGGTCCTGGCCAGCCACAATCAGGACATCATCGCCGCCAACTGCAATCGCATCATGCATCTTGAGCATGGGCGCATCACCAGCGATCAGCCGATAGAGGCCCGTGCCTGAATGAATACTCGTAACCGGGACTACTGGATCAACAGGAGCGGTGATCTCTATGCCGACCAGCAGAAGGTCCGGCGTGAGGCAGGCAACAGCAATTACGCCAGGCAGGAAGCGTGGCTGGTGGGATTCCTCGCGGAGCGTTCCGAACAACTGGGGCGGCCGGTCCGGGTACTGGATTTCGGGGTGGGCTTCGGACGCCTTGCGCGGTTGCTACCGCAGCATGCCTTCGTGGACTACTTCGGTTTCGATATCTCCCCCGCGATGGTGGAGCCGCTGCTACGTGAACCGCCTGCTGAACTGGCCGTAGACATCGGGCGCCGCATCCGCGTCGGATCTTCATTGACCGAGGCCATGCAGGGTGAGCAGTTTGATGTGATCTTCACCGTCTCGGTGTTGATCCACAACAACCGCGAACAGGCGGCAGACGCACTTGCACAGATGCGTGCGTTGCTGGCGCCCGAGGGGCGGCTGTGCTTCATCGAGAACCGACCGGTGTCGATCAGCCTGCTGGCCAACCTGTGGCATGCAGGTTGCTGGAGTCATGATTTTGCCGGCACGTTGGCGCCTGACATGAATGTGGACGTCGAAGACGGAATCCTTTCGGACCATGCCATCTACATTCTGCATGAACCTGCTGCGGGGATCCTTCGTCAGCTTCGTGTGCCGGGCGCCCACGGGTTTGAACCGATCACCGCCGGTGACTACCTGTTGCGGACGCTGGAGGCTACCACGGCTGTTGCGCGTGGCATGGAAGTGGAAAGTGCCGCGCTTGGCGACGGCATCGCGCAGATGCGCGATGCGGTGGAACTCTATCGTCAGGCCGAAGAGCACGCGCGAAGAAATCTGGACATCGCGCGACAGCATCTTGGCGATGACGTGGGCCTGTTGGATGGCGTCGCCCATCTTACCGCAGCCATCGATGCGCTCCCGGCATTGGCGGCGCGTATCGGCGTGCTGGGGGGCGAGACCTCTGCGCAGCACGCCCAGTCCTCGGAGCGGATCGAAGCGCTGCATGCGCGTGAAGCGGCCCTTGTCGAGTCGCTGACGCAGCAGGAGCGGGAGCTTGAGCAGGCGCAGGCCCGGTTGGAAGCTGCGCAAAGCGCCAACCAGCACCTGCAATGGCAGCAGGGCCTTCGTGAACAGGTCCGCCAAGTCCTGAGCAGCCGGACGGACGAGGGCGCCATGCCATACCTCGACGCGCCGGTCGGTGGCAGTGCCTCGGTCGGTCAGCCCGCACCCTCGGTCTACGAATTCAACGCCCGTCGCGACCTGCGTTTCGCACAGACTGTGGTCGGGCATGAGCGGGTATGCCACATCATGCATCAGGAGTGGTTCGGTATCCGCGCGGCCTGCGGCTCGCTGCCGGGGCACAAGCTTGCGGTGACCAGTACCTCAGCGCCCGGCGCCGGTGATGTTGAGGAGGTGGCCCGTCTGCTTGCCGCCAACAAGGTGAATCGGCTGGTTATCCATGGATTCTCCGACGGCATGTTGCAGTGGGTGAAAGGTCTCGCTGCGGCTGGATTCGACCGGATCTACATGGTCTGGCATGGTGCGCCTTCGATGTGGATCCATGCTGAAGAGCGGCGCCTGTTCGCCCTGGCCTACAAGGCGGTCCGCACCGGCCTGATCCGCAGGGTCAGTGTCATGCGCGCAGGTTCCCATGCGGCGCTTGCAGACGTAGCGGGCTGGCAGAGGCAGCTCTACAACATGCCGCCAGCCTATACCGGCAAGCGCATTCCGCGGCGGGCGACTGGTGCCACCGTATTCATTCCGTCCTGGAACCTGATCCACAAGAACATCTTCACGAATGCTGCGGCTGCGGCTGCGACCGGTGAAGTGGCAAACATCTGGCTGATGGCGGATGATTTCGCATTGCCGTACCGGGTTGACAAGAATGTCAAGCGTCTTCCAAAACTCAGCCAATTGCAGATGATGGAGGCGATGTCGCAAGCCGATGCAGTGATGAATGCCTCAATCGTCGATTGCCATCCGATGGTGGAGTTGGAGGCGCTTGCTGCAGGTACTCCCGCGCTGCGGGGACGTCTGGGGATGGATGCGCTGGAAGACCATCCCTATGTCGAGATTACCCAGGTGGCCGATCCTCTCAGTGTTGCCGATGTGCGCCAGACGTTGCGTCGGATGCTGGCGGCTCCCGTAGTAGAGATGGATGACATGATGTCGTCCTACTCGCGCCAGATGGTGGCGTTGTCCTTCGAGCGATACTCAGAATTTATGGAAATCTAAAAATGGGCTTGAGGGTTTTTGTTACCCGCGAACTTTTCCCCTTTACCGCCGGTGGCATTGGACGCGTGATCGCGAACATGCTGATGACCGCGCCGGAAGAAGAGCGCGCGGAGATGGCAGTACTTTACGTTGGCGACAACGTCGAAGCGGATGCGTTCGCGGTCGCCCACCCGGTCGTGACCTTCCTCGCGTGGCCGCATTCGCGCTTTCAACAAGTAGACGAGCGTGGGGAGATTTTCCCGCCAATGCCGGCGTTCACCCACAGCATACTGCACTGGGAATCGGTACATGTGCTGCAGGGGCTGCTCGAGCTGGAACGTCTGAAAGGCCCGCTTGAGTATGTCGAGTTCGTGGACTGGGGGGCACCTGCGTTCGCCGCAACCCAGGAAAAGCTGCTTGGCAGCGCATTGACGACGGCCACGCTGGCCGTGCGCCTGCACACCACAGACAGCATCCTGGCCGATTTTGAGCCGCGCGTGCAGAGTGTGCACGGGTTGAATCTCTTTGACCTGGAACGAAAGGCACTGGCCGATTGCGACCTTATCGTCGGTCAGATCGCGCCGGTTGCCGAGGCGTTCCGCGTGTTCTACGGTTTCAGCGAGGAGGAGTGGACTCCACGCCTGCGCCTGCATGCTCCGCCGGTGTTGCTGGATACGATGCAGCCGGTCACGAAGACCACCGTGATCGATGATACAACGCCGCTGTTGTTCACTTCGAAACTGCAGGACATCAAGCGCCCGGATACTTTCATCCGTGGCTGCATCCAGTTCCTGCGGGACAGGCCGCGTTATCAGGGCAACATTGTTTTCCTGGCGCATTCTTTTGATGTGAACTATCAGGAGTATGTCATCTCGCTGGTGCCGGAGGACCTGCGCAGCCGGGTGGTGTTTGCCCGTGGCGTAACCGGTGCGGCGCGCGAGAAGAACATTTCTGGCGCGGTATGCGTATTCCCGTCGCCATGGGAGTCTTTCTGCCTTGCTGCGTACGAGGCGTCGCTGTCAGGCGCAGCCTGCGTGCTCAATGCGCAGAATCCGGCTTTCGGGCCGGGCAGTCCGTGGCGGGATGGATATAACTGCAGCACGTTTGATGGCAGCGCCGAAGACCTGGCACGCGCGCTTTGCGGGCTTTTTGAAAGCACCGTCGGCCGACTGTCGCCGGTCGAGGTGCCGAAGGACCCGCTTCCCTGGAAGGGGCTTGATCCGGTGGCGGTGCCTGCTGCCGTTCCCCTGGACAGGCAATTGACCGTAGTCGTCGTCAATCGCGATAGCGCGGGCCGGGTGTTGAATTCGCTGGACAGCATCCTCGCGTCCAATCTGACGCTTGACAAGCTGATCGTGATTGACGATGCCTCGCGCGACCCGCGCGATATCGCTGCGCTGGACCAGCTGGGCAACAATGATCCACGTTTGTCCGTGCACCGGCTTGCGGTGCCCGTTGGTGACGCTGTAGCGCGCAACATGGGCCTTGCGTTGGTTGAGACGCCGTTTGCTGGATTCGTGCGTGGTGGTGACCAGTTGCTGCCGGGCTTCCTCAATGGCGCGGTGAGCGCATTGGCGTCGCAACCGGATTTTGATGTGGTCGTGGGGCAGGTGGGCGTGACCGTGGATCCCGATGATGTGATCGCCGGCAATGTCGCCCCGGATGGATTCCGCATTTTCTATGGTGAAGGACGCCTCGCAGGACTCTACGAGAACCGCCTGGCGCCGGAAAGCTACGTGATCCGGACCGAGGCCGCCAGGCGCTTTGCATTCGATCCCGTCATCCCTGCACTTGAAGTATGGGAAATGATGCTGCGCGCCTGCCAGTCGGGTGCACGCTTCATGGTGACTTCCGCCGTGAACGTGCTTGCACGGCATCAGGGGCAACCAGATGAACGGCACTTGGAGCAGATCCAGATCGCGATGCGCCGGCGCCTGCAGCGCAAGCGCGTGCGTGTCGGCTCACTGGAGGTACCTGCGTACTTCATCTTCGGTGCGCATGTATCGCCGAGCGGGTTCATGGGGGATGCCTCCAACGCGGAAATGGCCTATCGGCTGCAGGCACTGATGGAAAGCGAGTCCGTGCGTTACACCTTGGCACTTGCCAGGCTTCTGCAGAAGCGGGCGCCATGGGTACTGCGCTTGGGTAAATGGTCGGTGCAGCGACTGGCGCCGATCTATCGCCGATTGCGGTGAGCGTTCCGGGGCAGCATCGATGCATGTGATCGTCATCCAGCTGGCGTGTTGGCGTGTTGGCGGAGAGCGGGCTGCATTGGCGCGTGCTCGCCTGCGCGCGATACCCGCGGCTTCGGTGCTGATCGTTGGCGAAGGAGCGCCGCCCGCCGACCTGCTCGACGAGTGTGCAGAGAGACGCACGCTGTGCGTGGATTCGCCTTTGCATGCGATGCAGGGCCGACGGTTGCCTGATGTCCGCCGCAGTGGTGACGCGGAGCAGCTCGGTTGGTCATTGGCGGTGATGGCAGCGCTGCGGTCGCTGCAGCAGGATGTGCACCTGGACTGTGTGGAGATTCCATCGTGTGGTGCGCTGGCCTACGCACTTATCCAGGAGCGAGCTCTATCCGAGGTGTTTGACACTACGCGTGTGATGTTGCGGTTTGACGGCATCCAGGCCATCGAAGTCCTGAGGCAGGGACGCAATGTCGAGATGGCTGCGCTGATGTTGATGGACATGGAGCGGATGTGCCTGGAGCAATGCGACCAGGTTCTGGTCGATAGTCAGGCAATCGCAGAATCCTTGCAGCGCTTCCTTCCAGGCAGCCAGAGGCCGCTTCACCTGCGGGCGACGCTGCCGGAGCCGGCCGGGCTCATGTTGGAGTACCATGCAGTGGGTTCAGCACTGGCTTGCGTCGCAACCGAAGCGCCTGCTCTCAGGCAGTGCCTGCGGGCTATTTCCGGTTACCTGCAGCAGAGTAATGATGGTCTGCTGCAGGTCTCGGTCGTCTGCCAGCCTGTGCTTCTATCCGAAGTGCTGTATGTGGTGCCTGCTGCCCTGCGCCATCGTTTCCAGGAAGCGCCTGCAGATTGCCTGCGCGCTTCGCCCATGCGTGTGGTCATGCCTGATCGCTGGTCTGCAGGCTCGGCTCTGGCGCGGGAGCTGCTTGCTCATGGCCATAGCCTGATTGTGGATGTCGCCAACCCGGCGCTGGCTGCCGCACAGGGGTGGGAACAGGGGCGGACCCATCTAGGCTACACGGATGCCCGTGGGCTGTTCGAAGCACTGCGGGCTTCGCAGCAGTGGGTGCCCACGCGTCACCTGCGGATGGGGCCTTCCCCGCCGCTGCCCAAGCTTGACGTTGGTACGCCGGTCCCCGCCAAGGTCTCCGTGGTCGTGCCCTGCTACAACATGGGCCGTTGGCTGCCGCAGACCTTGCGCAACATACAGCAGTTTTCATGGAGCGATCTGGAGGTCATCGTTGTTGACGATGGATCGACGGATCCCGGCACGGTGCAGCTCATCGAAGAGCTGGAAGCAAGCCCCAACGCTGGCCTGCGCGTGGTCCGTCTTGAGTTCAACCAGGGATTGTCTGCTGCCAGAAATGCCGGCGTTGCCGCAGCGCAGGGTGAGTTCACCCTATGTCTGGACGCTGATGACCTGGTGTCACCAGAGTTTGTTTCGATTGCCGTACGAGCACTGCAGCGACACCCTGCGCACGACTTCGTTGTTCCCCGCTGCGCCTACTTCTTCGGTGACGAATCTGCGCTTGATGTGAACGAGTTGCGGCTCGGCCAGGGCTTGCCAATGGTTGGTGCGGCATTTGATTCCGGTACGCTGGGCAATCGTTTCTCAACGGCGACCAGCCTGGCGCGAACTTCGGTACTGCGTGCACTCGGCTATGACGAAAGCCTGCGTTCCTATGAAGACTGGCAGCTTTACCGGCGCGCGCTGCAGCAGGGCAGTCGTTTCATTGTCACCAACGACGTCCATTTTTTCTACCG
Organism: Stenotrophomonas sp. 1L-E-5-B-C3; assembly: GCF_057292075.1. NCBI lineage: Bacteria > Pseudomonadati > Pseudomonadota > Gammaproteobacteria > Lysobacterales > Lysobacteraceae > Stenotrophomonas > Stenotrophomonas sp. 1L-E-5-B-C3. Next base: position 91,847 of record NZ_JBXAWS010000013.1, read on the forward strand.
ACAGCGACCGGATTCAATGATCCACGATCCGGCCATGCGCGCTCGCCACAGCCTGCTTTATGCGGAGATGGTGGGTGGAGCGACGTTGATCGGGCAGGGGCCGGTGGTGTCGCCGAACCTGCTGGGGGCGCTGGCCGCTCCCCCGCGGATCGATGGGAGCTCATCCGGGCTGTTGCTGGGGGGCGTTGTCGAGGCGCTCGACGAGATGCAGGAATTGCGCCGTAGTCGCATCGTCGGGCTGGGATACAGATTGTCGGCCCTGTTGCGGCGGTTGCGCCACTGAGTTGTCTTTGAGATGCCCCGTTCGGGGCAGAAACACATGATTGTTGCTGGAGAAAGGCGATGGAGTGGGATAGAGGCATAGCAGTGGTGATCCCGTGCTACAAGGTGACCCGTCAGATCCTGGAGTTGCTGGCTGAAATCGGTCCCGAGGTCGATCGCATCTACTGTGTTGATGATGCCTGCCCTGATGGCAGTGGCAACCTGATCGAACGGAGCTGCAGCGATCCTCGTGTGGTTGTGCTGCGCAACCGCGTGAATACCGGCGTAGGCGGTGCCGTCATGCATGGCTACCGCTGCGCTGTGGCGGACGGCGCGACGGTCATCGTCAAGCTCGATGGCGATGGCCAGATGGACCCGGCATTGATCGAAGCATTTGTGTCGCCGATCCTCGGGGCTGATGCCGATTACACCAAGGGCAATCGGTTCTTCGATCTGCGCGAGATCAAGTCGATGCCCCTGCTGCGGCGGATTGGCAACCTGGGATTGTCGTTCATGGCAAAGGCATCGACCGGGTATTGGGACCTGTTTGATCCGACCAACGGCTATACCGCCATCCACGCTGAAGTTGCGCGTCGCTTGCCTTACGACTCGATCAGCTCGCGATACTTCTTCGAGAGCGACATGCTGTTCCGGCTCAATGTGATGAGGGCAAAGGTGCTCGACGTGCCGATGGACGCCCGCTACGGTGACGAAGTAAGCGGCTTGAAGGTATCGAAGATCGTTGGCGAGTTCCTCGCCAAGCACGTACGCAATACCAGCAAGCGCATCATCTATGGCTACTTTCTGCGAGACATGAACATTGCCTCGTTCGAGCTTCTGGTTGCCGTGCCGATGATCGTGTTCGGCATGGCGTTCGGCCTGTATCACTGGATCGGTTCAGTGGAAGGTGGCCTCATTACCCCGCTCGGCACCATCATGCTGGCAGCGTTGCCATTGGTTCTTGGGGTGCAGCTGCTGCTGGCCTTCCTTTCGCACGATACGGCGGCGATGCCACGGTATGCATTGCATCGCCTCCTGCTGCGTTATCCGGCGGCGCGCCCGGCTGCCAGCGGATTGTGATGCGGTCGCCGCCGTGCCAGCGCGAGCGCTGGCGCGACGATCAGGCACACCGTGTAGAGGGGAAGCTGATAGCGCGCGTCCTGGGCAATGATCGCCACCATCAGGATCGCGCTATGAACCAGCACCAGCATCGGCACAAGCAGTATGCGCCGATCACCGGTGCGCCTCCACGCAACTACGGTCAGCAGGCACAGCGCGATCAGGAAAGGAGCGGGGCGCCAAAGGCGTCCCAGCTGCGGCTTCAACAGGGTCTTGCCCATCCAGTTGGTTGCGTTCGGTAGCACAGATGCCTGTGGCGGACCGCTCAGTCCCGGCTGGACCCATTGCAGACTTTGCTCATCGCCGATCTCGAAGCCGAATACATAGAGATACAGGGGCCCCGAGGTCCGGTAGCGCCAGACCATTCCGCTGGCACAAAGCACGTGGTCGAGTTCGATATCCGGCCGTTTCAGGGCCATGCCGAGCCAGATCCGGAACAGGTCATCCTGATGCTTCACGGCCGTCGGAATATCATAATGATCATTGAAGATGGTCGTGTTCACCACCGAGCAGCGATATCGCCAGTCGCTGGCTCCGCTGTCGACGGCTTCAAGTATCGCGTTGTCCACGGCAGACTCCGGATTCTGGCCTGCTGCCAGATGCGCGGACAGGTGGTGGGTATAGGCCATGTAAGCCGCACTGCTGCGATGCGTGCCCACGCTGTCGGCCAACGGGCCCTTGATGCCCCACATGAGGCTGGCAGCCAGCAGCAGGCAGGCCAGCACCCGCATGCGGGTACCTGGCCGCAGCAGGAGGATCAAGAAGGCCGCGACCGCTACGGGAGGTCCGTTGTGCCGCAGCGCCATGCAGCAGGCAGCGAGCAGCACCAACGCCAGGCAGTTGTACCACTTGCGCAGGCTTGGTCGGTCGAGGAAGGTATTGCCAATGACAAAGGCGGTCAGCGCGACCACGCTGGTTGCATACGGGACGTCTTTCCACAGTGTTATGGATGACAACGCCGTCACTGGATACGCAGCCAGCAGCAGGCCGCCGGCCGTCGATGTCCAGCGCGGCGCGTTGCAGGCGCGGCGGACAACAGTCGCCAACCATCCGGATGCCAGTGCCAGAGCGGCCAGCTGCAGCCAGGCCGCAAGGGTGGGGCTGGGCAGGATCTGCTGGACGAACCATAGGTAGAACGCATACAGAACCGGATGGGCGTCATCGAACCTGCCGCTTGCCGCCTGCGCCCACTGGTTCAATGAGTCGGTGGTCAGGATGGCGGGCAGGAACAACACCAGCAAGATGCTGCCGGCAAGCAGCAGTGGCAGTGCTGCGATCGAGACTTCCCGGCCCAATGAGGGCTGCGCTTCATCGTTCCGTGCTGATTGCCAGGGCGATGGCCAACGCGATGCCAGCCCGAAGCCGGCCAACAGCAGCAGGCCAAGAGCCACGGACTGGCAAGCCTGCACCACGTACTGCAAGGGCGTCCGCGAGGGAAGCGTAAGGAAGTGTGGATTGGGGACAGCTCCGGCCAGGCGAACCCGGATCTCGCCACCGGTGGGGCTGTAGAGGTTGTAGTGCTGTTCTTTGCCGGCCGAGCGCAGGATTGCCTGCCCAGACCATGGGTGGGTGAAGAACTCCACGTAGACGTCGCTGGAATAATGGCCGTTCCAGTGGATCTTGTCCGGTGGGCTGTTGATCGGAGAAATAAGGTAGCCATTGGCCGCAGTCCAGCTTGGACCCGCCTCGACGTCGCGCAGCCCGGCATCACGGCCATCAGCTATGAGGCGGACCCAGACTTCTGAGCCCTTGGATTCGGGAGTGCCCTTACCGAGGGTCTCTATCTCCACCTGCAGCGTTGTTGCCGGTGCCGGGTCGAATGGAATCATCCAGGTCAGCAGCCAGCCGGTGAGGATGCAGCTGGTGATCCAGCCCAGGCGGACACGCAGCGCGAGGGGTTCCCATTGGTCGCGCGTTCGCATCAGGAGCAGCAGCACGCCTGCACTGGCCAAGGCCGCTGACATGATCAGTACGAGCGTCTTCCAGGCGATTGCGAGGTTGTCGAAACGGCTCGATGGAAACAGTACAGACACCGCCAACAGCAATCCACAGGCGGCAGCACATGATGCCAAGGCGAGCCTGGGCTTTCTGGTAATCATTCTCAGCCTGGCAGCAGGGCGGGAAAGAACGAGGGCAACGACTGGCGGTCGCGCTCAGGAGGTTGTGTCCAGTGACTGATCCAACACAAGCTGCCAGCGCCAAGCGTCTTCGCACATCTGCTGAAGACCGTGCTGCGCGATCCAGCCGAGCCGTTTGTGGGCCAATGATGTATCAGCCCAGCTTTGCGCTGCATCACCCTCGCGTCGCGCTACGATCTGGTAGGGGATCGTTCGCCCTGATGCCTCTGAGAACGCTTGGATGACCTCGAGGACGGAGTGCCCGCGCCCTGTGCCCAGGTTTAGTGCTTCCAGATCGCCAAGATCGGGCAGCATCTGCAATGCCCGAAGATGTGCGTCTGCCAGATCGCAGACATGAATGTAGTCTCGGACCCCCGTACCGTCCGGGGTGTCGTAGTCACCGCCGTACACGTACATCTGGGGCCGGATCCCCGAGGCTACCTGGGAGATGTACGGCATGAGGTTGTTCGGAATGCCGTGTGGAGCTTCACCAATCAACGCCGATTGATGAGCACCAACCGGATTGAAGTAGCGAAGATTGATTGCCTGCAGTTCCGGATCCGCCTTACGGCAATCGCTGATGATCTGTTCACAGAAGAGCTTGGTCCTGCCGTATGGATTTGCCGCCGAAACCGGGGCGGATTCATTCACCGGACATGTTCCTGTCTGACCGTAAACGGTAGCCGATGAGCTGAATACGAGCTTTCTGCAGCGATATGCGTGCATCGCTTTCAGGAGTCTTATGGTCCCACCGACGTTGACGTCATGGTATTCCAGAGGAATAACGGAGCTTTCCCCTACAGCCTTCATCGCAGCAAAATGCATCACTGCATGCGGCTCGAAGTCATGCATCACGCTTCTCAGAAGGTCTTCATCGCGTATGTCGCCCTCTACAATACTTGGCCGAACTCCCGCGATTTGTTGGATCCGTTCTCCGATATCCCTGCGGGCATTGCTGAAATTATCAAAGATCAGGATGTCGTGCCCGGCGGAATACAGACTCAGGCAGACATGGCTCCCGATGTACCCTGCACCGCCCGTTACCAGAACACGCATGCAATTGCTCCGTCTCTACTAGAGACATAATTGTGCCATCAAGTAGTCGGCAGTGTGGTGCTTTCGGCGCAGGTGTGGCCCGGCTCGCGCAGCGAGTATGGGAAGGAGTGATCGAGACTGCTACCATATCGCAGATATCGCAGATATCACTGAACGCAGGGGGCAAGGGTGAAGATTGGCCGTAGCGCGGACCAGGCTGGGCTACGCTGGTCTGTTGCATGTATCTCACTGGCTTCACTGCTCCTCCATGCAGCGGGGGGGGGGTGGGTGGCTGTAGGTTGGACGGGGGCCGTGCTGATCTGGTTGTGGCTGCGTGCTTCTCATCGCTCTTTAAGCCCGGCGCGAAATTTTTCCGTAGCGTCTCTACTGGTAGTGGCAATCCTCTCCGTATGCCTCTCTCTGCTGATCCCACTTCCTCGTAGTGGCGTGTTTGACCCAACCATCCAGACTCTGGTTTTGAGCGCTTCGGAAGACGGAAAGGAAGTCTGGGTCAGGATGACAGATGAAGGCGGGACCGAAATCAAGCCTTCACGAGCCTATGGGTCTTGGCTTTATAAGGACGGATGGCAAGTGAGCACTGGGCCGGGGGCGAGCTTGATGTTCGAATCTAAAATTAGCTCTTGGGCAACCATGGCATTCGTTGCGCATGAATGGTCAGGGGTAGTGCGGGTAAATGGTAGCGACATTGTGCTTGAGAGGCCGCAAGGTGCTTCCGAGACCATTGGGCTTCCGGTCGTCCAGATTGGGGCCGGCGCGAGCAGCTTGGTTCTATTGGTGGCCTTGATCAAATTGCTGGACGCCTTGCTGGTAGGTGCGCTTGTCATGCTTGCGATCAACGGCCGACAAGTAGAGGGAAATCATGCGGAAACTTGATCGATCTGATTGTTTTCTGCTGGCTGTACTTGCAGTAATGGTGTCTATTGTGAGTTTCCCGTGGACTGGTCGTCAGTATCCGGATACGGTGGATTATCTGGCTCAGGCGACGCGTTCTTGGGTTGATTTTGGACTTTATAGCGGTGTGCGCGCATCTGGATACGTGGTTTATCTCAAGCTATTTGGGGCGGAGTGTCAGGGGCTATATATTCAGTGGATTCTTTACCCCGTTGCCTGGGCTGCCTTGGCATGGGCGGGGATGGCCCTGATCTATGAGAAGAGAAGTCGGGTACTTCTTGTGGTCTTCTGCGTGGTCGCGGGAGTGAGTGCTCAGTATTCCCAGTGGGCTGCAAGCCTGTTGACGGAATCAATCGCGGGCTCTTTGTTTATTCTTCTATCGGCTTTGTGTCTGCGAATGCTGAAGGATGGCAGGACCCGCTACTGGATCGTATTTGTTGCCGTTTCGGTTGCGTATGTGTTGGTGAGGGATATCAATGCCTATCAGATAGCGTTCTTGGTTCCGGCGCTTCTGCTGCTGCGTGGCAAAGGTGTGGTTCGCTTCATTGCAGTCCTCGTCATCGCAGGCGCATGTCTATTCGTTGTGAATAGTGCAGAGCGAAACGAGCGTTGGCTCTTCCCGTACATGAATGTTCTTGGTCAGGATGTCCTGCCCAATTATGCTATGAGGGCGAAGCTAGAAGAGAAGGGGTTGCCGCACGAGCTTGCGCTGAGGCACTCCGGAAAGTGGGCTTCTTCTGATGATATGTGGGTCATGAGCGCAGACGAGTCCGAGCCACTGAGGGCGTGGGTGCGCTCGCATGGGAAGAAGGAGTACGCCGAGCTGGTCGTGGCAGATGCCCCGTATGCCGCTCTGAAATTTTTACGGCAGCTGCCAGCGCTTGTTAACTTCTCCGGCGATGAGCTGGCCTATTATGGAGGGGCAAGCTTGGCCGGAAGGCATCAAGGCCTGTTTGCATATTCGTTGTGGCCAGTTCTTGCGATAATCATGTTTGCGAGCGTGATGCTTTTGGTTGATGCTTCAGGGCTCTCCGATTCCAGTGGGGTTCGCGGATACCTGTTCAGTGTTTGGTTGGCGCTGTCGGGATTTCTGGTTATTGGAATCAGCTATTTCGCCGATGCAATGGAACGGCTGAGGCACGCGCTTCCCGGAGGCTTGGCGTGGACGGTAGCCGCGATCATGCTGTTTTGCTTGGTTGCTTCTGGGTGCAGGAAAGGTGAGGTTTCCGCGAATTGAGATGCAGTGATTGATGTCAAAGGATAGTCTTGAATCCTTTCCATCGCTAAGTTGCTCATCCGGTAGGGATTTTGCCGGTGAGGCTCTCTCCGGGAATTCCTCAGAGTAGACTGGCGACTTGCAGTCGATATGCAGAAGGAGGGCTACCAGTGCAGGTGGGGCTGTAGGAGTTGTCCCTTAGGAACGCTTCGAATAAATCTACAAAAAACGCTCTGGTACTGCCGGACGCTGGCCGGCACGCGGTGAATGCCAAAGTAGTTGTCGCCTCGGTCACCCGACTTCCGCTTCCATCGATGCCGCCTCTGTCGCCATTGCAATCGCAGGCTCTTTCTTTGGGTTGAGCGCCACCGCCGCCACCGTGCCCAGTTCCGCGTGGTCCTGCTCCAGCGCGCTGGGTGCCTGTCACGTGCTTGGTGTGCCTGGTGGCGAGCAGCTCCCTGTCTTGGCCATCCACGGGCTTGCTGAAGGTCTGGAAAGCCATTGGTCGGAATCTCCTCCGGGCGATGCTTTGCCGTGCGGAACACGGATTCGACAAAGGCGTTGTCATCACTCACACGTGGCCGCGGGTAGGACGGTTGATGCCCAGCCAATGCGGTATCGCCAGCACCGTGGTGGCCTTGAAAGGGGCACTATTGTCACCGTACAGCACCGGACGCTGGTTGCCCGGCTGGGCCGCCACGCCTTCGGTAAGCGCGGTGCGCTGTACCAAGCGCGCGTCGTGGTCGGCGCTGTCACCCATCAGGCACTTCCCGGCCGATTATCTTGCGACTGTACAGATCCATGATCAGGAACAGGTGCAATCATCGGCCGGCCCCATCGGTAGGCAGGTAAGACATGTCCCAGCGCCACACCTGGCCGGGTGCGGTGGCAACGCGGGTGGTTGGTGCGCGTGCGCGACTGCGGTGACAGCTCCGTCCATGCGCGCGCAACACCCGCTAGAAGCTGGATTCGCTGGCGATATAGCGCTCTTCGTCAGTCAGCATGGACGCGATGCGTGCTGGCGGCATGTCCGCGAATCGTGCCGAATTGACGACCTGCAGCGCCTCAAGATGCTCCGCGTCGATAAGCGCATGAGGCGGTGTTGGACGTGCCGCCATTGGGTGGCGATCGCCGCTGTCGTCGCTACACTTTCAGTGCTGCAGTGTGCGGAGGCTGACCCTGCTCAGGCGACAGGCTTCTGCGAGGTGGGCGCTTCAATGGCCTGCCTGGCCAACGGCGCTGATTAGGCTGTGACGATCTTCCGGGCCGGTCATTCGGCCTCATCTTGGTGGAAGATCGCCTGGAGCTTTTTTTGATAGCACCAGCAGTACGGCGGTCTCGGCTAGTGCCTTCTCCTTGCGTAGCAGTTCACGCTCCAGTTCCTGGATAAGACGGCGATCGGCCTTGCTCTGTCGAGCTGGACCGGCCGCCAGGCTCGGCCACTCCCTGTTGGGCCGCGTCCCGCCAGCGCGCAGATTCTGCGGATACACGCCATTGCTGCGGTGCCATGCACCCTTGGCTGCCTTCTCCATGCTGGCCGTGATCAACACCGCATCAAACCATGCAGTCGCCGTTCAGACTGCTCGCGAGATGGCTCGGTCACTGCGGCGCTCAGCCAACGCTCCAGCACGGCTTGCGAAACGCCCACCTCCAGTGACACGGCGCTCAGCTTGGCGCTCTCTGGTGGAAGCAATCGCGCCACCACCGTGTTCTTGAAATGCTGTCCTTATCGAGCCACTTCGTTCTCTCATTGCCGCTCTCGTTATGGATTCTATCGGGGCGACAACTAGTCTGACGTTGGAGGGGGGGGCATCCTGGGTGCTTGCTAGAACTTGGGTTTGGTCGAAGGCGCAGGGAGGGGCAAGCCTGCAGTTCGCGGAAGACCTGTCCCGCTACGCTTCGTAGTCGAACTCTTATAGGGGGAACAATTGAATAGAGGCGATTCCGCCCCTTTCTGGCATTACGCTGACTTCGTATTGAATACGAATTTTGAATCGAGCTTGTACTTGATGAAGTAACCGATGCTCAGGCCAATAATGCCACCTAGATATCTCATTGGGTTGCTTTGAAATACGAAGTGGAAGGCGGCTTCGGTTCCCCAGAATACGAGGGTGGTGGCAAGACCCATAGCTACATAGAGCGCAAACGTACGTGCTTCATACGCGATGTTCTTCGACTGATGATTGAAAATGAACTTCTTGTCGAGTACGTACTTGCAAAGCAGGCCGGTCGCAGTACCGATGACAACGGAGGCAACAACGGCATAAGGGCTTTTGTATAGAAGAATTACAAGAGCCTGGGCGCCGATGTTCACTCCGATGGAGACGGCGGCAAACACCGAGTAGGCAAAGATCAAACGTGATCTGCTCAAAGCTTGATCCTGCGGAAAATGAACTCTGGGATATTCTTGATGATCATCATTACCGCCCACCAGAAGCCAGGCAGGTAAGCCACGGATTTGCGCTTTCCAATTGCCTTGAGAATCCCGTTGGCCACCTGTTCCGGTGTCGCCCAGAGTGCTCCCTTCTTGAACGCCGCTGTCATTGGTGTATCGACGAATCCAGGCTTGATGGCCAATACATTGACGCCGCTCGCGTGCAGGCGCTGGCCAAGCCCGCTTAGATAGGTAGCAACGGCGGCTTTTGCACTGCCGTACAGGTAGTTGCTGGCGCGACCGCGATCGCCCGCCACCGAGGAGATCACGGCCAGAGTAGCGCCATGCTGTAGACGCTGTGCAAGTGCAGCGGCAAGAGCGATCGTCGCGGTGGCATTTGTGGCGAACTCGTGTAGTGACAGGTCCACAGAGGCATCGCAGGCGGCCTGGTCCGGCAGAGTGCCGTGGGCGATCAGAACGGTATCGATGCCTCCCAACGCTGCCCATGCGTTGTCCAGCAGTCCACCGTGTGCGGCCACATCGTTCACGTCCAGAAGCCCGGTCTCCACACGCTGGGCGCCGCGCACGCGCAAGTCGGCGGCAATGGCATCAAGCTTCTCGGCGCTACGGCCCACCAGATAGAGCGCCGCGGCACGTCCAGCGTATTGGCGTGCTACCGCCTCGGCGATGGCCGATGTCGCGCCGATGATCAGGATTTTCTGCATGGTTACTCCATCACCCGACGCCAGAAGCCGGATGAGAATCGAGGGTCGATGAAATGGGAGAATTGCTCCCAGGCCGGATAGGCTTGGCGGAACAGGGCCCCGGACATGCGTGCGTCCTTGGCCGGATACACCGCGCCACCGGCGTCGCTGACGATGCGATCGAGGCGCTCCAGCATCGTAAGCAGGCCCGGGCCGTCATTGGGGAAGTCGAGGGCCAGGGTTGTGCCTGGACGCGGGAAGGAAAGCATCCCCGGCGACGGGATGTCGCCAAACTCCTTGAGAACAGCCAAGAACGAGCCGCGACCGCTGCGGGCGATTTCAGCCAGCAAGGCTGCTGTCGCATCGCGAGCGTGCGCGGGCGGCAACACGCACTGGTGCTGCAGGAAGCCTCGCGGTCCGTACATGCGGTTCCAGTGGTTGATGCCGTCCAATGGATAGAAATAGCTCTGGTAATGCGATACATGGCGTGCCCGATGCGCGGGCTGACGCCAGTAGTACAGCGTGTTGAATGGACGCAGAGTAAGGCCGTTAACCAACGAGACCGGGAGGGCCAACGGCATGCTGCGTCGTGGGGCTGAACTGGGCGTGGCCGCTTGAGCGTTGCCGGGTGCGTGGTCGCCGCGAAGGAAATGGCCACGGCCGAGGTTGCGCCCTTTGGCAAGGCAGTCGATCCAGGCCACCGTGTACTCATAGCCTGCTGCAGAATCCCGGGAAAGCTCGAAGAATTCATCAAGATTGCCGAATCGGATCGACTCGGTTTCGATCCATGGGCCGGGTACCCGGCGAAGCTGCAGTTCGGCCCAGGTAATGAATCCGGTCAGACCTAATCCCCCTGCGGTGGCCGCGAATAGTCCACTACTGTCAGCTGCCGTGAGTTGCTGGCGCGAACCATCGCTGCGTAGCAGCTCCAAGCGCAACACATGATGGCAGAAGGTCCCGGCGCGATGGTGGTTCTTGCCGTGCACGTCATTGCCAATGGCGCCGCCAACGGTGGCGTAGCGTGTGCCCGGTGTCACGGGCAGGAACCAGCCACGTGGCAGTGCAATATCCAGTATGGAGGCCAAGGTTACGCCGGATTCGCAGCGCACGATGCCGGTAGCGGGATCAAAATCGATGAATCGGTCCAGTCCGTGGCTGGTGAGCAGCGTGGCATCCGGGTTCAGGCAACTGTCGCCATAACTGCGGCCATTGCCGTGAGGCAGCACCGAGCCCCCATCGGCAGGCAATGGCAACGGAACGTCGCGGTTGAAAACCGGCACTATCCGCTGATTGACTCGCGGATAGCGCCCCCAGGATTGGCCGGCCGGTGCACTCATATTGCGATCAGGACGATGAGCAGGCACAAGCCGATCACGATTTGACTACTACGGTCTGTCGCAGCGAATACGATGGGATCGTCATGCATGTCGCCACGGTGAGAGACGATCCACATGCGGCTGATCCAGTACAACAGGATCGGACAAAGGAGCCATAGCAGTTTCGGGCTGGTGTATAGCTCCAGGCTTTCGGGGCTGTTGATGTACAGCGCGAATACCAGCACGCCAATGTAACCTGCGGCGGCTCCCAATGATTGCACCAACGGCAGGTCGGCCACAGAGTAGCCACGGCCGATGGCCACTTCCTTGCCACTGGCCAGCGCCGAAGCCAGTTCCGTATAGCGCTTGAGCATGGCCAGGCTGAGGAACACGAACATCGAGAAAGCCAACAGCCAGAACGAGAGTTCAGAGCTGATTGCCACTGCGCCGCCAATGATACGCACGGTGTACAGCGCCGCCAGCATTACGACGTCAATCATCACAATGCGCTTGAGCTTGAGGGAGTAGCTCAATGTCATTACGTAATAGCACAGCAACACGCCGGCGAAGGCTGGGCTGCAGGCCAGGGCGAGTGCGAATCCGGCCAGCGTGATCAGCGGGGCTGCCAGCAGCCCGTGCAGCAATGGCAGCGTCCCGGCGGCAAATGGCCTCCGGCGCTTGCGCGGATGCATACGATCGGGAGTCAAGTCCAGCAGGTCGTTGAGCAGGTAGACGCCTGACGCGCACAGGCCGAATGCCAGGAAGGCCACCCCGGCATCGACGACCGAGCCGATGTCGAAGAAGCGGTGGGCAGTCAGCAAGGGCACCAGCACCAGCAGGTTCTTCAGCCACTGATAGACGCGAAGGGCCTTGATCCAGGTGAGCAGGCCTCCGCTCTGAGACGGCAGGTGGGCCAGGACTTCCGTCCGCGTGCTTGCCGCACGGACCAGCCCGTTGCCATTGTTGACAACAATGGCTCCTCCGGCGTGCGCCCAGACCTTCAGGTCGACCTGGCCGTTACCCATATAGTCGAAGCCGCGTTCACCGAAGCGCTCCGCCAATGCCTGCCCTTTGTTGGTGCCGGACAGGTTGGTGTACCCATCGCTGGCCATGACCTCTTCGAACAGGTCCAGATGGTCGGCAATGGGTTGGACCAACAGCCGGTCCGACGCCGTACACAGTACGCGCGGCCGTTGCGTGGTGGTGCGTAGAATTTCCAGGACCCGCTCGTCATAAGGCAAAATTGCTGCGGGCAATTGCACGCGCGAGGCCAGTTGGCGCTTCACATACGCCTTGCCTTTCAACAGCCAGAAGGGAACCAGGAAGACATACAGTGGATTGTGCGCCAACAGCGCCAACATGAACAGGGGTGAGATATATCAGGGGTGTTGGCGAGATATATGCCGGACAACCCCGGACAACGCGGGATTACCGCTCACCTTCATTCAACACTCATTGCGCGTGGCGCAATCACTCGCCGGCCTGTTCCAGGTTAGCGAGTTGCGTGAGGATCTGATGCTCTCGAACTCTAAGCTGCCCCAATTCGACCAGTAGCCCGATCTTGCTGCTGCTCAAGGCCCCAGACTTCCGACGACGCTGCATCATCGTGGCGATGATATCTCCATCTTCAGCGTCCAAAGTGCGGAGTTGCTGTGAGTAGTCGTTGACCGTCGTCTTGCTGATGGAAAAGCCGAGCTCAGCCAGCCATTGGGAGATTTCGACAGACTGCGAATACCCGTTGTTCCGCAGTCTCTCCTGTACCTCGGCCAGGACTGCAGGTGGCAGCGTGGTCATTTTGGGCGGTCTGGGCATGGCTTCTCTCGAAAGTTGCAGTCAGGGCGATGAGCGGAACAGATCCAGTTGATCAAGCCCGCCGGCACGATCCTGAGCCCGACGGATCAGCCGGCGAATGCTTCTTTCGTGCATCCCGGTCTCGTGGGCCAGTTTAGCGGTCGAAGCGCCGGCCAGGTAGGCGCGCAAGATCTCGATCTCCCGCTGCGTAGCTTTGAAGTGCGCATCCTTCGGGTACGTGATGGTCTGCCCGCCCCAGTGTTCAGCCAGGCTATCGGCCACCGCTGCTCCCACCAGGTCAGCAACCTCGGCTGGAAGCGCATGCTCACGACTCAGCAGACCTGCCACCACTTCGGCAATCTCGCTGAGAAGCTCATGACGGCGGGCCTCCATCGACCTCATGCCGAAGGGGCCTCCCGCCGGGCGCGGCGATTGGCATCGATCTGAAGAGCGGCAATCACTTTGGACAACTGATCCGGGTTGCACCATTCCAGGCGTCCTACCTTGAACATGTGGCGGGCCACCGAGTGGGCATATTCCCACTCACGCCCCGAATCAGCCAGCAGGGCTTCGATCTTGGACAGCTGAGGGGATAGGTCGCCCTTGGGGCGGCCTGCCCATCGTTTGGCTGCGTACGCCGCCTTGGCGGGAATTCCACCCAGGCGACGCAGCTCGTTGGCGATCGCATCGAGCTGCCGGCGATCGCACTTGCCGGCGCTTCGCTGGGCGGCCCCGTGCTCCTTGGAGACGCGCTCAACCAGGTCACGGTAGACGTCCTCGGAGAGGCCGAGCTTCTTGGCGCCGGCGTGGATCGCGGCCAGCACCCGGTTACGGCCGTCGCCGGCCTTGCGAACGCGCGTCATGCCTTGCTCCTTGCGCCCTGAGCGGCCCGGAGGGCGGTCTGCCATGCCGGCACTTCCTGACCGGCATGATCCAAGAGCCGCCGCAGTCCTTCGCGCGCACCAGGCACGATACGGCCGCCGTCCTTCAGGACGGCGGCCACCTGGGACTTCTTCGTCAGCGGATTGCGGCGGATCAGCGGCCCCTCGCTCGCGGCCAGCTCTGGCGGGAGCCGGAAAAGCGGGACGGTGTAGGTTGCCCGCATGGCCGGCCAGTGGCCGCGCTGGCTCTCACTGCCCATCTCCATGAGGTCCGCCGGCACTGCCCGCCGCAGTTTGCGGTCGGCGAAGAACGCTGGCGTCGAACCAGGCGGCATCAGGTAGCCAAGAACCGCATCCACCGCCGCTCGAACGGCTGAGCGTGACGGGCCGTTGGCCACGGCGCGAGGCGCGGACTTGTAGGCCCGCCATGCCGCGTCGTACACGGTCTCATCCATGAGACACCTCCACTTCCTCGACCTGCATGAGGCAGGAATCGAGATCGGGCCGGTCGTCCCAATCGACCAAGCGGATGCCGTGGGGCGACGGCCAGCCCTCCAGCTGATCGAACTCACGCTGCATACCCTCGGTCGAGTAGCTGGAGTTCACGTCCAGCACCCACCCCATGAACTCGGCACCCGCCATCTTGATGACGGCCAGTACCGCGTCGCCGTCGGCTTCTCCAAGGCGCTCATCGGCACCGGTCCAGAACTTGTTGATTTCCGTCGCCAGCTTCGGCGTCAAGATGCTGTGGTCGATCTCAAGCTGTACCTGGCCTTCGCCCCAGTCACGTTCAATCTTGTAGCGCTTGATGGTCATGCCGGGCCTCACGGGTTCGTTGAAAGGTGGAAGGCCTGTTCCAGCAGCACGAACAGGTAGCGAATCTCACCGCTCTGGAGGGCGAAGCGGGCATCGAACTCGGCGCGATGGCTATCGGCGTCGGCTTGCTCCAACTGCGAGAGCGCACCGTCCAGGAACTTCAGCTTTCGCACCACCAGGTCATCGCCCAGCTCGAAGGACAGCGCGTCCTCCAGCACCAGGGCCAACTTGGTGACCTGCTTGCCGGCATCCAGGTGCTTGTCGATCTCGTCGCTGCGCAGTTCCTGGTCGCTGCAGCGCACCTTGGCGCCACCCTCGACCGGATCGCGCAGCTCGGCGGACTCTCCAAGGGATAGCCCGTCCGGCAGCGGCTCGCCAGCGATCCAGCCGGTCAGGATCGAGCGCGGCGCGACCTGGGCATTCAGCGGGATTGCCGGGAAGCTGCCCAGCAGGCCACGGATATCGGACACGAAGGCCTCGCCCACCTTGCGGCTGGAGGTATCCACGGCCACATAGCCGTGGGTGAGGTCCAGGATCGCGTCGTGGCGAGTGTTCTTGACGAAGGCCTTGGGCAGCAGCTCGTGCAGGATGTCGTCCTTCATGCGCTTGCGCTCGCGGCCACCGGGTCGGCGCCCCTGTTCCTGCTCCATGACCTGAAGACGGCTCTCCAGCGCACGGTTGACCACCGCTCCGGGCAGAATCTTGTCCTCGCCACCCACCGTCAGCCAGAGGAAGTTGCCCTGCCGGCACGACAGGTGCTCCTGCTCCTCGCGACCGAAGGGGGAAATGAAGCCGCGCGAGTTCATTTCCAGCGGACCGACCGGCTTCAGAACGCCATACGGCAGCACGGATTCGACTTCGGAGAAGTCGGTGCTGGTCGGAAAGCGGAACAGCACCAGGTTACGCATGAACATGGCGGTTCTCCTTTGAGTCGGTGTTGCGGTTGCTGGCGCGCAGTGCGCCCCAGCGCAGCCGACGCGGATGCTGGGAACACCACGCAAGCCAAGCCCCAAGCGCGTCACCCTTTGCCCGCTGCGTCTGCGCCTCTGGCACACCCGGTACAAGCAGCATCCCCTGCATCATTCCCTTTCCGTGCCTGGCTGCGACGCTGATCACCTTGCGCAGCTGCGCGCTGCTCCCTTCGGCAATGAAGATTGCGCCGTCCGGCACGTTTGTTCCGAAGCCGATCTGGCCATTGGCCCAGCAGTACGCGATCACAATTGCACCTCGCAGATGGATTTCTGAACCTCGTGGATCAGATCCAAACGTTGGTTGGCGGCAGCCAGCGCGGCGGCCATCGCGCCCACCGCCTGCTGAGCGCAGGGGCCGCACATGGGCGACTCGGGCGCACCGGTGGGCATGTCGCAGTTGACGCAGGCATGACGCGGCCCGGTGGTGGCCACCTCGGGGTCGGTGCGATCTTCGAAGTGCAGCAGCGCCGGCTGGGAGATGTGGCGCTTCAGGCGCCAGGGCAACGCGTCTCCGCGCGCCTCGATGTACCGCACTGCCTGACGGACGGCATAGCGAGCAGCGGTCGCGTCTTCGCCTTGGACGTTGCCGCAGGTGGCGTCGAAAAAGCGCAACCCGTCCAGCTCGACGGCCAGAGCGTGGATCTCGACGTCGGCCCGCGCCGCTCGGTCGGCGATCTCCACCGCCAGGGCCAAGGTGCTGGCATTGAGTGCACCGCGAACACCGTCGAAGCGGAAGGTGCAGGTGTCTCGGATCTTCGGCATGTCAGACTCCGGCCACGTCGAGGGAAATCGGCTGGTACTGACCCCGTGCATCGCGCTCGTAGAAGCGCACGTAGGTCTTGCTGCCCACCACCGTCACCGCATCACTGATCGCGGTCATTGCCCGCTGCCAGCGGGCGTCATCGAACTGCAGCCGGCGCAGTGACAGCACCTCTGCCGTCTTGATGCTGCCGTCCTGGCCCACCTTGAAGGCGCTGTTGACCAGGGTGCGCAGCTCGGCGCGTGAGCCTTCGGTCCAGTCGTTCAGGCACTCATCGATGAGGGCCTTGGCGGCCTGCAGGCGCTCATCGAACTGGATGGTGTCCTGGCAGGCGCGCAGGATCTTGAAGCGGCCATCGTAGGAATACAGGCTGACGTTGCCCTTGTCGCCGCCGATCTTGGCGCCGTACTGCTCGCCGCTGAGCTGCACGAACGCGCCGATATCGGCGAACGTATCCGCCTTGAACGTGCGCAGTGCTTCGCGCAGTTCCAGGGCGCGCTGGATCTTCTCCTGCACCAGCTGGTCACGCGCCAGATCGATCGGCTTGATCTGTGCCTCGGGCACCAGCCGACCGTTACGGTCCTCGCGGTAGCCTTCGGGAATGGATGGGGTCATTGGGCGCCTCCTTGGGCGGCGGGGGTGACAAACGGTTGAGTGGGCCGAAGGACATCGGGGACTCCTTCGACATGGATAGGGCTGGTGGCGGTGAACCAGTCGGCGCGCCAGCGGCGGGCGGCATCCAGCGAGATGCCGAGCAGGCCGGAAATGCGCTGTGGTGTGAGCTGGCGCGGGTTCTGCGTACGCGCCCACAGCGCAAAGCGCATCGCGCGCAGGTGGTCGTAGCGCTGGCGGCCGGTGCGTGCCATCACTCCACCCCACCGAAGATGCGATCGAAGTGGCTATGCAGCGAATCGACCAAGCGACCACCGAGGTAAGGCGGCAGCTCGCCTTCCAGATCCTCCTGGGACTGGCACACGGTGCCGATGGAGGGCGTCAGCGGGCCTTTGTCGAAGGCGGGACCTTCGTAGCCCCCGGCAGCAGATCGGGCCTTCTGCGCCCCTGTCGTACCCGGGCGAATGCCGCGCACGCGCTGTGCCTGCGCGGCCGCCAGCGCCACCTGGTCGATCTTCCAGTCGGGGTTGAGGCGGTAGTTGCGGGCCAGCCCTTCGCCGACGCGCAGGATCATTCCGCACCGCACCGCCTTGGCGACCGCGTTGGACACATAGCCGCGGTAATGGAAGCCGTGCTCCATCACCCGATCGATCAGATCCGCAGAACGGACCACGCTGGCGCCCAGTGATAGGGCGATAGCGTGCTGCAGTGCGACGCTGGGGATGGCGCTCATGGCTGAACAACCTGCGGTTGGGTGATGCCGGCTTCCGTACGCGTCAGCACGATGACCGGTGCAGGGCTGGGCGTGGTGCGAGCGACTACGCAAACCACCGCGCGGTGCTTGCCGTCGACCTTGCTGCGGGCCTGGGCGTCTTCGATCGCCTTGGCCGAGTCGGTGAAGGTGTCGCCACCCACCCACTCAGCAGGGACCACCAGGAACTGGCCGCGCTCAGCCATGAGCCACCTCCCGCAGCATCGGAGAACGCTGGGTCCACTCCAGCTGAACGCCCTGGTACTCAGCGGCCATCACGCGGTCCTGCCCGCCGCTGCCGTTGGGCTGGCGGCGCTTGAGGTGGCCACCCACCATCGTGGGAGGGCGGTCCAGAATCAGCACCGCGCGACGGCCGTTGCTGTGCAGGCCCAGGATCTCGATGCCGCTGTTCTCCAGCTCGCGGGCAGTGTTCGCGGCGGCATACAGCACATCGGAGTTACGTTCATGGTTCATGGTTGGATTCCTCGTCGGTAGCGGGCTTGTCCAGCCCGAGTTGTCCGTACAGATCCGGGAGCGCAACGCGCTTCATCGCGCTGACCTGCTCCAGGGAGGTCATGGCGCGCCCGACCAGGAAGGTGCAGGCGCGGTCCAGTTCGGCCGCACTGGCGGCAAGGTGGTAACCGTGAGCCGGGTGGGCGCAGATCGGGTGCCCCTCGCGCCGCAGCTGCTCGATGATCTGGCGCAGGCGGCGCTCGTCGGCGGAGCTGGTACGTGAGGTGATCTGCTGCACCAGGTCGCGGGCGGTGATGCCGTTGACGGCGCCGCGACGGCCCTGCAGCTGCAAAAGCACCGTCCGTGGGGACAGCTCTTGCGGTAGCAGGGCCAGCTGCATGTCAGATGGCCCCCCGATCAATGCCGGCGGCGATCGCCAGGTCCAGGATCTCGTCCAGTTCCAGTAGCCAGCGCTTGTCGGTGCTCTTCGAGATCACCAGCACGCCGCTGTGGATCCATACCTCGACCAGGTACTCACGCCTGGAGTCAGGGTCCTGCACTTGGACGGTTCCCACTCGCGACGCTGTGGGGAACATGTGGCAGTCCTGCACCAGCACCCCGATGGACTTCTTTCGCTGGGGGTGCTGGGCGCTGTGGCGCTTGCGGTTGTGCACCTGGCCAAGGCAACGCTGGAGGGTCGGAACGGCCATCATTCCTCCTCGTCGTCGTCGCCGTCGCGCAGCTGGTCGACCAGCGCTCGCAGCTGCTGCAGGTTGAGGCTGTCCAGCAGCGAGGCCATGCTCTGGCCGTCGCGCCATTCGATGCCGGCACGGCGGAACAGGTCGCGGTGCATCACCGTTACCTGCCGGTCGGGCAGCTCGGCATCGCGCATCAAGTAGAAAGCGAAGCTGCGCAGGTACTGCGACCCAGAGCTGTTGAAATCAGCCATGAGCCACCCCTTCACGCCGCAGCACATCGGCCGGAACATGGGCAGTGATGCGCTCCCAGTTGGCGCGCGGCACGATCACTACCTGCAGGATGTCCACGTTTACCGGTGCAGGACGGTCTTGCATCTCGAAGGGAACCGCCACAACGCGCGTTGCAAGCGGCCACTGCGCCGTCATCGGCTCAACCACCATGCCTTCTACGGCCGGCCAGCCTTCAGTTCGAATGGCCATCTCACACCCCCCGCACGACGTCGGCGGTGACGGTCGGCACGCCCAGGTCAGCGGCGCGGTTCATCGCGGCGGTGAGCGCGTTCTGGACGGCCAGCGGGTAGAGCAGCGAGCCCGCACCGCGCGAGGGAACCAGCTTGGCGCGCAGCGCGTCGATGGCGCTCTGTTCCACCACCTTGTCCAGCGGCACCTGGGCGCGCTTGAAGCGGTGAGTCAGGTAGGCGCCCAGCTCATTGTCCAGCGGCGGCAGCGTGATGATTTCAATGCGCTGTACTACTTCGCGCACCTCCGGGTTGTGTTCGGAGAGCTTCACGCCCAGCTCGGGCTGGCCGATCAGGATCACCGACAGCAGTGGGCGCAGGCCGTCCTTCAGCTCGCGGAAGCGCTTGAGGTGCTTCAGGGTTGGCAGCGGCAGGCTGTGGGCCTCTTCAATCACCAGAACGTGGCTGTGACCGGCGCGGGCGCTGTCACGCAGCGATTCGTGCAGTTGGCGGAAGCGGGCTTCGGGGCTGCTCTTCGGCTTGGCCAGCGGCGCGACGGCGGCCATGATCGCCTCAGCGATGTGGTGGCTGCGCAGGGTCTTGCCCACCGCATCGCTGCCTTCGCTGGCCAGCACGTAGGGCTTGATCACAATGACGGCCTGTTCCTCGCGCTGGATGCGATCGACCAGGTCTTCGCACAGCGTGCTCTTGCCGGCACCGCTCTCGCCGATCACCGCAGCGAAGCCGCCGTGGCGGGCAACCTGGTACATGCTCTCGCGGACATAGCGGATATCCGGAGAGAGGAACACGTCTTCGGCGCTGGCTGGATCGGCGAAGGGATTGGTGGTCAGGCCGAAGTGGCGCTTGGCCTGTGGGGTCAATGCCTGAAAACGCAGTAGCATGGGATCTTCCTCGTCGTGAATGTCGTTGTCGCTATCGGTGTCTTGCGTTGGGGAAACCGGGGCCGGCGTGTTGGAGCACGTCGGCCCCTCCTTTTCATGCCAGTGGGCGTCGGTCACGCCGTGCTGGGTCAGGCAGGAACTGATGGCAGCGCGCACCGCTGCTGGATCGCAGCTGGTGGGCAGCTGGCCGTGATTGATCAGGGCATTGAGGGCCGGTCGGCTCAGGCCGGCGGCTGTGGCCAGCACGCCCTGCTTGATGCCGGCATCGGTGAGCAGGCGCTTCAGGCGCAGCGTCATGCCGCACCTCCTTCCACCAGGCGCAGGCCGCCGCGCTCCGGCGTCGCCAAGGTTTGTGCCCAGGACTCGACCTGATCCACCGGCAGGCCTTCAGGCCAGCGCTGGGCGGTGCGTGCGTAGTGGTCGGGCAACCAGGCCGAACCGGCTGCCTCCACCAGTGGCTTCAGGCGCATTGCCGCTTCCACGTGGTTCAGTGGCGGCAGTTCGGCGCGGATCGGCGTAATGGAATCGACGTTGAAGCGAGGCGCTTCCACCACATCGGGGACGGCAACATCGACTCGGTGTCCGCGGCGCGGCAGGTGCTGGATCTCCGGTGCCTGCTGCACCGATTTGTACGGATCGATCCGTCCCCCGAACGGCATTGCCTTGCCCTTACGCTGCGCCTTGGCCTGCTCGTCGGTCTGCGCATCCATCGCCAGACGTTCGACCCGCTTGCGGTTGGTATCGGCCGGCGTATCGGACTGCGCACGGTAGGTACCGACCGCCACTGCGCCGGTAAAGCCGTAGGCGTCGGCCTCCAGCGGCTCCATCGTGTACCAGGTATCGCGCCCAGCGTCGTCGGTGAACAGGGCCTGCGCTCCGAATTCGCTGCCGAAGGCATTGCGGGCCACAGTCAGCTTCTGGCCCACGATCACACCCGGGACGCCGGATACATCAAAGCTCTTGCCCAGGAAGCTGATCCGCAGCAGCGGGCTGACCTTGCGCAGTTCCGGTGCTCGGGTAGCAAGCTTCATGCAATCCTCGACAGCCGGTACCAACCGCAGCTGATCCGGTTTGATCGTCATCCACGCCTGATAGCGCGAGGATTTGTGCCGGGTGTGCTGAGCGGTGGCATTGAAGTTGCGCATCCAGCGCCATGCCGAGTCATTGAGCTGCTCCAGGCTCTGTACGTTGTCAAAGCGCAGGCGATGCTCGAACTTGCGCTCGATCAGGTCGTTGGTCTTCTCGACCTGGCCCTTGGCCCACGGCTGGCCGGGCTGGTTGATCCAGATACGGATGCCCAGCGCGGCACACAGGTTCTTGAACATCGCGCCGGTATTGGCGCTGCCCGGATCCACCATCACCATCATCGGCGCACCGCACAGCGGGTCAGCCGCGCCGCGATACTGCATGGCATTGATGAACGTACGGCACAGGTTCTCGCCGCTCTCCGCGCCCAGCACGTACTCCACGTAGAAGGCACCGCTGGTGTGGTCGGTGAACACGTAGCGCCAGACGCGCTCGTTCTCTACGCGCGCCAGGTTCTTCGGCTTGTTCTTGTAGAACTCGCTGGCAGGCATCGCGTGCAGGCCATCCTGCCGCTTGAGGTAATACAGCACGCACAGGCTGGGATCGGCCTGCCACACCTGGTTGGGGTGTTCGCTGGCCAGCTGCACCTTCGGGGCCGGCGCTGACAGCTGATCCGGGTGTAGGCGATTGACGCGCAGAGCCTTGGCCGCCGAGCTCTCGCTCAGCTGACGGATCTCACCCGTTTCACCATCGATCACCTCGCCGCGCACCATGTCGTTGGCGCGAAGCATGTCGATGGCCTCGCCGATGCTGGCCAGGCGCTTGCCGGTGCCGCGGCGTGATTCGAGCAGCACTGCCGAAATCAGCTCCAGTTCCTCAAGGGTCCATCCCGAATTGCCGCGATCGCTGCGGCGCTTGCGAGGCTTCAGCGAACAGGTCAGCTTCGAGACCTGTCGATACAGTGTCTGCACGCTGCAGCCCCATTCGGCGGCGTATCGCTCGGCAATGGCGCGCTTCTGGCCGTGGCCGGCGCAGAGCAGGTCAGCAGCGGCCTGCTCGATCAAGCTGGCGCTGAGGGCCATATCAGCCCTCCCGCTTCCAGTCGGCCAGGCGGCGGTCATGGATCACCGTCACGCCGACCTCCTGGTGGTCGCGGACAAGGCGCAGGTCGTTGATCAGGCTGGCGATCAGGCCGGCAACCTGCTCTTCGACATTGAGGTCGTGCTGTTCGGCGTGCCGCAGCAGCGCGATCACCGCGCCACTGAAGCCGGCTTCTTCACTGCCACTGGCAATGGCGATGCGCACTTGGGATGCGGCCTGCTCCAGTTGGGAAAGCAGCTCCTGAGACTGCTCGTCGGGAGTAGCCTTCTTCCACTTTCGCTGCGCTTTTGCCGTCTTCTCCTCCGCCTTGTTGAGATCGTCGCTCAACTTGGTGATGCGCTGGTCCTTGGCATCGGCATCGGCGCGCGTTTCACGGAGCGCTTGCCGAAGCTGACTGGCACTCATGCGCTCAACGTCGTCGAGGGTGATCCCGGCTACGGACTCGCCGGAATCCAAGGCCTCGAGCTCTTCATCGTCCAGTACCGCCAGCTCCAGCACCTTGGTCTGGGTGCCAGCTGCGGCCAAAAGCGACTTCGAGTCGCTTTTGGAGAACTTGAGGGCAACCGTCATGAACTTTTGAGCCATGCGCGGATGGATGCCTCGCGCCTGGGCCTGCTGCTGGAACTCACCATGCGCGGTTTGTTCTTTGATCAGCAGCAGACCTCGCCCCATCTCCAGAACGTCTTCTACCGAGCGACGCTGGCGGTACTCAACCATGCTCCACAACGAGTCGGTGTCCAGGGCGCCGACATAGCCGAGGGTGGTGGCCAGGGTCTTTACCTGTGCCTCGGCCTGCGCCAGAACCTGAAGCTCCTGATTGCGCTGGACCAGATTGCCTGCATCAAGATCCTGGCTTGCCGGCTCGGCCTGAGCGAGCGGCTTGGCGCCGCGCTTGTTGGGTTGCTTCTCTGCCATTTCGATCCTCGTCATCAGTTGGGGCTACGGCTGTAGCGGTTCTTGAAGTCGTTCAGCTGCTGCTCTTCGCGGAGCACCTCGGCTAGATGTGCCAAGGCGATCTGGACAATTCGGGGGGACAGGCGCCAGTTGTCCTGGTCGTAGGGGGAGCGCTCGACCAGGCCGTCTTCGGCCATGCGTTGCAGGTTGCGCAGCGTGGTGCTGGGGGATTCGCCGATACCGTCGGCAATGGGCTTCAGACGCAGGCCGTTGCGGCTATGCCCGGCCAGAGCGAACAGCAGGCGGGCGAAGATGCTCTGCTCGCTCATGCCGCAGCTCCCTGCTGGCGGCGGGCCAGCTCCTTCAGGATGCGAGCGGCGCGGCGATCGGCCGCGTCCACGGCACCCGCCAGCGGCAGGGTGTTGGCCAGCGGCTCGTCCGATTCGACGGCGCACTGCCAGTTGTTCACAGCGGTGGCGTACTGGTCACGGGCCGAGGCAAGCAACAGCTCCAGTTCGCGGGTGGGCACCTCATCCAGGGGGCGGCCGGAAGTGTTCATGCCACGTCCCTCACGCCGGCTGCCTTGAGCAGTTGGGCGCGCAGCGCCTGGCCCTTCGGGCCCGCCCAAGTGCCGTAGATAGCCTGACGGGCTGCGCTGGGGTTCACGCCGTGCTGGCGGCACCAGGCGCTGACGGTAGTGTTCTGGAGGGTCATGCCGGCGCGGACCTTGTTCATCAGATCGCGTCCGGGAGGTAGGTGCTGAACCATGTCGTATCCTTGCGGTGTTGTTTAAACCGGGCAGGACAAGAATGGTGCAGATATCTGCACCTGTCAACACTTATGAGTGAATTAATCTGCACCATCGGGTCGCGCCTTCGCGACGAGCGATCACGTCTTGGGCTAAGCCAGACCGCCCTTGGCGAAATCGTTGGCGCTTCGAAGCGGACCGTGATCGATTGGGAGAAGGGTGCTACGTCCCCCACTTCAGCCCAGCTCGCTGATTTGGCGGAGATCGGGCTGGACCCTCTCTACGTTCTAGTCGGCCAGCGCAGCGTAGCCAGGCCTGGTTTGGCCCAGGAACAGATCGCGATGTTCAACGAGGTCATTGACACGTTCTGGGCACTTTCCGACGACAGTCGCGCGATAGCTCTGACGATGCTCGGGGGCCTGTTGCGAAAAGACGTCCAAGCTGAAGCATCTCGAAGTGTCCGTAAGCGGACGCCTAACTAAGGAGAGTGGAATGATTCGATTGAAAAAGAAGGTGGTACTCGGTTTCTGTTTAGCGATCTCGGCGTATGCGTATGCGCATGCGAGTGGGGGCGTGCGAGAGGCTACTCCGAAGGAGCTTGCCGCTATTAAGGCGGGACTTGAAACTCAGCTTAAGGATGCCTCTAGTGCTCGGTTCAGTAATGTCCGGGTCAATGGAGAAGGCTCATTCTGTGGTCTGGTGAATTCCAAGAACGGCTTCGGCGCCTATGGCGGCTACACCCCAATGACTGGGTTGCTGTTCGATCTAAATGGAAAGTTGACTGCTCATGTAATGGGCCTCGACTCTCCGGAGGCAGTCCAAATGGTATGTGAGGACAAGGGGCTAAGCCTCCCGCCGGCTTGACTTCCATTGTGTCGAGCGTCGATGTCCCGAGCATTGATCTTTCAAAGCTCCCAATTACCTGTCGGCTGCCGCAAGCGCTCACTCTTCCACGCAGGCCGCAGTGGCTCATGCGGACCGCGGTCCCAAGACTACCTCCCAATAGAAATTGACACTCTGCCCATCGGTTTGGTGCGCACTGGCGCACCTGGCCGACGGGCATCCTCGTCTGCCCGTCGGCCATTTTTCCTTGGAGATGGCGCATGGCAGCAGAGCAACCCAGTAACAAGGCACTGCCCATCGCGGGCGGAATGCTGGCGAGCATGCTGGCGTTGCTGCTCGGGTTGGTACAGCCCTTTGAGGGCTACTCGGCCCAGCCCTACCGTGATGTAGTCGGCAAGCTGACGGTCTGCTACGGCCATACGGCAAAGGTCGAACAGCGCACCTACACCCGCGCAGAGTGCGAGCGCCTGCTCCAGTCGGACCTTGGTGTCGCCTGGAACACCGTTCAGAGCTGCATCAAGGTGCCGATGGCGGACTACCAGGCAGCCGCACTGACGTCGTTCGCGTTCAACGTTGGCCCTGGTGGTGCTGGCGTCAAGGACGGCCTGTGCACCCTGCGCAACGGCCAGCAGCCACGCATCCGCATCTACGCCAACCAAGGCCGATGGGATCTTGCATGCGCCCAGCTGAGCAACTGGGCCAACGCCGGTGGCCGGCCATACAAGGGGCTTGAACGCCGCCGCACGGCCGAGCGCGCGATGTGCGAGGGCCGGTACTGATGATTCGCGCCCTGATCGCAACGGTCGCCCTGCTGCTGGTGCTCCTGCTGGTGGCCATTGCCGCAGCACTTCTCTACCGCGGCAATGCCCTGGATGCGCAGGCTCGTGACGCCACGGCGCAGCAGCGTCTGACCACGCTTGAATCGCAGCTTGAAGACGAGCGCAGCGCTCGTGGCATCGAGCACACCCAGGCCAAGGCGATGGCCCAGATCGGAGACGAACATGAAAATGATCGGGAGGCGTCCGCGTCCGTCCCTGCTGCCGTTGTGGCTGACGTGCGTACTGGCGATCTCAGGCTGCGCAACGACCTCGCCACCTGCCACACCGCTCGCCTGTCCCAAGCCGTCTCTGGCGCCGTCGAACGTAATGCGAGCGCCCAACTACGAGCAGAGGTCGCGGGCGATCTTGTTCGAGTCGGACGCGACGCCGACAACCACGTCCGGGCCTGCCAGCGCGTCATCGGTGTCCTCACCGGACAGCACCCTTCCGTCGAGGCCAACCCATGATCGTTGAAGTGCAGCCGCTCTACCTGGTGTGGTTCGCCGGCATCGGCATCACCCTGCTCGGCGGCCTGATCGCCGGCGGTCGCTGGCTGGTCAACCAGCTGCAGCAACGCACTGATCAGCAGTTGGCCATCCTGATTAACGACAGCAAGCGTTGGCGCGAGGTTGAGAGCCACCTCACCGACTTCCGCCTGGAAGTTGCGAAGGAATACGTCCGCCGCGAGGACTATGCCCGCGGGCAGAGCGTCATCGAGGCAAAGCTCGATGCAGTGGCCTCGAAGATCACGAACATGCAAAGCAAGGGGAACACGCCGTGAGTCACGGAAATCAGGGCCCGGATCTGGGCAAGTTGCGCCGGGAGCAGCTGCGCTGGCTGATGCTGCTGGTGCTGGATCGCTCTCGCCCCTATCCGATCGGCGAAGCCGTCCTGGCCGGCGCCGCCCAGGACATGTATCCGGATGCCACCGCTTTGGAAGTGCGCAGGGAGCTGGATTACCTGGACACCCGCCGCCTGATCGACATCACCAAATCCCCTTCGGGGCCGTGGTCGGCTGAGCTGACGCGCCACGGTGTGGATATTGTCGAGTACAGCATCGACTGCGGGCCGGGCATCGCGCGCCCACCGAAGTACTGGTGATCCCATGCCTCCCGTGAGCAAGATCGACCTATTGCCGGCCGAGGTGCGCGACGAGCTGGATCGGCGCCTGGTCGCCAATGCCTTCGGCGGCAGCATCTCGCTGTCCGAATGGCTGGGCGAGCAGGGCTATGAGATCAGCAAGACCACCGTCAACGAGCGGGCCAAGCGGCTCAAGCGCCGCCTGGCCTCGATCAGTGCCAGCACCGAGGCCATGAAGCTGGTGGCCGAGCAGGCGCCGGATAATGCCGCCGAGCGCGGCAGTGCACTGCTGGGCCTGCTGCAGACCGACCTGTTCGAAGCGCTGCTGCAGTTCCAGGAAGCGGCCGACCAGGACGATGAGAGCATTTCCCCAGCCGATCGCATTGCGCTGTACAGCAAGGCGGCCAAGGCCATTGCTGAACTGACCCGCTCTTCCATCGTGCGCGAGAAATGGGCCGGCGAGATCCGCCAGAAGGCGCTGGTCGACGCGGCCAGCCGGGTCGAGGAGGCTGCACGGGCCAAGGGCCTGGACGCCGAGGGCGTGGAGTTCTGGCGCAACAAAGTGCTGCATGGAGTCGGCTAAGTGAGTGCACTGGGCCCCCTGCCGGATACCGAGCGCGTCCTGGACTGGGAGGAGTTGCCCGAGAGCGTGCGCTCGATCTCGGCCAACTTTGACCCGAGCAAGGCCGGTGTGCTGATGGCCCACCAGTCCGAATGGATCCGGATGCAGGAAGGGCTGGATATCGCGGTCTGCGAGAAGGGGCGTCGTACCGGCATCACCTTCGCCCAGGCGTTGAGCGACACCATCACCGCAGCCTCTGCCAAGGACGCCGGCGGCGACAACGTGTGGTACATGGCCGACACCAAGGAAAAGGGTCTGGAGTTCATCGGCTACGTGGCCAAGTTCGCGCCGATCATTGCCCAGGGCCAAGCGTCAAGGATTGAGCAGCACATCTTCCAGGACCAGCAGCCCGATGGCACCAGTCGGCAGATCCAGGCGTTCCGGGTTCGCTTCGCCAGTGGCTTCCGTATCACGGCACTGTCCTCGCGCCCGGAGAACATCCACGGCCTGCAGGGCGTGGTCGACCTGGACGAAGCGGCGCTGCACAAGGACGTGGCCAAGGTGCTCGAGTCGGCCACCGCGCTGCTGATCTGGGGTGGCCGCATCCGCGTGTGGTCCACCCACCGTGGCAAGAAGAACCCGTTCAATCAGCTGGTACAGGACGTCCAGGCAGGTCGCTACGGCAAGAAGGCCGGGGTCATCCGCATCAGCTTCGATGATGCGGTGTCCAATGGCCTGTACGAGCGGGTCTGCGCCATGCGTGGCAAGGCGGCCACCGCCGAGGGCAAGAAGGAGTGGTACACCGCCATCCGCTCGGCCTACGGCCCGCGCAAGGCCGCCATGCGCGAGGAGCTGGACGTCATCCCGCGCGATGGCGATGGCTCAGCCATCCCTTCGGTCTGGATCGATCGGGCCATGCCCGAGGTCCGGCCCGTGCTGCGCCTGGTCTTCGATGACGACTTCCCCAAGCGCTCTGAGAAGGAGCGCGAGATCTGGTGCTCGGTCTGGATTGCTACCACGTTGCTGCCGGTGCTCCGTGCTGCGGTGGCCGGGTTCACCGGGCGCTGGGCGATCGGCATGGACTTCGCGCGCCACCGTCACTTCTCGGTCATCAAGCCTGCCAAGGTCGGGCAGGATCTGCGCCGCGACGTGCCGTTCCTGATCGAGATGGCCAACGCGCCCACCCGCCAGCAGGAGCAGATCCTGTGGGCGCTGCTGGACGCGCTGAAGGAAGGATTCCCTGGTCGCTGGTCATTTGCCGGCGATGCCACTGGTCCCGGCCAGACCTTGATGGAGTACACCGGCGACCGCTACGGCCGGGCTGAGCTCGATACCGAGACGGGCCGCTACATCGGTGGCCCAATCCACGAGGTCACCCTGTCGCGCCCCTGGTACGGCGAATGGATGCCCAAGTACATCGCGCTGTTCGAAGACGGCTTCCTCAGCCTACCCAGGGACGCGTCCCTGGAAGACGACCACCGCGCAGTGGAGTACGTCGACGGCATCCCGATGGTGCCGCGTCTGGAGCGAAAGGACCTGCAGGATCCGGAGCTGGTGCGCCACGGCGACGGCGCGATCGCCGGCGTGCTGATGCAGTTTGCCGCACTCAACCACGTCACCTCGGTGCCCATCGAGTTCCAGGCGGCCGGCGCGCGCGCCTACATCGGCGACGGCCGAGCCGACGGCGTGGCCACCGTCGTGACCGATGATGCCTTCGGCACGGTCAGCGGCGGAAATGATTTTGGAGGATATGCATGACCACCGCCCGCCCAGAGATCGGCCGCGAGATTGCCACCACTGCCGATGGCATCGACATCACCCGTGGTTACACCGGGCCACTGCTGCTGCCCTTTGACAGTGTCCTGCGCAACCGCGGCGGCTACGACCTTCAGATCTACGAACAGGTGCTGTCCGACCCGGAGGTGAAGACCACCTTCGGCTCTCGCCAGGATTCGGTGGTGGCCTGCGAATGGCAGGTGGAGCCCGGCGGCGAGAAGCGCATCGACCGCCAGGCGGCAGAGTATCTGCAGGAGCAGCTGCATGGCATCGGCTGGGACAACGTCACCCGCAAGATGCTCTTCGGCGTGTTCTACGGCTATGGCGTGGCGGAGATCCTGTACAAGGTCGACGGTACTCGCATCGGCCTGAAGGACATCAAGGTCCGTAACCGTCGGCGCTTCCGTTACGGCAAGGAAGGTGATCTGCGCCTGCTCACCCAGACCCAGATGACCGAGGGCGTGCCGGCGCACGCGCCCTATTTCTGGAACTTCTGCTCCGGTGCCGACCACGACGATGAGCCGTACGGCCTCGGCTTGGCGCACTGGCTGTACTGGCCGGTGCTGTTCAAGCGCAACGGGCTCAAGTTCTGGCTGATCTTCCTTGAGAAGTTCGGCATGCCCACCGCGGTGGGCAAGTACGACACCAACGCAACCGATCCGGAGAAGGCCAAGCTGCTGCAGGCCACCCGCGCGATCCAGACCGACAGCGGCATCATCATGCCCAAGGGAATGGAGCTGGCGTTGCTGGAGGCCGGACGTAGTGGCACGGCCGACTACAAGGCCCTGCAGGACTACATGGATGCCACCATCCAGAAGGTGGTGCTGGGCCAGACCGCCAGTACCCAAGGCACGCCAGGCAAGTTGGGCAACGACCAGCTGCAGCGCGAGGTGCGCCGCGACATCATCACCTCCGATGCCGACCTGGTGTGCGAGTCCTTCAACAAGGGGCCAGCGCGCTGGCTCACCGAATGGAACTTCCCTGGCGCGGCCATTCCTCGGGTCTATCGCGTCACGGAAGAGCCGGAGGATCTGGACGCTACCGCCAGCCGTGACAAGAAGATCCTTGACCTGGGCTACAAGCCCAAGCAGGTCTACATGGATCAGACCTACGGCGACAACTACGAGCCTGTCCAGGCGCCGCAGGATCCGCCTGCGGTACCGACGGCGATCGATGGCGCCCAGTTCGCCGACGCCGGCGGTGCGGTGGTCAGCTTGCTGCGCAGGCACTATCCCGCCGCCTTTGCCGACGGCACCCCGAAGACGCCCGATCCCGCTGTCGAGCTGGGCCAGCAGCTCGATCGCCGGCTGTCGCCCATTGGTGCTGGATGGGTCGAGCAGATCCGCCAGCTGGTCGATGAGGTCGACTCGCTGGAGCAATTGCGCGACCGGCTGTTTGAGCTGCACCCGAACATGACCCTGGACGACTACGCCTCGGTGATGGCCGATGCGATGACGGCCGCGACGCTGGCTGGCCGTACCGACATCCAGGGCGCGGGAGACTGATCAATGGCCGGTGTTGCCTACGCTCAACTTCCGTTCCGGGAGCAGATCGAGTTCTTCCGTCGCAAGAAGAACGTGCTCACCGAGAGCTACCTGGACGTTTGGGAGTCGGAGCACGACTCCAGCTTCATGGTGGCCGGTGCCAACCGTGACGCTCTGCTGGCGGACTTCCGGCAATCCATTGATCGGGTCATTGCTGAGGGGCGGACTCTTCAGCAGTTCCGGGAGGACTTCGACCGGATCGTGGCCACGCATGGTTGGGACTACAACGGCGGTCGGAACTGGCGCTCGCGGGTGATCTACGAGACCAATCTGCGCCAGAGCTACAACGCAGGCCGCTGGGCCCAGCTGCAGCAGCTGATCAAGGTGCGGCCGTTCTGGCGCTATAACCACAACGATGCTGTCGAGCACCCTCGGCCGTTGCACGTGTCGTGGAATGGCCTGGTGCTGCGCCACGACGATCCGTGGTGGCGTTACCACTATCCAGCCAACGGCTGGGGCTGCCAGTGCTATGTCGATGCGCTCAACGAGCGCGACCTGCGCCGGTTGGGCAAGAATGGTCCGGACAAGGCTCCCGAGATCGTGATGCAGTCGGTGACCGTCGGGCAGCGCAGTCCTGGTGGGCCGCGCACCGTATTGACGCCGGCAGGCGTCGATCCTGGGTTCGGCTACGCACCCGGCGCAACGGCCGATCACTGGCCCGGCGGGCGTGGTGGTCCGGTCACCCCGCCATCGTTGACCGGGCAACTCACCTCCGCTCTGCAGAACGCACTGGAGACGGGAGCACGGTTGCCCGCGGCGCCAGCGGCTGCCAGCGCTGCTCAGGCCTTGGCGCGGCCGCGCGCCAGGGATGCACTGCAGGCCGGCTATGCCAGCTGGCTGACCAGCATTGATGCCGATGCTGCCCACGCTGCCCGCTACCTGGCCGGAGCACTGTCGCCCGGACTGGTTTCGCAGCTGCAGCGTGCCGCCGTTCGCCCAGCGACGGCGGCCTTTGCCGTGTTGGCCGAGCAGCTCCCCATCACTCGGCCTGGCGCGGTGGCCATCGCCGCAGCCGAGCTGCCGATCCGCCTTCTCGATGCGGTGGCCATCCTGCTGAACGCTGCCGCAGGCCGCTTGCGCTATGTGCTGGCGGTGGGGCGTCCTGCCTTTATGGTGGTCGATGTGGCCATCTCGGAAACGGGCGTCAGCACGGTGCAGTCCCAGCTGCAGATGCTGATGCCGGCCGAGCTCCAACGCGGCGTTGCCGATGGCACGCTGCAGCTGCTGCAGGGGACGCTCTGATGGCGCATCTTGAAGTCACCCTTGATTCGGCAACACCTGGTCTGGCCGATGCGCTGCGGCAGCTGGAGGGCGAGGCGCGCCAACTGATCTTGAAGGACTGGGGCGAGTACCTGCTGAGATCCACACGCGAGCGGGCCGCAAAGGAGCGGGACCCGACTGGACGTCGATGGCGCGCGCTTGAGCCCAGCTACAAACGCTGGAAACAGAAGAAGCGCCCCGGCGTGCCGATTCTGGAGTTCGATTTCCACATGCTCGGTGACATGGCTTCATGGCAAACGGACGGGAACGATGCCGTCCTGGTCGGTACCAATGCACCCTATGGCGCCATCCACCAATTCGGCGGCACCATTCAACGCGCCGCGCGTCCGGCCAACATCCACCTGAAGACGGGTAAGGGCGGCAGCCGGTTCGTCAAAGCCAGTCGTAGGAACGCGCGCTACAAGCGCTCGGTCACAATGCCTGCGTACACGAACACCATCGCCGCTCGCCCGTGGCTCGGTGTCAGTCGCGAGGATGAGAAGGAGCTGCTGGATATCGCGCAGGATCACGTGAGCGGCGCCTTCGAGTGATCATCGCGTAGGAGGCGCTGTGCGCGCCTCCATGCCGGGGCCGCCACACTCGGACGTCATCGGGGACTGCTTGGTGTCTGACACGCCTCTCTGGCGTGTTCGCGGCCAAGAGCGCGCGGGGTCTTAACTGCTGCTTCCTGCAATGTCGCAAGAGTGATCATTTCTTGCGGACCGCGGTCCCAATACATGAGACAGCGGTGCGGGAAAACTGGCGGCATGAACCAGCCCGCCGCCACCCTGCAGATCTTCAAAGCCGGCACGCACGTTGCCGAAGACGGCCGCACGCTGACCTTCAGCGAAGCGGATGTGCAGCAGATCGCCGATAGCTACGATCCGGCACTGCATGAAGCACCCATCGTGGTGGGCCATCCCAAGACCGACGATCCGGCCTATGGCTGGGGCAAAACCCTTCAGGCCAAGGACGGCCTCCTGATGGCCGAACCGCATCAGGTCGATCCTGCGTTCGCGGAGCTGGCCAACAACGGTCGCTTCAAGAAGATCAGCGCTTCGATCTTCATGCCCGATTCGCCGGGCAACCCGACGCCGGGCAAGTACTACCTGCGCCACATCGGCTTCCTGGGCGCGCAGCCGCCTGCAGTGAAGGGACTCAAGTCGGCCTCGTTCGCCGAGGGCGATGACGCCGCCTGCTTTGCCATGTCGCTGGCCCCGCTGGGCTGGACGCTGACGGATCTGTTCCGCCGCTTCCGCGACTGGCTGATCGACACCCAAGGCCTTGAGACGGCCGACCAGGTCATTCCCGACTGGCAGATCCGTGGGATCGAGAGCAGCACACGCGATGACGACGAAGCGCGCAACTCGGCCCTCTTTGCGTCGCCATTGCTCACCCAGTTCCCGCGCAGCGCCATCGGCGCGCCAGCGCCCATCCCGGCAACGCCTCCCACTCGTGAAAAGGTCAAATCGGAGATCGACCCCATGTCCCAGCAGAACACCCCGGAGCACGCCCAGCGTCAGCAGCAGCTCGACCAGCAGGCTTCCACCCTGGACGCTCGCGAGAAGGCCCTCGCCGCCCGTGAGCAGTCCGCCCGACGCGAAGATGCGGTGGCGTTCGCCGAAGGCCTGGTGAAGGAAGGCAAGTTGCTGCCCCGTCAGCAGCCGGCCGTGGTGGAGCTGCTGCTGGCCCAGCCGAATGGCAAGGAACCGCTGAACTTCGCTGAGGGCGAAACGACGGTGTCCAAGCCGGCTGAGTCGGTCCTGCGCGAGCTGCTGACCAGCCTGCCCAAGGCTGTGGACTTCGGCGAGAAGTCCGGTGGCGACGCACCCAACGCAGCGGCGAACTTCGCCGCGCCCCCGGGCACGCATGTCGATGCCGGCCGCGCGGATCTGTTCAACCAGGCCAAGGCCTACCAGCAGCAGCACCCCGGCACGTCCTGGGCGGCTGCAGTCGCCGCGGTCGGCGGCTGACCTTTCCATCCAGGAGCCCACCATGTCCCAGAACATCGCTCTGCTCACGCTGTCCGTGCTGGCCGCGGCAGCCCTCACCCACAACCGCTTCGTCTCGCCGACCGGTGAAGTCGCCGCTGCCGGCGGCAACGCCTGCGGGGTTGCGCGCTCGGATGCCGCCGTCGGGCAGTTGGCGCCGGTCGACGTCTTGGGCACCACGCAAGTGACCGCAGGTGGCGCAATCGCTGCCGGCGCTGCCCTCCAGGTGGGTGCCGATGGCAAGGCCATCACCGCCGACGCCGGCAAGGTCGTTGCCCGTGCGGCGCCTGGCGCCACGGCCACCGCCGATGGCGATGTCCTCGAAGTGATCCTCATCCCGAACTGACCGGCTAGTGCCGTAGGAGATTTACATGTCTGGACAAATGACCCCCGGCCAGGTTCGCGTCGTTGACCCGATCCTTTCCGAACACGCCCGTGGCTACCGCCAGGCGCAGCTCGTGGCCACCGCGCTGTTCCCCTTCGCCGACGTCGCCGCCTATGGTGGCCAGGTGATCGAGTTCGGCAAGGAATCCTTCAAGATCTACAACGCCAAGCGTGCCCCCGGTGCCAATACCAAGCGCATCCGCTTCGGCTATGAGGGCAAGCCGTACGCCATCGTCCCGAGCGCACTGGAAGCGCCGGTGCCGCGTGAACACATGCGAGATGCGAGCCAGGTGCCTGGGATCAACCTGAGCACCCGGGCCGTGAACACCGTGCTGCGCTCGCTGCTGCTGGAATACGAAGTGGACAGCGCCAAGATCGCCACCAACGCAGCCAACTACGACAACGACCACAAGGTCGCGCTGGCTGGCAACAACGTGTGGTCCAACGCCGCCTCCAATCCGGCGCAGGATGTGGAAACCGGCAAGGAAGCGGTGCGAGACAGTATTGGCCTGTACCCCAACACCATGCTGTTGTCTGCCAAGGCGTTCAAGCAGCTCAAGCAGCATCCGAAGCTGGTTGATCGCTCGGCCAACACCGGCATTCGCAAGGTCACCCTGGACCTGCTCAAGCAGGTGTTCGAGATCGACAACATTGTCGTCGGCGGCGGTGTGGTGGCCGATGACAGTGGCGCATTCGGCGATGTCTGGGGTACTTCGGCTGTTCTGGCCTACGTCAGCCCCGGCGCTGATGTGAACGCCAACGTCGAGGAGCCCAGCTACGGCTATGGCTATCGCATCGAAGGCATGCCCCTGGTCGAAGTTCCCTACTGGGACAACAGCGCCAAGAGCTGGATCTACGGGGTCAGCAACGATGCCACCCCGGTCCTGGCAGGCATGGCCGCCGGCTATCTGATCAGCGGCGCAGGCAACTGATGACCGGCGCCGGCGAAGGATAGTCGGCGCAGTTGCCACCTTACCCGTACAACCCAGCGAGCGGCAGCACCAGGCAAACGCGGGCCTGGCCGTGCGGAGCACAGCAGAACCATGCGTGACAGCCGGAGAGCACGGCACCACACCTATTCGGAGAACTCGTCGTGGCCAAGCCCCGCACTGCGCCGCCCAGCGCACCCAAGACCGTCCAGGACGACCAACCGGCCGACGTGCCAGTCGTCACGGAAGACAAGACTGCCGACGCACCGCCGGCGACGGCCGGCTTGGTGCCGGAGCAAGGCCAGAGCGAGCTGCAGTCCGCCGCGTCGATTGTCTCTGCAGCCGATGGTGCTGCCGTCGACCAATCGCAGGCCAACCATCCGGCAGCGCACCAGGACGCTATCGACGTGGGTGCTCCGTCGCCGGAAGCCGACACCTCCATTGGGGGTGCCGCCGGTGGGGGCGATTCGCCCAATGCACTGGTTTCTGATGGTCTCTGGCTGTCTATGTGCTTTGAAGTGCTCAGCCCGTTCAAGCACAACGACGTCGTCGTCAAGCCGCCGGCGTGGATCGAGATGACGTGGGAAGAGGCGCAGGCCTACCAGGATGCCGGTGTCCTCGGTGACGAACCGGCCGCCCCGGAAGAGCTGGAGTAACCGGCCGTCATGTCCTACTGCACGCTCGCACTGCTGTCGGCGGCCAAGCTCGCCCAGGAACTGGCGCAGGTGGCCACCCCGGAGCGCTATCCGGTTGTGGACGATGCGCTGATGGACGCCACGCTGCTCGGCAGCGATCGCAGCGCATTCGACCCGGCCGACGTGGCGATCGCCGATGAGGCGGCCGCGCACGTGCAGCGCGCCCTGGACGATGCCGATGGCGTGATCAACGGCTACCTGGTCATGCGCAAGCCCAAGCCCTATCCGGTGCCGCTGCCGGCGCCGGTACCGGGGAACGTGTCCACCTGGGCCCGATGGATTGCGCGCTACCTGCTGCACAAGGATCGGGTTAACACCGAGGAACGCACCGATCCGGTGGTACGCGATTACAAGGAAGCGCTGCGCTTTCTGGAGCTGGTGCGCGACGGCAAGTTCAGCCTCGGCGCCGACGACCCGCTGCCTGCGCCCAGCGGCGGTGCACCGGAGGTCTGTGCACCACCGCGAGAGTTCAGCCATCGAACCCTGCAGGACTACGGCCGGTGAGCACCCAGCCCTTCGACACTGGCCTGGTGCGCGATCGCATCCGACAGGGCGTCAGCGAGAAGGAGCTGCGCCAGGTGCAGGGCAGCGCCGACTACGCCGCCGTTACAGCGCTGCGCGACTTCCCCGCGCCGTGCTGCTACGTGCTGCTGGCCCGGGAGATGCCGCTGGAGACCAAAACCGGCGTTTCGATCCCCGGCCAGCAGTCGCGCCTGGCGCAGTTGGTCGAAGTGAACTTCGCGGTGGTGACCGTCTGCCGCAACTACCGCGAGCAGCGTGGGGCGCAGGTGATCGATGAGCTGCGCCTGCTGCTGGGCAAGGTTCGTCAGCCGCTGCTGGGCTGGACGCCGCCCATTCCTGGTGGCCGTGCCTGCCAGCTCATCGAGGGCAACCTCGTGGACTACGACGCTGCCACCGCCCTGTGGGTCGACGTATGGAAGACCCAAGCCGTTCTTCAACCCGAGATTCCGCGATGACAACCCAGACCACTCAGAAGCACACGATCAAGAAGGCGGGCCTGACGCTTGCGAGCAAGCCCATTGCGGAAGGCGAAACGGTGGAGCTTCCTGCCGACCTGGTGCCCTGGGCGGTGGAGCGCGGCTTCATCGACGTTCCCGACGCCGATTCTTCCCCCAATCCGTCGCGCAAGGCCAACGGCCAGGCGCCTACTGCCAGCGCCCAGGAGGCGAAGTAAGCCATGTCCAATACCGAATATTTCTCGTTCCAGGGCCGCGTCTATCTGGGTCTGCGCAATGCCGACGGCAGCCGCGCGCCGGCGCGCTGGGTGTATGACAGCAGCGTCCTGGAGCTGGCCATGTCCAGCACCCGTGAAACCAAGAAGGAGAGTTGGTCGGGTGTGCGCGGCGTCGCCGCTACCATGACCACCGAGCGCAACCTGGGTGTGAGGCTGACGCTGGGTCAGATCAACACCGACAATCTGGCCCTGGCCACCGATGGCACGCTTCTGGATTTGGCTTCGGGCTCGGTCGCCAACGAGGCCATCGGTGCCGTCAAGCCCGGCGACGTGGTCGCGTTGGAGTACGCTGCGATCAGCGCGCTGGTGCTGGAGGGTGGTACGCCGGCAGCACCGCTGGTGGCCGACACCGACTACACCTTCAACCGGGCCACCGGCATCATCACCTTCTTGACCGCCAAGGCCGCGGTGGTCGCTAAGACCTACGAGTACGCTGCCCACAGCGTGGTCAAGGTGTTCGAGAGCAGCAAGTCGGAGTACTACGCGCTGTTCGACGCGGTCAACAGTGTCGACGGTACCACTCAGCGCATCCGCGCCGACGTGAACCGCATTTCGTTCCCGGCGGCTGAATCCCTGGCGCTGATCAACGATACCTTCGGTGAGATCGTGCTCAATGGCGAAGCCAAGATCGATCCGGTCCGCCAGTCCGATCCGCGCTTCGGTCTGTACGCCCGCGTCCTGCTGGTGGATGCGGCCTGATGGCTACCCGCATCGGTAACCAGGCCGAGCTGCCCTCCGGATCCGGTGCGCCGGAACCGGAGGGCATTGCCGACGAACTGGACATTCTGGCCGGACAGCAGCAGGGCCAGGTCGACGGTAAGACCATCATCGTGCGCGAATACGGCTTCTTCGAAGGGGCCCGCATCCTGCCTGTGGCCGCCCCTCTGCTGGCCGACCTGCAGCCGCTGTTTGAAGGGCGCGAGCCGGCTTCGATGCTGCAGGTCACCGATGTCCTGCTCTCGCATCCGGATGTATTCCGCCACCTGTTGGCCTGCGCTATTGCCCCTCCGCCGGGCGAGGGCGCCGATACCGCGGCCGAGGTGCGGGCGCAGGAAGCCTGGCTGGAAACGCTAAATGAAACCGATGGCGAGCAGATGCTGCTGTTGTGGTGGCAGGCCAACGGAAATTTTTTGCTGCGCCGGCTGCTGCGCAACGCCGTCGGCAAAAGGGTGAGCCAGTCGGCTACGGACGCGTCTTCACCGACCTGATCTGTGCCGGCTACGGGCGCTGCTTTGCCGATATCGGTCGGATGACGCAGCGCCAGATCCTGCTCGCTTGGGAGCATGTCCAAGCCCAACAGCGGCGAGCACGGCGGGAGCGCATTACCGACACCAACGCTGCCTATGCCGGGGGTGATCCGGCGACCACCTTGCTGAAGGAACTGAAGTAACAATGGCCGCCACCCGCAACCTTGAACTGGCGATGCGCATCGCCCTGGATATCGAGCAGGCGCAGAAGAGCCTGCCGGTGCTGCAGCGGGGGCTGGCCTCGATCAAGGATGCTGGCACCGCCGCTGGCGCAGGTCTGGAGGGTGTCACCAAGGGTGCCGACAAGGTGGCCGGCGCGCTGGACCAGGCCAGCCGCAGTAGCGCTTCAGCCGCGGATCGGGTGCGCACGGCCGGCGCATCCATGCAGAAGACGGTGGCCGATGAGATCCGCTCGATCTCCGAGCTCGATGCTCGTCTGCAGCAGGGCGCGGCCAGCATGTCCGAGCTGGCTGACACCGAGGCTCTGCTCGATCGGGTCATGGCGCGCGGGCTGATCACCACCGAGGACTACAACAGCGCACTGAAGACGCTGGACAAGCAGGAAGCATCGCTGAGCCGCACTGAGCAGCAGCGTCAACGCTCCCTGGAAGGCGTCATGGGCCGGTACGACGGTGCGTCGGCCAAGCTGCAGAAACTCGAGCGCGACGAGCAGGAGCTCAAGGCAGCGGTGGATGCCGGTCGCATCAGCCGCGAGCAGTACAACCGCGCCCTTGCGGGCATCAACATCCAGCGTAACGCCGTCAACCTGGCCGAAATCAACAATCGCGGCCGCGGGCCGGGCGCTATCTCCGCCGGGCAGTACCAGATGGCCATGCGCCAGCTGCCGGCGCAGATCACCGATATCACCACCAGCATCGTCAGCGGCATGCCGATCTGGATGGTGGCCATCCAGCAGGGTGGCCAGCTGAAGGATTCCTTTGGCGGTGTGGTGCCGGCCGCGCGTGCGCTGGTTGGCGCTATTACCCCCACCATCGCCGTGGTCGGCGGACTGGCCGCGGCGGTGGGCGGCCTGGTGCTGGCCTGGAAACAGGCGGCCGACGAAGAGATGGCTTTCCAGCGGGCGTTGATCGTCACCAACAACTATGCAGCCACCAGCACTGCCAACCTGCAGGCCCGGCGCGATCAGCTCACCGGCCTTCAAGGCGTTTCCCGAGGCAATGCTGCTGAGGCGCTGACGAAGGTGGCGCAAACCGGTCGTTTCACCGGTGAGCAGTTCGAGCTCGTCGCCCGCAGCGCTGCGAAGATGCAGGCCTCCGCCGGCCAGGCCATCGATACCACCGTCGCCAAGTTCCTCTCTCTGAAGAAGGATCCGGTCGAGGGTCTACTTACGCTCACCGAGTCGGAGAACTTCCTGACAGAAGCCCAGCTCGCGCGCGTGCGCGCCCTGGTCAAAGAGGGCAACCAGCAGGAGGCAGTGGCGGAGGCGATCAAGATCTATTCCGATCGCCTCGATGAGGTCGCAGATCAGAGCGATGAGACGATGCCGGCGCTCGCCCGCGGTTGGCGGGATGTCAAGAAGGACGTCAGCGGCGCCTGGGGCGCGCTGGGCGACTTCACCAACGCGGTGGTCCAGCTGGCTGGCGAATGGGGTGTGCTGGCCAGGCTGCCGCGGCTGTCCGATCTGTTGGGGATGGGCGTGGTCGGCAGCACGCTGGCCAAGAACTTCGGGCTCCCTTCCTTTGCTGACCTGACCGGCAAGATGGCTGCGCGCATCCGGGCGGCCTCTGGAACCAACGCGCCTGTGAAGGTGCAGATGGCTGGCATCTATGCCCCCCTGACGCCGGAGGAAGAAAAGGCGAGGGAAGAGTTCGAGCGCCTTCGCATAAGCAATCTGAGCAAGGTGAAGAAGCTTGAAGAGGAGATCGCCAAGATCCGGGCACTGGGCAAGGCCGGCCGCATGGACGATAAGGCGATCAAGGCCTTGGAGGCGGAGGCCCGAGCACGTTATGCCGAAAGCCTGCCTAAGAAGCCAAAGGGCCCCAAGAACGAGGCCCAGAAGGATGAGGCAGCTGCGCTGCGCGAACTGGAGCGCCTGAAGCAACAGATCGAGCTGGTCGGCACGCTCGATGAGACACGCAAGAAGGCCACGGAGGTTTCCCGCGTCCAGGCTGCCATCGATGAGGGCAACTTCCAGAATGCGTCGTCGAAGACTAAGCAGGAGCTGCTGGATAGCGCGAAGAAGCTTGATGCTGCGAACGCTCTGGTTGAATCCAATCGGAAGCTGCTGGAGGTGCGGGATCAGATTGCCAACCTTGAAGGGCGCGGTCCCGATGCACAGCAGGCCAAGAGCTTGCGCGAGCTCGAGGTCACACGCCGGCAGATGGTCGAGGCTGGCAACCAGTCCGGTGTGGCCGAGGTCGACCGTGCCAAGGAGCTGGTCCGCCTCACGGCCGAACTGCAGAAGATGCAGGAGACCTACAACCGCGCAATGGGCGAAATGGGCTTGGCTCAGCAGCGCATCCAGGTTGAGCTGCAGGCTGGGCTGATCACCGAAGCGCAGGCGCGCCAGAAGCTGGTAGATCTGTCCCGGCAACAGCTGACCGCCCTGGTCGATCTTCCCGATCGCATGCGCGCCACCGCCGAGGCGCTGAACAATCCCGAAGCGCTGCAGGCTGCCGAGCAGATGGCCGTCAAGCTCAAGGAGATGGCCGCCACCACCAACCTGCTGCAGCAGAACGTGCGCACCACGTTCCAGAGCGCATTCCGTGATGCCCTCATGTCGCTGGCCAATGGCAATGCCACCCTGGGTGAGATCGTGCGCAGCTTCTTCCAGTCCATCGCCAGTGGCCTGGCTGGGTATGTGGCCGATGAGCTGTCCGCCAAGCTGGCGTCCACCCTGACTGGCAAGCTGTTCGATAAAGGCGCCGAAGTCGGCACGCAGGCCGCGGCGGCGACCGCGACGCAGGCGTCGGCGGCCGCATTGTCCTCTGCTGGCGGTGTTGTCACCGCCGGTGCAAGTGCCGTGACCAGTAGCGCCTCGGCCTTGGCGGGCGCCGGCGGCGGTCTGATCACCGGTGCAGGGGCTCTGTCTGCGGCCGCAGTCCAACTCAAGCAAGCCGCCATCGCACTGGCTGCGGCCAACAATGCCAAGGCCGTTGTCAGTATGGTCGGTAGTATTGCTGGTGCGGCCAGCAACACCGGCACGGTCAGTGTGGGTACGCCTACTCCCGTCAGTAGAGCGCAGGGTGGTCCCGTTTGGGGTGCAGGTACAGGTACCAGTGACAGCATTCCTGCCTGGCTCTCCAACGGTGAATTCGTAGCCCGGGCCAAGGTTGTTTCTCAGCCCGGTGCACTCGCATTCCTGCATGCCTTCAACGCCATCGGGATGGATGCCGTCCGGCGATGGGGTGCCTATGCCTTTGCCGACGGCGGCCTGGTCAGCCAGATGCCCTCGCTGCAGCGCTCGCCAGTGTTCAACACAGTGGCGGCGGCTCCGACCGGCTCGCCTACTCAGCTGGGTATACGCCTGATCAATCAGGTATCGCCGGGTCTGTTCGAGGACTACATCGACGATCCAGGCAGCGACAGAACCATCATCAACAAGATCAACCGCAACTCTGCGGCGATCCGCCAAGTATTGGGATTCTGAGCATGGTCTGGGTAACCGACACCGCATCCAACATCACCGACCTCATGACCCGGCTGCGGGACTTCCTGACCTCCAATGCCGCCTTGGTGGCTGCCAATCAGCACTGGCAGGTTGTGGGCGGCGTCGCCAGCGGCCCGATCGCGGCCAACGATTTTGTGTCACTGAAGGGGCGCGGGCTCGCCGGTGAAGATGAGATCTACCTGTCGCTGCAGGCGTGGGTAGTGCCGGCGAGCAACTACTACAACATGTGCATGCGCGGCCACACCGCATACAACCCCGCATTGCCGGGAATGACCCAGGCGGGGGCAAACTCCGAGTACGTATCTATCCTTGGCGTCAACTCGCCGATCAAATACTGGTTCATAGCCAACGGCCGTTGCTTCAAGGTCATCGCCCGCACCAACGGCCGCTACGATGCCCTGTATGGCGGCTTCATCCTGCCGGAGCACCTTCCGAGTGACTGGAGCTATCCGCTGTTCATCGGCGGGGCACACCTTGGCAGGGACGCGGTTGCGTCCTTGGATACCTACGAGCATTCCAACTTCTGGAACGCCCATGCCAGAGGCCGTGCCAACAATGCGTACAGCCAGGCCTACCTGTTCACGCCGATGCAAGCGTGGCTGCCCATTCGCAACAGCTACACCGGCTCCAAACTGGCCACTGGCCGGCTCATCGTGCCGTGGGCGTCGTACATCTCCAATACGAATGTTCGCAACTGCCTGGACGGCCAGCGCTGGCTGAAGCGTGGACAGCTGATGGGTATCGGCTGGAAGTCCGAGGGTAGTGAGCCCAGCTCGCGCGTGGACGAGATGCCGGAAGGCGGGCAGTTCTACGGCAGCTTCGACGGGGTGTTCTACACGCCATCCTTTGGCGCCACGGCCGAGCAGATCGTCACGTTGGGCGGCGTGGACCACCTGCTCATCCCCAATGTGTATCGAACTGGCGACGGCGAATACGCCGCATTTGCTCTGGAGTAAGAGATGGCCTACGCCGAGTTCACCAACGTTTCGAACGTCCAGACCCTGATCGACCTGGTCGTCCAGTTTGCACAGGCCAACGGCTGGACCGTCGAGCGCAACAGCCTCTCAGGCGCCAATCGCACCGCCACACTCCGCATTCCTGGTGTGTCCGACTACGTACATCTGTTCAACTACGATCAGCAAAGTCTGCTCTCGCGGATCTCAATTGGTTACGACGGCGGCCAGCCGCCGAGTACGCAGCCCTTGGTTTCGCCTCGCGATGTGAGCACCTACCAGCTTGTTGGGCCGTTTCCGCGCCTGAAGCTGTTTGCAAATGGCAACGCGATCCACGTTGCGATCGCTCAGGCGGTTGCCGGTGAGTACCGCCACCATGCGTTCGGTGTCCTGGATAAGGCCGGTGACTATGCCGGCGGC
Source organism: Stenotrophomonas sp. 1L-E-5-B-C3 (assembly GCF_057292075.1). Lineage (NCBI taxonomy): Bacteria > Pseudomonadati > Pseudomonadota > Gammaproteobacteria > Lysobacterales > Lysobacteraceae > Stenotrophomonas > Stenotrophomonas sp. 1L-E-5-B-C3. Next base: position 135,151 of record NZ_JBXAWS010000013.1, read on the forward strand.
ACCTACGTGGAGGGAACGTACTGGGCGCGGACAGGTTCCTGGAGCGGCATGATCACCTCCAGCGCGCCCAACGTGGTTCTGTTCGGACACACCACCCAGACAACCGGCGGCGGTCATGTTCGTGCGGATTCAATCGAGGAAGGTCGCGCCAACTGCTACCACCTGATTTGCGGCTACTACGGCTGGTCGCTGGGTGCCGAAGGCCAAGCGGGAAGTGGGGTCGGAACAATCGATCAGGCAAATGGGATTACCGGCAATTCGAGCTACGACAGCCTGTGGCTTGGATACGCGCTGCGTGGCACCGACGACAACACCTTCTCCGGTCGCAGTGTTCTCCACCCCATCCAGTTGACCGTGCGACGCGTTGGCTCAACCCCCTACCATTCCGCCATCGGCCAAGTCGTGGGCCTGCGCGCCTGTTACATGGAGAAGCTGGAGCCGGAGCAGGAGATCACTGTCGGCGATGAAACCTGGGTGGTGTTTCCGTGGCTACGCAAGCTGGCCATGAGCAATAACACCAACGCTCCGCCAGCAAGCGGCAACTATGGTTGGGCGGTGAAGAAGTCCTGATGACTATCCTCCTCGGAAGCCAAACGAGCACGGGGCCGAACTGGCGTAGCGCCAATCTGGCAACGCCGCGCACGCGCATTCCAGTTCAGTTTCGCGCAGCCGTTGCGAAGTCCGGCTTCGGCGTGGGTGTGCCCAGAGAGTCCACCATTGTCGAATCCGATCAGCGGTCGATCGGCCCGGCGCTGCGCACGTCGTTCGATGACTGGTACTACCGTATCCACGTTCTGCCGCTGCGCATCGACTTGGGCAACCTGGTCACCAATCAGGTGCGCTACGTGCAGGTCTGGAATGCGTACCTGCAGCCGCAGACGCTGAACTCGGTGGCGCTGGAGAACGGAGAGGGCGTCGAGCTGGTTGGGCCAGGCGCGCCGCCACTGCCCTTCGCGCCGCTGCAGCTGCGCCGCTGGCAGCTCTCCATCACCACCGATGGGCCGCCGGTCATTGCAGCCACGCTGTCCTACCAGTTCGTGGCGCTGGGCCGGCGTACCGTCACGATTACCGGCAATCGCATGTCGGCATGGATGCTGCCCCCGGACTGGGAGCGGCCGGTCACCGAAACGCTGGCCTGGGCAACGGACGTCCAGCAGTCTGTCGGTGGCAGCGAGGCGCGCTACCCGCTTCGGGGCTCGCCGAGGCGCTCTTGGGAATTCAGCGTGCTCGCCGATCGCCGTGAGCGCCAGGTGCTGGAGCACGCGCTGTTCGACTGGTCGGCTCGGACCTGGGCGCTGCCGATCTGGAATGACGTTTCGTGGCTGCGGGCGCGCCTGGTGTTGGGCGTGCAGTCGATTCCGGTACCGGCGGCCACCCAGCGCGACTACCGGATTGGCGGCTTGGCCATGCTCTGGAAGGACGTCACCACCTACGAGCTGGTGGAGGTGGCCAGCATTACCGCCGACGGCCTGCAGCTGGCCCGCCCCACGGCAAATGTCTGGGCGGCGGGTACCCGCGTGCTGCCCTGCAGGACCGCGCGCATCGCCGAAACCCCCAGCCTGGAACGGGTGACCGACCAGGTCATGCGGTCGACCGTGCGCCTGGCTGCGGTGGAGACCTGCGATTGGCCAGCGGTACCGCCGGCGGCGACCTATCGTGGTCGGCCGGTGCTGGAGCAGCGCCCTGACCTTGACCAGGCGCAGACGGCCGAGTTCGGCCGGCAGCTGGTAGTGATCGATGGCGACGTCGGGCCGGTGGCGGTCGATGACATCACCGGCAAGGCTTGGCCGCTGCAGTCGCATGCCTGGCAGACCTGGGGGCGCACGGAGCAGACCAACCTGCGCAGTCTGCTGTACTGGCTGCAGGGCCGCGTATCAGCGCTATGGGTGCCGTCCTGGGCTGATGACCTGGAGCTGGTTGAACCGGCGTTGTCGACCTCCGGTGGCATCGTGGTCGCCTGGGCAGGTGTGGCCCGCTTCGGGCGTGCCCAGGCCGGTCGCCGTTACCTGCGCATCGAACTGTTCAATGGCCAGATTCTCTACAGGCAGCTGGTCGAAGCCACCGAACTGGATCCACAGCGGGAATTCCTGCAGCTGGACGTGCCGCACGGGATCGCCCTGCAGCCGAGCGCCATTCGCTTGATCAGCTGGATGGTGCTGGCCCGTCTCAGCTCCGACACCGTAGAGCTGTCCCACGAAACCGATGGCGAGGGTGTGGCGCGCTGCCGGGTGTCCTTCGCCGGCATCGGCGCCGAGGAGAGTGAACCATGAGCCTGTTCTCCCACCACGTCGAGCTGTACGAGTTTGGGCGCGGTTCCCAGCGCTGGCGCTACACCTCCAGCGATCGGGCCGAAACCTACGATTCGCAGCAGTTCACCGCCGAGGCCATCAAGCGCGGCCGCCTTGGGCAATCGGCCCAAGAGGCCCGGTCAAATCTGGAGGTGACCGTGCCGCTGTCGCTCCCACTGGCATCGGTGCTTCGCCCCTATCCGCCGACCGAACGCATCATCGTCCGGTGGTGGCGGATCCGGAAGAGCGATGGCGCTATCCGGGGCACGTGGAATGGCGTACTGAGCGATTTCACCGAGCGGCAGAATGACCTGGTCTTGACCTGCCAGAGCAACATCGGCGCCGCCGCGACCAACGGCCTTCGCCGGTGCTGGCAGGGACAGTGCCCTTTCGCGCTGTTCGACGCCGACTGCGGGGTGAATCCGGAGCTATTCCGGGTCGACGGCATGTTGTCCGCCGCATCCACTCAGACGATCACGTCCACTGCCTTTGCAGCGAAGCCGGACGGCTGGTTCGTGGGCGGCTTCATCAAGTGGGTCCAGGGCACAGCCGTCGAGTACCGCTTCGTGGTTGGCCACGTCGGCCCGACCCTCACGCTGCTGACCGCAGCGCCGCTCGCTGCAGGCGCACTGGTGTCCGCCTACCCCGGCTGTGGCCATGCCCTGCAGATCTGCCACGAGAAGTTCAACAACGCGCTGAACTACGGCGGCCAGCACACCATCCCGCCGAAGAACCCCTTCGGACCTGATCCCATCTTCTAAAGGAGCCTCCCATGTGGGTTCAAATCGTCGTAATGATCGTAGCGCTGATCGTCAGTTACGTGATGCGCCCGAAGCCTACGGTTCCGAAGCCGGCCGCCCTGGAGGACTTCAATGTCCCCACCGCCGAGGACGGTCGCGAGTGCAGCATGGTCTTCGGTACGAACTGGATCGATGATCCCAACGTGCTGTTCTACGGCGATCTGCGCACCACACCGATCAAGGTCAAGGGTGGAAAGAAGTGATGGAGCGCCCTGTGCTGGTTACCGTCGAACACGCGCGCGCGGCCAAGCTGGGCGAGCAAAGCGGTGTACTGTGCGCCGCCGGCATCCGCACCTGGATGGCTCGTCACGGTCTGGATCTGCGTCGCTTCCTGGATGAAGGCCTGCCGGTAGAGCAGTTCGAAGCGCTGGACGACGCCTTCGCATTGCGCCTGGCGGCGATCGCACGCGAGGAGGCTGACCGTGGGTAGTGGCAAGAAACAGACCGTAGGCTATCGCTACTACATGGCTCTCTACATGGGCGAATGCCTTGGCCCGGTCGACGCGCTGCGGGAGATCCGCGTGGGCGATCGCAAGGTCTGGGACGGTAGCGCGCAAACGGCGTGGACCAAGGTTCTCGGGATGAACATCCCCAGGACGGTGCCTGCCACCGGGCCGATTACAGCATCTCGATCGATCACCATCCTGGCGCCGGAAATCTTCGGCGGCGACAAGGGCGAAGGCGGCATCGTCGGCACGCTGGAGGTGCGCATGGGCGAGCCCGCCCAGATGCCAAGCGCCTATCTGCAGTCGCTGGTGCCCGGCCCGTGGCCAGCTGCCCGTGGCCTGTTCACGACGGTTTTCAATGGCCAGGTGTCGGCCATGAACCCTTACATCAAGAATTGGACGAAGAAGGTCTCGCGCTGGCGCCAAGGCTGGAAAAAGGGGCTTTGGCAGGGCGACCTGGTGCAGATCGATGAAGGGATGAACCCGGCCCACATCATCTACCAGGTGCGCACTGAGGGCATGGGCCACCCGATCGACGTGATCAACGACGAGAGCTTCCGCAAGGCGGCACAGACGTTGAAGAACGAAGGGTTCGGCCTGTGCCTGAAGTGGTCCCGATCAGTTCCTGCAGGCGAGTTCATGGACATGGTGTGCGACCACATTGGTGGCATGCGCATCGAGGATCCGGTGACGGGGCTGACCGAGCTGGTGCTGGTGCGGCCGGACTATGACCCAGCCACCCTGGAAGAGATCGGCCCGGCGAACATCATCGAGCTGCTGGAGTGGCAGCAGCCGATGCTGGAAGGCAGCGTCAACGAGATCACGGTCGTCTACCGGGATATCGCCACCAACAAGGACGCAGCTGTCACCTACCAGAATCTGGCCAGCGTTCAGGCGCAGGGCCGTGTCGTCAGCAGTCGCAAGAACTATCCCGGCCTGTGGAACGCAGCACTCGCGGGGCGGGTTGCGGCGCGCGAAGTGGCTGCAGTGAGCAGCTTGCCCTGCAGGGTGAAGATCCGGGTGCGCCAGGATGCCGGCCCCTTCAAGCGCGGGCAGGTGCGCGCCCTGTCGTGGCCACGGCGCGGCGTGGCACGCATGCCGGTGCGCATCCTGGACGTCGACGGCGGCACACAGACCGAAACGTCCGTGGTGCTGACCGTCGCCCAGGACGTCGCCGGCATGGCTTCAGCCAGCTACATCCAGCCTTCGGACAGCGCCTGGGTGGAGCCTGATACCAAGCCCAAGCCGGTCACCGTGCAGCGCCTGCAGGAGGCCAGTTACCGCGACCTGGCCACGACTCTCGGGGCAACGGAGCTGGCTGCCGTCTCATCCGATGCTGGCTACCTCACTTCGATCGGCGTACGGCCGACCTCGGTGGCATTCGGCTACACGCTGCAGACCCGCCTGGGCAGTGCGGCGTTCGCCGAGGCGGGCGCGGCCGACTTCGCCCCCACTGGTCTGCTGATCACCGCAATGGCGGCCACCACAACGGCTATTGCGCTGTCCGCCGGCGTCAGCCTGGACATGATCGAGGTCGGCACCGAGGCACTGATTGATGACGAGCTTGTCCGGGTGGTCTCGATCGACCCAGTGGCGGCGACGCTGACCGTGGCCCGTGGCTGCGTAGATACCGTGCCGATGCCGCATGCCGTGGGTGCGCGGGTGTGGTTCACCGATGAGTACGTAGGTTTCGATGGCCGCGAGTACTTGGCCAACGAATCCCCTCAGGCCAAGCTGATCACCCGCACCAGCCAGGGCGAGCTGAACCCGGATCTGGCCACGGCGATCGCGCTGACGATGCGTCGGCGCCAGATCCGGCCCTACCCGCCGGCACGGCTGCGCATCAACGGCGATGCCTGCCCGGCCGAGGCCTGGGGCAATGGCGGCACAGTCGTGGCCACCTGGGCGCACCGCGACCGTCTCCTGCAGGCCGACCAGTTGGTGGACTCCGAGCAGGCGAGCATCGGCCCAGAGCCGGGCACGACGTACACCGCACGCTGGTACCTGCAGGACACCCTGGTGCGCACGCAGGCCGGCATCACGGCCGCGACCGACAGCTACCTGCCGCCAGTCGGCAGCGGTGGCAAGACCCTGCGGGTTGAGATCGAGGCCGTCCGCGACGGCTTCACCAGCTGGCAGCGCCTGCAGCACACCTTCCTCTACCGCGCCCAGCTGGTGACCGAAGCGGGCGACCGCATCGTCACGGAAACCGGCGACCCGATCATCTTGGAGTAACCCCAATGCCTGACGTCAAAATATCTGCCCTACCAGTAGCATCCGCCCTGTCAGAAGCCGACTACCTGGATGTGGTCCAGAATGGCGCTAATCGCAGGGCGACCGGCGGTCAGTTGGTCGAACTGGCTGGCTCCGGCCGCAACATGCTCATCAACTGTGGTGTACCCATCAATCAGGACGTGTTCGCCGGCGGTGCGCTCGCCGCTGGCGCGTACGGGTACGACATGTGGAGGGCTGGTTCGGGGGGATGCAACATTTCCATCGGTGCTGATGGCCTTTTCAGCCATGTGAGCGGGCCGCTCCAGCAAGTTGTGGAATCGCCGGAGACCGCTTGGGGGCGGCCACTGACGTTCAGCGTTGAAGACCCTAGCGGAGCCATATCGGTAAGCGTTGGCGGCGCCACTGGTTCGATCACTGCTGGCTCCGGTCGACGTGGGGTCACCCTTACTCCAGTAGGTAGCGGCGACATGATCGTGCAGTTGACCGCGACAAACGTCACCTATCGCCAGCCGAAGCTGGAGCGAGGCAAGGTGGCGACCAGTACTGAGTTCAGGCCAAAGGGGCTGGAGCTGCTCCTTTGCCAGCGCTACTACGAGAAGTCCTTCAACCAGGCGATCCGTCCGCAACCTAACGTCGCCGCCTCGTTTGCAAGCGGCATGGTGCTTGACTACGTCTTTGTCGGCACGACCTACCGTCGGTTTATCCAGTGCAAGGTTCCCAAGAGGAGTGGCGGCGGCGTTGTCGTGTTCAACCCACAGGCAGCCAACAATCAGGTGCGGGTGCGTGACCTTGGCGACTGCATCTCCACTGTCACCTACGCGAGCGAAGGCGGCTTCGTGATCGAGTGTGGACTGCCTCCTGGAGTGAATGCGCCCGCCGAGCTGTGGTTCCACTGGGTCTACAACGCCCGCATCTGACCCGGCCAATCCGACGGAAGCTAGAACAGGGCGCCAGGCGGGCAGCTCCAACTGCCTGCCTGGCGCCGCAACACACGCGTACAGCCCGCGTGCCATTGGCCGAGGCCCTGCTCCCCGCGCGGGGGAGACAAGCCTGGCCTAGAACCATCGCAGAGGCTGAGAATGAAGACGACCACGCTGTTCCCCTGGCCGGGCGGGAAGACCCGCCTGCTGCCCCACCTGCTGCCCCTGGTGGCCGATACCCCTCATCGCACCTACGTCGAGGCGTTCGCCGGCGGCGCTGCTCTTCTGTTCGCGAGAGAGCCAGCCAAGGCCGAGGTACTGAATGACTGCCACGGCGAGCTGGTGCGCCTCTACCGGGTGGTGGCCAACCACCTTGAGGAGTTCGTCCGACAGTTCAAGTGGGCCCTGACGAGCCGAGAAATGTTCCGCTGGTGCCAGCTTCAGCATCCGGACACCCTTACCGATATCCAGCGAGCTGCACGCTTCTACTACCTGCAGCGACTGGCTTGGGGCGGCAAGGCGACTGGCCAGACCCCAGGGTTCGGCCGGGGCGGCAAGGGCCTCAATCTGCTGCGCATCGAAGAGGATCTGAGCGTTGCGCACCTCCGGCTCCACAAGGTCACCGTCGAACACCTCGCCTGGCAGCAGTGCATGGCCAAGTACGATGCCGCCGATACCCTGTTCTTCTTGGATCCGCCGTACTGGGAGACCGAAGGGTATGGCGCTCCCTTTGGGATGGAGCAGTACCAGGAGCTGGCGCGTCAGATGGCTGGGCTGCGTGGCTCTGCCATCCTGACGATCAACGACCACCCGGCCATGCGGGAAGTGTTTGGCCAGTTCAGGGACCGGGTGGTGCCAATCCGGTACACGATCGGCCGGCAGGCGGTGCAGCGGCGCGAGCTGATCTACACGACCTGGTAGTCCCGCCGAGGCACGGGGCGGGTTCCGCCCCGTGCAATTTCATTTCGGTGGGCGCAACATGGGCGCCCCACCGTTTATCTCACGTCTGGCGGGCGATTTATCGCGCGCCGTTACACCAACAAGGACTCGTAGAGGATGTCAGAACGCAGTAGGGTTCCATCAAGATCCACGCAAAGCGGTCGATTGGAAGCCGTCACAGAGGAAAGCCCCGGTTCGTAGCCGCATTGTTTTGTCGCATTTTCATGCCTTTCATGGTTACCGGTGACGAGGCGAATGATAGATGATGGCAACCTCGGTAATCGCTATCGATATTCAGGCGCGAGGCTCGCGGTACGCCGGCTGCCGCTCATGTGCTTTATGGGGGGGCGTTCAGCCCAGTCGTCCAGCCCAGTCGTCGGGCTCATCCGTCCGAACGATAGGCAATTATCCGTGATCCTGCGCCAGGAGGAGCGGGAGGGGCCGCCGGTCGGCTGTGCAGGAACGGAGTATCTGATCCAGACAGGTGCCCCGGCAACCCGGTTACGCGCCGGGCTGCCATTGGGTGGGTCTGGTCCCCCGGTAGTTGATAGCGTACTTGCCGGGAGTGAGGTTTACAGCGCCTTTTCCAGCTCCGGCAGGATCGCAAACAGATCCCCCGCCAGGCCGATGTCGGCGATCTCGAAGATCGGCGCGTCGCCGTCCTTGTTGATCGCCACGATCGTGCCGGCATCCTTGATGCCGGTCAGGTGCTGGATCGCACCACTGATGCCGACCGCCACATACAGTTCCGGCGCGATGATCTTGCCGGTCTGGCCAACCTGCAGGTCGCTGGGCACATAGCCGGCATCAACTGCGGCACGCGAAGCACCGACGGCGGCACCGAGCTTGTCGGCCAGCTGGAAGATGACCTTGAAGTTCTCTTCCGAACCGACACCACGACCACCGGAGACCACACGCTTGGCGCTCTGCAGGTCCGGGCGGTCGCTGGCACCGGCGGCCAGGCCGACGAAGCGGGTGTGGCCCGGCAGCGCGGCATCGACATTGGCGGCTTCAATCGCGGCGCTGCCGCCTTGGGCGGCTTCCGGCCACGAGGCTGCACGCACGGTGGCGACCACGATCTGATCGGCCGGGGCTTCCACGGTGATGATCGCGTTGCCGGCGTAGATCGGACGCTTGAAGGTGTGGCTACCTTCAACGCTCATCAGGTCGGAGACCTGGTTGACGCCGAGCAAGGCGGCCACACACGGCATCAGGTCCTTGCCGAAGGTGGTCGACGGGCCGAACACGTGGGTGTAACCCTTGGCCAGCTGCGCGATCTGCGGCGCCAGCACCTGGGCGATGGCCTGCGCATTGGCAGCGTTGGCCACGGTCAGGACCTTGGCGACGCCAGCGATCTTCGCGGCCTCGGCGGCAACGGCGGCCGGGTCGGCGGCCAGCACCAGCACGTCGATGCTGGCACCGCTGATGGCGGCAGCAGCGCTGACGGTCTTGGCGGTAGCGGCGTTGAGCTTACCGTCGTGGTGCTCGGCGATGACGAGAATCCTGCTCATTACAGCAACCCCTTCTGCTTGAGTGCGGCAACCAGTTCGGCTGCGTCCTTGACCATCACACCCTTGCTGCGCTTGGACGGCGCTGCGTACTGGGTGGTCTTGAAGGTGTCGGCGGCTTCAACGCCGAGGTCGGCCAGCTGCAGGGTCTCCAGCGGCTTGGCCTTGGCCTTCATGATGTCCGGCAGCTTGATGAAGCGCGGCTCGTTCAGGCGCAGGTCGGTGGTGACCACGGCCGGCAGATCGACTTCCAGTGTTTCCAGGCCAGCATCGACTTCACGGGTGACCGTGGCCTTGCCGTCGGCGATCTCGAGCTTGCTGGCGAAGGTCGCCTGCGGGCGGCCCCACAGCGTGGCCAGCATCTGGCCGGTCTGGTTGGCGTCGTCGTCGATGGCCTGCTTGCCGAGGATCACCAGGTCCGGCTGTTCCTTCTCGATCAGCTTGAGCAGGGTGCGCGAGGCGGTCAGCGGCTGGATGGCCTGGTCGGTGACGACGTGGATGGCACGGTTGGCGCCCATGGCCAGGCCGTTGCGCAGGTGCGCCTGGGCGTCGGCCGGCGCGATGGTGGCAACCACGACTTCGCTGGCGATGCCCTTGTCGCGCAGGCGCAGGGCTTCTTCCAAGGCGATTTCATCGAAGGGGTTGGGGGACAGCTTGACGCCGTCGGTGACCACGCCGGAACCGTCCGGCTTGACCTGAATGCGGACGTTGTAGTCCACCACGCGCTTGTACGCGACGAGGATTTTCATCTGCTGCTCGATCCTTGTAGTGCCGGCCGCTGGCCGGCTCACAGTTGCGGAGAACGCCCGGTCCTGCAACAGCAACCGGTTCGGGGGTGGGACCCCGATTCTAGCTGGCTTGGGGTGACCATGCGAATGCGTATGGTTTTGCTGCAGCGCGGCAAAGCCCATCGCGCCGGGTCCCTTGTTCATGCTCGGCAGACAGTTGGCAGGGGCCCTCCATGTATTCTGTATGGCTGAATCGGACGGTTCTCATATCGCCGAACTTCGATAGATCGATCAGGAGAACAGGTAGTGCCCACATGGCTTGTCACCGGCGGCGCCGGATTCATTGGCGGTAACTTCGTTCTTGAAGCCGTCGCGCGCGGCGTCAAGGTCATCAACCTTGATGTGCTGACCTACGCCGGCAACCTGAAGACCCTGTCCAGCCTTGATGGCAACCCGAACCACGTATTCGTGCAGGGCGATATCGGCGACAGCGCCCTGGTCACGCGCCTGCTGGCCGAACACCAGCCCGACGCCGTGCTGAACTTTGCCGCCGAGAGCCACGTCGACCGCTCCATCGACGGTCCGGGCGCCTTCATCCAGACCAACGTGGTGGGCACCCTGGGCCTGCTGGAAGCCGTGCGTGACTACTGGAAGGCGCTGCCGGCCGAGCAGGGTGCGGACTTCCGCTTCCTGCACGTGTCCACCGACGAGGTGTACGGCACCTTGGGCGAGACCGGCAAGTTCAGCGAAACCACGCCGTATGCCCCGAATTCGCCGTACTCGGCGTCGAAGGCGGCTTCGGACCATTTGGTCCGCGCCTTCCACCATACGTACGGGCTGCCGGTGCTGACCACCAACTGCTCCAACAATTACGGCCCGTACCACTTCCCCGAGAAGCTGATTCCGCTGGTGATCGCCAAGGCGCTGGCTGGCGAGCCGCTGCCTGTTTACGGCGATGGCAAGCAGGTGCGCGACTGGCTGTTCGTGTCCGACCACTGCGAAGCGATCCGCACCGTGCTGGCCAAGGGCCAGGTCGGCGAGACCTACAACGTCGGCGGCAACTCGGAAAAGCAGAACATCGAAGTGGTGCAGGCGATCTGCGCGCTGCTCGATGCGCGCCGCCCGCGTGAGGATGGCCAGCCGCGCAGCAGCCAGATCACCTACGTGGCCGACCGCCCCGGCCACGACCGCCGCTACGCGATCGATGCGTCGAAGCTGAAGAACGACCTGGGCTGGGAACCGGCCTACACCTTCGGGCAGGGCATCACCTTCACCGTCGACTGGTACCTGGACAACCAGGAATGGGTCAACGGCGTGCTCGACGGCAGCTACCGTCTGCAGCGCATCGGCACCGCGGGCTGAACCCAGGAGGCCTCATGACCCAGCGCAAGGGCATCATTCTCGCCGGCGGCTCCGGCACCCGGCTGTATCCGATCACCAAGGGCGTCAGCAAGCAGCTGCTGCCGGTATACGACAAGCCGATGATCTACTACCCGCTCAGCGTCCTGATGCTGGCGGGCATCCGTGAAGTGCTGATCATCAACACCCCGCACGAGCAGGCCCTGTTCCAGCAGCTGCTGGGTGACGGTTCACAGTGGGGCATGGACATTCAGTACGCGGTGCAGCCAAGCCCCGATGGCCTGGCCCAGGCCTACCTGATCGGCCGTGATTTCGTGGCCGGCAAGCCGAGCTGCCTGGTGCTGGGTGACAACATCTTTCACGGCCATGGCCTGCGTGAAATGCTGAGGCGCGCGGACGCGCGCGATCAGGGCGCCACAGTGTTTGGCTACTGGGTCAACGATCCTGAGCGCTACGGCGTGGCCGAGTTCGACAAGAGCGGCAAGGTGATCGATCTGGTCGAAAAGCCGGAAAACCCGCGTTCGAACTACGCGGTCACTGGCCTGTACTTCTACGACGGCAACGCCAGCAATTACGCCGTCGACCTGAAGCCCTCGCCGCGTGGCGAATTGGAGATCACCGACCTCAACAAGCGCTATCTGCAGGAAGGCAATCTGCACCTGGAAGCGCTCGGTCGTGGCTATGCCTGGCTTGATACCGGCACCCATCAGTCGCTGTTGGAAGCCTCCAACTTCATCGAGACCATCCAGACCCGTCAGGGCCTGCAGGTCTGCTGTCCGGAAGAAATCGCGTTCGGCCAGGGCTGGATCACCGCCGAGCAGCTGGAAGCACTGGCTGCACCGCTGATCAAGAATGGCTACGGCCGGTACCTGCACAAGCTCGCGCTGCGTGGAGTCGTTCCGTGAAAGTGATTGAAACCAGGTTGCCCGGCTGCGTAGTGATCGAGCCGGCCGTGTTTGGTGATGCCCGTGGTTACTTCTTCGAAACCTGGAATGCCGAGCGCTTCGCCGCGCTGGGCCTCCCGCATCGCTTCGCACAGAGCAATGTTTCCACCTCGGCGCAGGGAGTGCTGCGCGGCCTGCATTATCAGTGGCCGCGCCCGCAGGGCAAGTTGGTGAGCGTGCTGGAAGGGGAGGTCTATGATGTCGCTGTAGATATCCGCCGTGGCTCGCCGACCTTCGGCCAGTGGGAAGCGGTAGTGCTGAGCGCCGAGAACAAGAAGCAGTTCTGGATTCCGGATGGCTTCGCGCACGGCTTTGCGGTGCTGTCCGAACGCGCGGTGTTCAGTTACCTGTGCACCGAGGTGTACCTCAAGGACTTCGATGCCGGCGTGCGCTGGAACGATGCGGACATCGCCGTGGACTGGCCGATCAGTGCACCGACGCTGTCGGCCAAGGATGAGAGTGCTCCCTTCCTGAAGGACATCGCTGAAGACCGCCTGCCGGTCTACGTGCCATGACCGTTCTGGTACTCGGCGGCAACGGCCAGGTCGGCCAGGAACTGCTGCGCGCGCTGGTGCCGCTGGGCAAGGTGGTCACGACCACCCGCAGCGGCATCCTGCCCGATGGCAGCGTCTGCGAAACCGCCGATTTCGACCAGCCGGACAGCCTGCCGGCCTTGCTCGACCGGCTTCAGCCATCGGTCGTAGTCAATGCGGCGGCTTACACCGCCGTCGACCGTGCCGAACGGGAAGTCGACGCGGCCTTTGCGGTCAACGCAGAGGCACCGGGCGTGATCGCGCGTTGGTGTGCGGCGCATGATGTGCCGTTCGTGCATTACTCCACCGACTATGTGTTCGATGGCCAGGGCACGGCACCGTACCGTGAGGACGAGCCGACCGCACCGCTGGGTGTCTATGGCATCAGCAAGCGTGATGGCGAGGACGCCGTACGGGCTGCGGGAGGACGCCATCTGATCTTCCGCACGGCATGGGTGTATGCCTCGCATGGCGCGAACTTCCTGCGCACCATGCTGCGTGTGGGCGCCGAGCGCGATGCGTTGCGGGTGGTGGCCGACCAGATCGGTACGCCCACTCCCGCCGCGCTGATCGCCGATGTCACCGCGCAGGCGCTGCAGCATCCGGGCCAGCTGTCTGGTACCTGGCACCTGACAGCCAGCGGCCAGACCAGTTGGTATGGGTTCGCCGAGGCGATCTTCGCCGAGGCGTTGGCCACCGGCGTGTTGGCCAAAGTGCCGGCGGTCGAGGCGATTCCCAGTTCCGAGTATCCGACCCCGGCCAAGCGTCCGGCCTGGTCGGTGTTGGACAACCGCAAGCTGCAGCAGGACTTGGGCACTGCTCTCCCGGATTGGCATGAGGGACTTGCCATTGTGATGAATGAAATCAAACGCTTGCGGGATGAGTCCGCTGGGGGCAGGGCCTCCTGGACGAACTAGACTGGTTTCCCCGCCGGCAGTGCAGACACCTTTCCGGACACTTTCATTAAGCGGACAGGAGGGCGACGCCGGACGCGCAGGCTAGAATGCGCCGATCGTCTTCAAGGAAACGCCTGACATGTGTGGAATCGTAGGTGCGATCGCTGATCGCGACGTAGTGCCGGT
>NZ_JBXAWS010000014.1:0-132960 GCF_057292075.1 Stenotrophomonas sp. 1L-E-5-B-C3
GGGTGGGTGTGGGGGGGTTGGGGGGGGGTTTTGGTACCAAATGGAAGGGGGGCGCGGCGGGGTGGGGCTGGCCCCGTCGCTCCCACCCCCAGGGGGGCGTCCCCCCCCGCTACCCCAACATCAGAACGCCGGCAGCACCGCGCCCTTGTACTTGGACTCGATGAATGCCTTCACCTGCGGGCTGGTCAGGGCCTTGGCCAGCTTCTGCACGCGGGCGTCGTCCTTGTTGTCCGGGCGTGCGACCAGGAAGTTCACGTACGGCGAATCCTTGCTCTCGATCGCCAGTGCATCCTTGGTCGGGTTGAGGCCGGCATCCAGCGCGTAGTTGGTGTTGATCAGGGCCAGGTCGACCTGGTCCAGCACGCGCGGCAGCATCGCCGAATCCAGCTCACGGAACTTCAGCTTCTTCGGGTTGGCGGTGATGTCGCGCTGGGTCGACAGTGCGTTGGCCGGGTCCTTCAGCTCGATCACACCAGCCTTGTGCAGCAGGATCAGCGCGCGGCTGTTGTTGCTCGGGTCGTTCGGGATCACCACGTCGGCGCCTTCGCGCAGCTCGGCCAGCGACTTGATCTTGCGCGAGTACGCGCCGAACGGCTCGATGTGCACGCCGATCACCTTCACCAGATCGCTCTTGCGATCGCGGTTGTAGGCATCCAGGTACGGCTCGGTCTGGAAGTAGTTGGCATCCACCTGCTTCTGCACCAGCTGGTCGTTGGGCTGCACGTAGTCATTGAACACGCGCACGTCCAGGTCCACGCCTTCCTGCTTGAGGATCGGCTTGACCACCTCAAGGATCTCGGCGTGCGGCACGGCCGTGGCGGCCACCACCAGCTTCTGCGAAGGCTCGCCGGACTTGCCGCAGGCGGTCAGGGCCAAGGCAGCGGCGAGCAGGGGCAGCAACAGGGTCTTCTTCATGGGCAAAAGGGTTCTCGGGGGGAGGGTCAGGAGTTGTCGTAGTTGCTCAGGGCAAGCTCAAGCAGCGCCTTGGCCTGCTCGCGCAGCATCACCGGTTCGACGATCTCGGCATCCGAGCCGTAGTGCAGCACGTCCATCAGCAGTTCGCGGGAGACGCTGTACGGTACCTTCAGCTCATAGCGGCCGTCGGCCAGGAAACGGCCCTGCTGCTTGGAGTGCCAGTGTTCGTCGGCCACCCAGCGAGCGGCCTTGGCGCTGAACAGGATGGTCGCCCAGCCCTTCGGTGCACCGGAGAAGATGCCGTAGCTGGCGCCGAGCTGTTCGTCGAGCTCGCTGTCGGCAACGTCGCGGGCGGTGTTGTCGACTACCCGCGCCTTGTGGATGCGGTCCACGGCGAAGCTGCGCAGGGCCTCGCGGTCGTGGTCCCAGGCATCCAGGTACCAGTTGTCGCGATAGTGGGTCAGGCGCTGCGGCGAAACGGTGCGCTTGGTCGGCTCGTCGGTAGAGCGTGCGCGGTACTCGAACGCCAGCTGGCGGCGCTCCAGCACGGCCGAGGCCACGCTGCGGAAGCTGCCCTCGTCGAACTTGCGGCCACGGTGCGGGATCACCCGCACACGGTCCACCGGCCAGTTGGAGACGCCGGCCTGGGCCGCCAGCAGGCTCTCGATGCGCTGTTGCAGCGGTGCCAGCACCGAGGACAGCACGCCGCCGCCGGTCCGTGCCAGCAGGTGCTGCGAGGCCAGCAGGGCGTGCAGCTCCTCCGAGCTCAGCCACAGGCCGGGCAGCTCGAAGCGGTCACTCTCGTCGGCCTGGTAACGGAAGCCGGCCTCGCCGTCGCCCTCGATCGGTGCCATCAGCGCATCGCGCAGGAAGGCCAGATCGCGGTAGACGGTGGCACGGGAACAACCGAGCTTGTCCTGCAGGGTCGCCACCGTCACCGGATAGCGCGCGGACTTGAGCAGACGATGCAGGGCGGTGATGCGTTCGTATCGGTCCATACCCCCGATTATGTCCGAGTCGCGGGTCTTGTGTGGGACGTTTGGGCTATCGTGGGCGCCCCGCCCCATGGAACACCCGATGCGCCGGTTGCCTGCCCTGCCCCTGCTGGCCTGCCTGCTGCTGGCCGCCTGCGATCGCGCACCGGCTCCGGCCGGCACTGAAGCCGCCGTCCCAGCCGCCGTCCCTGCCTCCGATCCGGCGCAGGCCGTGCTGGCGGCCAGCCAGCGCTTCGCCGCCCTGCGCAGCTTCCATGCCGAACTGGAGGTTCTGGGCGCGCCGCAGCCGGTACGCAGCGCCATGGACTTCGTTGCCCCCGACCGATTCCGGCTGCAGACCGCGGCCGGGCCGCAGACGATCATCGGCGACACCATGTTCCTGCAGGCCGACGGCGGGGTCCGCCAGGTCCCGACCCCGCCGGGCCTGCTCGAGCAATGGCGCAACCCGCTGCCGGCCGATGCCCTGCCCGCCGACCTGCAGGCCGAAGACCTCGGCGGCCAGTCGCTGGATGGAGTCGAAACCCGTCACTACCGGTTGCGCGGCACCCAGCCCGGCGAACGCCTGGAGTACTGGGTGGACGCACAGGGCCTGCCACGGCAGATCGTACGCAGCGGCAGCAGCAACGGCCGCAGTTTCCAGCTGCGCCTGCGCTATTCGCGCTTCAACGACCCGGCATTGCGCGTCGATCTACCCTGAATGGGCGGTGGCAGGAACGTTTCCTGAAGCGGGTTTTGGATCGATTCGGACCGCCATCACGCTTCCAGTATCATCACCGGCTGTCAACCGCTTCGGAGAAGCCCCGATGTCCCTGCGTGTGTCCCTGCTGATCCCCCTGCTGCTGTGCGCGCCGCTTGCGTATGCGCAGGATGCCTCCGAACTGGCGGCGATGTCTTCGCCGTGGAGCGGCAGCGGCGGCGAGCTCGGCTTCGCCTCGGCACGCGGCAACAGCAGCACCGAGAGCTTCAACGGCCGCCTGCGCCTGCGCTATACCGACGGCGACTGGGTGCACAGCATGGACCTGGCTGGCCTGCGTTCCAGCTCCAAGGTGACCGAGACCCGCGACGACGGCTCCACCAGCCGCCGCAACAACACCACCGCCAACCGCTACACCGGCAGTGCCGGCAGTGCGCTGCAGCTGGGCGAGCACCGCCAGCTGACCGCGACGGTGCGTACCGAGCGTGACGACTTCGCCACCTACGACCGCCAGAGTTCGTTCGGTCTGGGTTACGGCACCCGCCTGTGGAACACCGAGCGCTTCTCGTTCGACGCGCAGATCGGCCCTGGTGTGCGCCGCACCCACAGCACCGAGGACGACCGCACCCGCACCGGCATGATCGGCCGCGGCCTGTTCGACATGAAGTACTCGCTGACCGACAACACCGACCTGGTCAACACCCTGCTGGTCGAATCGGGTTCGTACAACACCTTCGGCCAGAACGACTTCGGCGTCTCGGTGAGCATGAACGAACATCTGGCGCTGAAGGCCGGCTGGCAGGCGCGTTACAACAGCGACGTAGCCGCAGACAAGCGCAAGACCGATACGCTGACCACGATGAACGTGGTCTACAAGTTCAAATAAGAAACGGGCGCCAAAGGCGCCCGTTCTTCTTTCGGTAGTGCCGGCCGCTGGCCGGCAACTGCATTCAATCGGGGCACGAGGTTGCCGGCCAACGGCCGGCACTACCTGCGATGCCTCAGACGTTCAGCAGTTCGCCGGCACCGGCATCCAGCAGCATCTTCGCCACGCGCTGGCCCAGTACTTCCGGGTCACTGGCCGGGCCGACGGCCTCGGCGCGCACCGCGCGGCCATCACTGGCACTGCCCACCAGTCCCTGCAGGTGCAGATCCTGCCCCTGCCACTGCGCGATCGCCGCCACCGGCACGTGGCAGCTGCCATGCAACGCACGGTTCATCGCCCGCTCGGCTTCGACGCAGGCACGGGTCGCCGCGTCATCCAGGCCGGCGAACAGCGCCATCAAGCGCGCATTGCTGCCATCACATTCCACCGCAACCGCGCCCTGTGCCGGCGCCGGCAGCCACTGCGGCGGTTGCAGGCGGGCAACGATGCGCTCGCCCAGCCCCAGCCGTTCCAGCCCGGCCACGGCCAGCACGATGGCGTCGTAGCCGCCGTTGTCGAGCTTGGCCAGGCGGGTGTTGACGTTGCCACGCAGGTCCAGCAGCTGCAGGTCCGGTCGCAGCGCGCGCAGCTGCGCCTGCCGACGCAGCGACGATGTGCCAACCCGCGCACCGATCGGCAGCGCATCCAGCGAGGCGTACAGGTTGGAAACGAAGCCATCGGCCGGATCGTGGCGGGTCAGCATCGCCGGCAGCGCGAAGGGTTCGTCCAGCTCCATCGGCACGTCCTTCAGCGAATGCACGGCGCAGTCGGCCTCGCCACGCAGCATCGCCAGCTCCAGCTCCTTCAGGAACAGGCCCTTGCCACCGATGGCGGCCAGCGAACGATCGAGCACCTCGTCACCGCGGGTGCTCATCGGCACCAGTTCCACATGCAGGCCGGGGTGGGCCTGGCGCAGGCGATCGGCGACGTGTTCGCTCTGCCAGAGGGCGAGCGGGCTCTTGCGGGTGGCGATGCGGACGGTTTCCATCCGGTCATTATCGCGCCTTCGGCGCGGATACGGCCAACGGCGGAGCCCCTCGTGGATGACCGTCGTGAAAGCAACAGCCGCGCTTGGCCGGGTGGGTGGGTCGCGCAGGGGACGCTGCAAGTACGTCCTTGTAAGCTCGTAGGCGCCATCCATGGCGCCTGCGCCCCTGCGCAACCCACCCACCCGGCCCCTGACAGTTTCCGTGTGCGCCAGCCACGGAAGATCAAAAAAAAGAGCAGAAGCAGAAGCAACTGCCGACGGCTTCCGGGGTCAGATCCCTTTTCCGCAGGAAAAGGGATCTGACCCCTCTTCCCAAGCCGATAACAACAATGCTTTTGCTGTCCGATGCAGTGGAGAACGAGAGGGTGGGGCCGGGGTGGGGTTGCGGGACCGTTGGCGCCATGGATGGCGCCATCGAGCCCCCATGGATGGGTTTACGGCGTGTCCCGCCACCCCACCCCGTTCCGACCCAGCACGTAAGAACAACGAGCCGACCAACCTGCTGTTGATGTTGATGTTGATGTTGCTGTTGATGTTGATGTTGCTTCAGACGTTGCTCGTCAGCAGTCGCGGCCGCAGGCCGCGCGGAACCTACAAATGCCGCAGTTCTTGCTTCAGCGTCGCCACGCAGCGGCGGCTGACTTCCAGCGGTTGCTTGCCATGCCGCAGCACCGCCTGCACCTGCCCACCCGTGCCACGGCGCAGCTCGACCAGTTCGTGGCGCGCCACCAGGCAGTTGCGATGGATGCGGATGAAGCGGCTGGCGAACTCTTCTTCCAGCGACTTCAACGACTCCTCGATCAGGTCCTCGCCGCGCGCGTGGTGCACCACCACGTACTTCTCTTCGGCCTGCAGGTAATGGATGTCGTCCAGCGGAATCAAGCGCAGGCTGCCGCGCAGGCGCGCGCACAGCATGCTGCGGGCCTGCTGCCCGCGGTGGTCCTGCGGCTGGCCATCACGGCCGGCCAGGAACGTGCGTGCACGTGCGATCGCTGCCGCCAACCGCTCGGCACGAACCGGCTTCATCAGGTAATCAATCGCGGCCGCCTCGAACGCCGACAGCGCATGCGCATCGTAAGCAGTGCAGAACACCACCGCCGGGCGCGGCTCGAAGCTGGCCAGGTGGCGGGCGGCTTCCAGGCCATCCAGCCCGGGCATCGCGATATCCAGCAGGACCAGGTCCGGCTGCAGTTCCGCGCACGCGTGCAGGGCCTGCTCGCCGTTGCCGGCCTCGGCCACCACATCCACGCCGTCCTGCGCTGCCAGCAGGCTGCGCAGGCGCTCGCGTGCCAGCGGTTCGTCATCGGCGATGACTACCCTCACGATCGTCCCCTCACTGGATCGGCACTGTCACCTGGCAGGCATAGTAGCCCTCGCTCCAGCCGGCCGTCATCCGCGCGGTGCTGCCGAAGCGCCAGGCAAGGCGATGGCCGATGCTGTGCTGGGCATGACCCGCGCCCCGCGCCAGGGCCAATCCCGGGGCCTGCGGGTCGGGCGCCGGATTGCGCACACGGATCTGCAGCTCATTGCCCTCGCGGACGAGCTGCAGTTCGATGGTGCCGCCCTCGGGCAGGCGCGAGATGCCGTGCAGCACGGCATTCTCCACCAGCGGCTGCAGTACCAGCCTCGGCAATGGCAGGTCCCAGGGCAGCGGCTCGTCGCGCTGCCAGCGCACCTGCAGGCGCTCGCCCAGGCGCAGCGATTCAATCGACAGGTAGCGCTCGGCCAGCTCGCATTCGTCGCGCAGGGTGGAATCACCCTCGCCCGCCCCCAAGGCTGCGCGGAACAGATCGGACAGGTCGAGCACCGCGCGCTCGGCCACTGCCGGGTCGCGATGCAGCAGGCTGGCGATCAGGTTCATGCTGTTGAACAGGAAATGCGGGCGGATCCGTGCCTGCAGCGCATCGGCCTGCGCGCGCGCGTTGGCCTGCACCTGTGCGGCCCAGCGATCACTCACATAGAAGTAGCGCAGGGCCAGTGCGGTGATCAGTGCGGTGGTTGCGGCGCTGCCGAGGGTGAAGCGCCAGAAGCTGATGCCATGGGCGAAGTTGTCCCCCAGCACCGCATACAGGGCGTGCACGATGCCGGCGCAGACCACTGCGATCAGCGCCGCCAACGCAATCGCCGCGACCGCGCCCAGCAGCTGCGGCAGCTTCGACAGCGCCTGCCGCAGCAGGCACAGGCTGGCGGTTACCGCCAGCGCCAGCCACAGCGCGAAGCCACTGGCCGACAGCAGTTCGCCAAAGGTCCAGTGGCGGCTGCCGTCGGGCGCCAGGGCCAGCACCACCACCACCAGCTCGGCCAAGCCGAGCATCGCCGCCAGCCGTGGCAGGCGGCACAGTTCCGGCATCCACGGCGGTGTGCTGGCCGGAGGCATGGCTCAGGCGGCGCCCAGGCGTTCCTGCAGCCAGTCACCCAGCGCCTGGATTTCTTCGGCGCAGATCTGGTGGGCCATCGGGTAGCTATGCCATTCCACCACCAGGCCCAGCGACTGCAGTGCCTGCGCGCTGTGCGCAGCCACTGCCTGCGGAATCACCGGATCGGCGCTGCCGTGGGCCATGAACACCGGCACCTGCACGGCACCTTCAATACGCTTGGCGGTCTCGGCTTCGGGCAGGTAGGTGGACAGCGCGATCAGGCCAGCCAGCGGCGCGGTACGCGACAGCGCGGCGGTGAGGATGACGGCACCGCCCTGCGAGAAACCGGCCAGGAAGATCTTCTCCGGTGCGATGCCACGTTCGATCTCGCGGGCGATCAGCGCATCCAGCTGCAGCACCGATTCCTGCACGCCGGTCATGTCGGCACGCGATCGGAAATCCATGCCGACGATGTCGTACCAGCCGCGCATCGGCACGCCGTTGTTGATCGTGATCGGCCGCACCGGTGCATGCGGGAACACGAAACGCAGCGCCGGCCAGTGCGGGCGTACCAGTTCCGGCACGATCGGCGCGAAGTCATGGCCATCGGCACCAAGGCCATGCAGCCAGATCACCGACCACTGCGGCGAAGCGCCGGTTTCCTGTTCCACCGTTTGCAGCATGATGCGGCTCCTTCAAGTTCGAGCCGCATTATGCCGCTGGCGCAGAGGAATCAGTACAGCGGCGGTTGCTCGGCCGCTTCCCGGCGCAGCTGGGCGGCGCGCACCAGTACCGGTG
This sequence comes from Stenotrophomonas sp. 1L-E-5-B-C3, assembly GCF_057292075.1. Classification (NCBI taxonomy): domain Bacteria; kingdom Pseudomonadati; phylum Pseudomonadota; class Gammaproteobacteria; order Lysobacterales; family Lysobacteraceae; genus Stenotrophomonas; species Stenotrophomonas sp. 1L-E-5-B-C3. The sequence continues at coordinate 7,673 of NZ_JBXAWS010000014.1, forward strand.
GCGGGATGTTCTCCTCGGGGATATCGAGCAGGCCAAGGCGGTGCAGGAAGGCGCCCGGGCCACGCGAGGACGTAAGTGCCACCACCGGAATGGCCAGCACCATGCCGATCACCACCGGTGCCATCCACGCCGCCAGCGATGGCGACACCGCCCACGCCAGCACGCCCATGAAGGCACCGAACACGCCCAGGCCACCGTAGCCGCGGATCAGCGCCATCCAGGATATGCCGCCGTCGTCGCGCTGCTGGGCGTCCCAGCCCGAATCGCGGCCGGACAGCACTTCGGCCACGCCACGCGACTGCACGTACATCACCACCGGCGCCATCAGTGCGGCCAACACGGTCTCCACCAGCATCGACACGAATGCACGGATCGCGCCGCCGCAGCCGCGCCGGTCGACCGGGTCCAGCAGCATCGCCAGGTACCCCAGCACCTTGGGCATCAGCAGCACCGCCATGGTCGCGGCGAACAGGCGTACCACCTGTTCCTCGTCCTGGGCGCGCCAGTACACGCTGGGCGACAGGTGCAGCAGGGCGTTGAAGTCGATGCCCTCCTGGAACAACGGGATGGCGATGCCGATCAGCATCAGCATCGCCCACATCGGCGCGGTGAAGTAATGGCCGATGCCGATCAGCATGTGCACGCGGCTGATCCAGTGCAGGCCGCGGCTGCCCACCACCTTGCCGTGCTGCAGGTTGCCCTGGCACCAGCGGCGGTCGCGCACCAGCATGTCGGTCAGGGTCGGCGGACCTTCCTCATAGCTGCCGCCCAGGTACGGCACCATGTGCGCGGCCCAGCCACCCCGACGCATCAGCGCCGCTTCGACAAAATCGTGGCTGAGCACATGGCCCCCGAACGGCTTGCGTCCCGGCAGCGCCGGCAGGCCGGCCTGATCGGCGAAGGCGCGCGTGCGGATGATCGCGTTGTGGCCCCAGTAGTTGCTCTCGGCGCCGTGCCACCAGGCCACGCCGCGGGCGATCACCGGCCCGTACACGCGGCCGCCGAACTGCTGCATGCGGGCAAACAGGGTGCGGCCACCGATCACCGAAGGCAGGGTCTGGATCAGGCCAACGTCGGCGTTGTGTTCCATGCCGGCCACCAGGCGCACGATGCTGTCGCCGGTCATCAGGCTGTCGGCATCCAGGATCAGCATCTGCGGGTAGGCGCCGCCGAAGCGGCGCACCCAGTCGGCGATGTTGCCGGCCTTGCGCGCGCCGTTGTCACTGCGGCGACGATAGAACAGCCGCCGCTGGCCGTCGGGCACGCGCTCACGCAGCTCGGCGAACACCTGCTCCTCGGCCCGTGCAATGTCCTCGCGGCGGGTATCGCTGAGCACGAAGAAGTCGAAACGTTCCAGCTGCCCGGTGGCCGCCACCGATTCGTAGATCGCCTGCAGGCCGGCCAGCAGCCGGCGCGGGTCCTCGTTGTAGGTCGGCATCAGCAGCGCGGTGCGGCTGTGCACGGTCGGCAGCGGTTTGTCCGGGTCGATGCCGAGGCGGTAGCCACGGTCGAACACGGCGGTCAGGAAGCCGGCCACGGCGCTGGCGAAGGACAGCGCGATCCAGGCGAACAGGCCTACGAACAGCACCAGCAGGCACGCTTCCAGCACGCTGATGCCGTTGCCCGACAACACCCGCCACATCATGCGCGTGGCCACGGTGGTCATCACCGCGGTGCCGCCGAGGATGTACAGCCGGCGCAGGCCGATCATGCGCGGCGAGGTGCGATGCCTGCGGACTTTCAGCTCGCCTTCGCGCAGGGTCTGCTCGGGCATCTGCAGCGGCGATTCAGCAGGCAGCAGCGCCCAGCCGGCGTCAAGCCGGGGCGTATCCGCTTCCGCGTGGATGGTCTGCACCCCCATCGCCGCCTACTCCGCGCAGTCGGCACGGCCGGCCATCCCGGCCGGGCTGCATGCACGAAGGTTCCCGGCGCGCCTTCCCGGCGCCCGCACTTGTCCTGGCTGTGCCGGCCTGTGGCCGCACAGTCGATGTCTGTCACTACCGGAACCCACACGATCTCCAACGGGGCGGAATCGAAAATGCGGCGCCAGTCTAGGGCGCTGGATGTAAGCCGCGCGCGAAGGTGTACGCCGGGATTTACCCCCATTCAGCAAACAGCAGGCGATCTCCGGGCGGGACAGCCGGATGTCGCTTGATCGCCCCAGGTACTGGATCGTAACAAACGCGAACGGTTATCATTTCATTAACCAGGCAGGTCACCGTCCTCACACGGTCGAGACCCACCCAGCTGCGCCGGTCCAATCCGCGCGCCCAACGACCCATGGAAGGGGGCTGCCTGCTGTCTGCGTGCGCCTGCTGCTTCCACCGGGTCTCCCTCCTCCGATGGAAGCCGTCATGTCCCTGTCGTCCCACCTCCGTAGCGCGCGCCTGTCGCGTACCCGCCTGGCCACTGCCCTGTCTGCCGCCTGCCTGCTAGCCCTGCCCGGCCTGGCCGCCGCCGAAGCCAGCGCCGATGCCTCCACCAAGGACCTGGATACCGTGGTGGTCACCGCCTCGGGCAACCAGCAATGGATCAAGGATGCCCCGGCCAGCATCAGCGTGATCAGCCGCGAGGACATCGCGCGCCAGCCGGTGCATGACCTGGCCACCCTGCTCAGCCGCGTTCCGGGCGTGACCGGTGGCCTCAGCGCCGTTGGCGAACAGTCCAAGATCAAGCTGCGCGGCATGCCGTCCAACTACACGCTGGTGCTGGTGGACGGCAAGCGGATGGGCAGTTCGGCCTCGACCAACTATCGCCCCGATCTGGGCCGCCAGGATCTGAACTGGATCTCGCCCGACCAGATCGAGCGCATCGAAGTGGTCCGCGGGCCGATGTCGTCGCTGTACGGCTCCGACGCCATGGGCGGCGTGATCAACATCATCACCCGCCGCATCGGCGACGAATGGAACGGCAGCGCCACCCACAGCTACACCCGCCCGGGTGACGGCAAGCGCGGCGACACCCAGCAGATCGGCGCGACCTTCTCCGGCCCGCTCGGCGAGCGTTTCGGCCTGCGCATCGGTGCAAACAGCATGCGCCGCGATTCGGACCAGTCCAATGGCGGCGTCTACGGCAATGCCTATGCCGGCGAGAAGGACCGCAATGTCGACGCACTGCTGCAGTGGAAGCTCAGCGACGCGCAGGAACTGTCGCTGGAAGCCGGCCACGGCGTGCAGCAGTCCTTCATCGATGCCTCGCTGGAAAAGCAGGACGAAGGCGCCTGGGGTGCCAGTGAACTCAAGCGCAGTTCGCTGGCGCTCAACCACGATGGCAAGTGGAACTTCGGCAACTCGAAGATCAGCGCGTACTGGACCGAGTACAAGAATGACATCGGCGCCACCGGCCGCTCCGAGGCGACCGACACGATCATCGAAGGCAGCCTGACCACACCGTTCACCCTGGGCGTTGAACACCAGTTCGCCGTGGGTGGCCAGTGGAAGCGCCAGGAACTGACCAACACCGATACCATCGGCCGCGCGCCGATCGACTACGCCGGCAACGCGGTCAACGGCTCCGACCTGCAGGTGGATACCTGGGCGCTGTTCGTCGAGGACGAGCTGAAGCTGCACCGCACGCTGGCCCTGACCCTGGGCGCGCGCCTGGACCACCATGAGAAGTTCGGCGGCCACGTCAGCCCGCGTGCGTACCTGGTCTGGCATCCGGCCGAACAGTGGACGATCCGCGGTGGCGTCTCCAAGGGCTTCCGTGCGCCCAGCCTGACCGAGAACTCGCCCAGCGCGGCCACCCAGTCCGGCGGCCGTGGCTGCACCTCGCTGATCCCGCTGGGCTATACCCGTGGCGGCTGCTACATGGCCGGCAACCCGGACCTGGATCCGGAAACCAGCACCAACCGCGAGATCGGCATCAGCTTCGACAACGACCTGGTCGATGCCGGCCTGACCTACTTCCATACCGACTTCAGGAACAAGATCGAATACGCACCGCTGGGCAAGTTCAACGGCATCTGGTGGACGCGCATGAGCAACGTGCAGCGCGCGCGTACCAGCGGCATGGAAGGCAACCTGAACTTCCGCTTCGGCGAGCACTGGCGCTGGCGCACCTCGGCGACCTGGATGAAGGAAGCCAAGAACCTGACCACCGGCAGGAACCTGATCGATACCCCGGAGTTCTCGGGCTACTCGTCGCTGGACTGGACGCCCAACACGACGTTCTCCAGCAGCCTGTCGGCGCAGTACACCGGCAAGCAGACCGGCACGGCGACGACCTTCCTCAAGGCCTACACCCTGTATGACCTGACCGCCGCCTGGAACGTCAACGAGGTACTGACCCTGCGTGGTGGCGTCAGCAACCTGGCCGACAAGAAGCTGTACGCGGAGGGCTCCACCGACTACTTCGTGGCCGGGCGCAGCTACTTCCTGAGCATGACCGCGCGCTTCTGACCGGCGACGCGCGCCGCGATCGCGCTGGCGGCGGGCCAGCGCGATCGGCGGTGTTGCGGGTTACTCGCTTTCCAGCGCGGCCGGTGCCGCGTTCTGCGTGGCCGCCGTGCGCGCACGGTCCATTGCCACCGCCAGTTGCTGGCGTGCGAGCAGTTGTTGTGCCTGCACCACTTCAGGTGTCGGCAGGAGCACCGGTCCCGGTGCGTTTTCCGGTGTAGCAGGTGTGGTCATGCAACCTCCATGGACATCCCGCCGCTGCCCGGATCCAGCTGGGGCGGCGGCGGAACTGCGCACCCTATCCTAAAAACAAGGCGGGTGGGTGACGGTGCGGCGCCCCGCCGCAGGCCCATACATGCCGGACGCGTCACATTTTTGACGGCCAAGGGTAGTTTCCTGAACCGGCGGCCTCGTATCATGTAATCGTTTTCCTACAAGGACGTAATCGTCAATGAACGCAGTCGACCTCACCCGCTTCAGCCCGAAGTGGCAGTTCCGCTTCAACTTCTTCCAGCAGCACGGCGCTCCCAAAGAGCCGGGATTCAAGCAGGCCTGGAAGGCGCTCTCCTTCGGCGACCGCCTGAAGATCAACATCAATTTCTTCGCGTTCTTCTTCGGCTTCATCTACCTGCTCATCCTGGGCATGTGGCGCAAGGCGCTGGTGGTGATCGGCATCGGCATCGTGCTGGGCATCGTCTCCCTGTTCCTGCCGGACGTCGTCGCGCGTCCACTGTTCATTGCCATGAACTTCCTGGTCGCCGCCAGCACCAACTACAGCTACTACCTGGAGCAGGTGAAGGGCAAAGCCAGCTGGAACCCCTTCGAAGGCATGTTCTGAGCGATTGCGGTTGCCGGACCCGGTTCCGGCATGCCAGCAAGCTGAAACAAGGACGCCCGGCCTTTGCCGGGCGTCCTCATTTGTGCGGGCTGTGGCTCAGGCCGCGTAGCGTGCCACGGCTACCGGCTCGGCCTGCAGACGGAAGCGCGATACTGCCACCGCCAGCTGTTCGGCCTGCTCTTCCATCGCGCGTGCAGCAGCACTGGCTTCCTCCACCAGCGCAGCGTTCTGCTGGGTGGTCTCGTCCATCTGCACTACGGTCTGGTTGACCTGCTCGATGCCCGCCGACTGCTCGCGTGACGCCGCCGAGATCTCGGCCATGATCTCGTTCACTCGACCGACCTGGCCGACGATTTCCTGCATGGTGCGGCCCGCACCGTGCACCAGCTGCGCACCGGCACCGACCTGTGCCACCGAGACGTCGATCAGCTCCTTGATCTCCTTGGCCGCGCCTGCCGAGCGCTGGGCCAACGCACGCACTTCGCTGGCGACCACGGCGAAGCCACGGCCCTGCTCACCGGCGCGCGCCGCTTCCACTGCCGCGTTCAGTGCCAGGATATTGGTCTGGAACGCGATGCCATCGATCACCGAAATGATCTCGGCAATGCGCTGCGAGGAGGCCTCGATCTGTTCCATGGTCTGCACCACCTGGCTGACCACCTGCCCACCCTCACTGGCGACACCTGCTGCGGAGCCGGCCAGGGTGTTGGCCTGAAGCGCGTGGTCGGCATTTTGGCGCACGGTGGAGGTCAGTTCTTCCATCGAAGCGGCGGTTTCTTCCAGGTTGGCGGCCTGCTGCTCGGTGCGACGCGACAGGTCACTGTTGCCGGCGGCAATCTCACCGGCGGCCAGGCGGATGCTGGCGGCCGACTGCTGGATCTGGCCGACGATCCGGGTCAGCTGCTGCACGGTACTGTTGGCATCGTCGCGCATCACTGCGAACACGCCGCGGAAGTCGCCCTGCATGCGCGCGCTGAGGTCACCAGCGGCAATCGCGCGCAGCAGCGTCGACAGCTCGGCCAGGTTGTGGTCGCTGACCTCCATCATGGTGTTGAGGGTTTCGACCATGCGGCGGAAATCGTGGTCGAAGCGCAGGGCGTCGCCGCGCACCGCGAAGTCACCGGCAGCGGCTGCAGCAGCCAGCTGCTGGATCTGATCGTTGATCGCCGCCAGATTGCTCTTGGTGGTGGCCATCGCGGCGCTGAACACTGCCTTCTCGCCCGGCAATGCTTCCATGTCCACGCTGAGGTCGCCCACTGCGTAGCGCTGCATCACCTCGACCAGGCGCTGGGTGACCGCATTGCTGGAGGCCACCAGCTGGTTGCTGTCGGCCACCATGCGGCCGTACTCGCCAGGGAATACAGAGGCGTCCATGCGGTAGCTGAGCTCGCCGGCATCGTGGCGACGCGCCATTTCGGACTGCGCGGCCATCACCGACTGCAGCTGGCCGCGCATGCCCTGCATCGCCTCCAGCAGGCGCCCCACTTCGTCATTGCTGCGCGTCGGCAGCGCACTGTCCAGCTTGCCGGCGGCGACGTCAGAGGCCACGCGCACCGCTTCGGCCAGCGGGCGGATCGCCAACCGGCGCAGCAGCACGTAGACACCTGCGCTAAGGGTCAATGCGGCCACCACGCCGACCAGCAGGGTCAGCCACAGCAGCTGGCGCGCCTCTGCCACGATCACCGCATGCGGCATCACCACGCCCAGCGCGAAGCGCTGCGGGGCATCGCCCACGCGCAGCGGCACGTACACACGCACATTGCCGGCTGCGTCCGGGGTGAAAGCTTCGAAGCGACGATCGGCAGCGATGTCGGCCAGCATGCTGCGGGTCAGTGCATCGCTGCGCGGCTTGCCGATTTCAGCGGCATTGGCCGAGGCCAGCACCACGCCATGGGGTGAGAGCAGCTCGACGCGGCCGGCGCCCATCGGCGTCAGCGTGGCGAGGTGCTTCTGCAGCGCGGCCAGCGAGAAGTCGACGGTAAACACGCCGAGGAACGTACCGTTTTCGACGATCGGCGTGCTCAGCGTGCTCATCAGCACCTGCTGGCCGCCGATGTCATAGGCATAAGGCTCGCTCACCTTCGCCAGCTTGTCGCGGCTGGGCACCATGTACCAGTCGCCGGAGCCGCTGGCGGTCTCGGTGTAGTCGGTCATCGTCGACTGCTGCGGCTTGCCATCGTGCCAGGCCCAGTAGCTCATGTAACGACCGGTGGCATCGTGCGCCTCGGTGTCGACGAATTCGGCATCCTTGCCATCAAACGCATCGGCTTCCCACATGGTGCTCTTGCCCAGCCATTCAGGATGGGTACGCAGCTGTTCGCCGAGCACGGCGGCCAGGCTGGCGCGGTCGGGCGCGTCACCACGCGCACGCTGGGCCAGCACGGCCTCGACCATGGCATCGTTGCTGGCGAAAGCCGTGCCAAGGTCGGCCGCGACCTGGCGTGCCTCGGCGGTGGCTTCGCTGGCCATGGTCTGGCGCGAGGCATTGACCAGGCTGGCGCTGGCTTGGCGATAGATCAGGAACGCGGTCAGGCCGAAGCACAGCAGCGCGATCACGGCGGTGCCGAGCATCAGCTTGTGGGCGATGCTGCCCGGGCGGCGGGCGGCGACGGAGCGGGAAGAAGGCATGGAAGGATCCGCAAGGCAGTTCAGGACGACCGGCACCGCGAGGGCACCGCGCAGGCGCGCGATCCATCGCGCAGGCCACCGGTCGCCGGGCCGGGCCCAGCGCAGGAAGCGCACCGGGTTAGCGGCCGCCCGCCAACGAGGTTGAGGTGGCCCGCCCGCACATTCCTGAACGCACTCAGGAACAGCTCAGCAAGCTGTCAGCTGCCGCCTCATTCGGCCACGCGGTCCTTGATCCACTGCGCCCTCGGCAACACCTCGATGCTGCCGGCGGCGTACTGCTGCAGCACGTCATCGGGGCCGAAGCGCGGTTGCCAGCCCAGCAGGCTGCGGAGGCGCGCGCTGTCGTAGACGCGGTCGATGCTCAGCGGCAACGGCCAGCCCCGGCGTTCGAACTCGGCCAGCAGCTGCGGCGCACGCCGGGCCAGCACCCTGCGCGGTTGGGTCGCCAGCTCAAGGCAATCCTCGCGCAGGAACGGTGTGGGTGCGCAGGCAATGTAGCGCGCGAAGGCAGCGCCCTCATCGTGCAGCAGCGCGGCATGCGCACTGGCGACATCCCGTGCGTCGATGCCGCGATGCAGGCGGAACATCGCCATACGCTCGGGCGGCTCCGGAAAGCAGCGACCCATGCGCAGTACACGCACACTGAAGTCCGCGCTCGCCGCCGCTTCGGCCAGCGCCTCGGCCTGCAGCTTGCTGCGGTGGTAGATGGTGCGTGGCAGCGGCTCGGTGTCTTCATCGATCCAGCGGCACCCACCAGCCACCACCGCATGGCCGTACAGCGCGGTGGTACTGGTCAGCACGAAGCGACGGGCACCGGCCTCCCGGGCCGCCGCCAGCAGGTGCCGGGTCGCATCCACGTTGATCTGCTGGAACACCGCATCCGGCACCAGGCCCACGTGCGGCGCATGCAGGGCGGCGGTGTGGATCACCGCGTCGACACCCTGCACCGCGCGTACGACCGCCTGATGATCGGTGACATCGGCGATGATGCGCGTCGTTGCGAACGGGCTGCGATCCAGCCCCACCACTTCATGGGCAGCGGCCAGGGCGCCGAAGATCGCACGCCCGATCCGCCCGGAACTGCCGGTCAACAGAATCTTCATTGAGTCCATTCACTCGAAGCGCCCGGGAACTACCGGGATGTTTCGATTCTAGGCACCCCGCATGTCGTCTGCGATAGGGCACGGTTGCAATTGTGCGTTCATCTTGACGATGTCGACGTGGCCAGCAACTGCCGTGCGACGAACAGTGGATCGTCTCCGCCGGCGACATCAGGCGTGACCCCGGCGCGTTCCCAGTTGCCGCCGGTACGGAGATTGATCGGTTGCCGGTCCGGAATGCTGATCTGATAGCCATCCGGCAGCAGCACAGGATCATCGAACATATGTGCGGCACCGCCACTGCGGCTGCCAACGATGCGCGCGCGACCCAGCGCCTGCAACGAATAGGCGACGTATTCGGCAGCCGAGCCGGTACGGCGGTCGATCAGTACCACCAGCGGCTTCAGGTACGCCGGCAGGCTCGCCGGTGGCAACGGCACCGGCGTACGTCGGCCACGCTGATCCAGTGCCTGCACCTGGGTGATGTTCGCCTCCAGCAAGGTACGCACCAGCAGGTCGGCGCTGCCGTCATCACCACCGCCGTTCTGGCGCAGGTCCAGCACCAGGCCATCGGTGTCGGCCAGCAGGGTGAAGGCAGCCTCCAGCTTCGGACGGGCCAGATCGAGCGGATAGAAGGTACTCAGCCGCAGGTAACCGATATTGCCCTCCAGCACCTTCACCTCGCGCACGCCGGCACCGTTGGCGCGGGCGTCGGCGCGCCAGGCCATCAGCCAGTCGTCCTGTCCGGCGTGGGCATCCACCCGCTCGACGTGGAAATGGCCATCGAATACGTCCAGGTCCTGGTTCAGGCGCGCGCTGAAGGCCTTCGGATCCGCACAGGTATCGGCGTAGCGCTGTTCGTTCGACCAACCACGCAGGGCATCGGCGATGCGGGCACCTTCCACCGCGTCCAGGTACTGCGCCTGTATCGCCGTGGCCGCCGCCTGCAGCACCGCATCCTGTGCCGGGCAGGAGGCTGCAAGCAGTGCGCCAAGCATCCACGAAACCGCCATGCCCCACCCCGCATTGATGATATGTAAGTGCTTATATATCATCGCGACCATGGATCTCCAACATGCCACCCTGGGCACCCTGCTGCGTGCCCTGCTCGATCAGCTTGACCCGGCCGTCGAGCAGGCCTATCGCGATCTGCAACTGGACTACCGACCCCGCTACACCCCGGTACTGCGCACGCTGGTGGCGCAGGGGCCCTGCCGGATCAAGGACCTGGCACTGGCCTGCGGGCTCAGCCATTCCGCACTCAGCCAGACGGTTTCAGCGATGGTGCGCGACGGCTGGCTGCACTCCGCCGTTGGCGAAGACAGCCGCGAGCGCATCCTGCAGCTGAGCCCGCATGCACTGCAGGCGCTGCCGGCGCTGCAGGCGCAGTGGCAGGCGACGGCGCGCGCGGCACGCAGCCTGGACATCGATCTCGGGCAGTCGTTGGAGCAGGTGCTCCGCGACACACTGCAAGCGCTTGAGCAGCGGCCCTTCGCGCAGCGCCTGCGCGATGGGCGCGTGCGCTGACGCGCTTACTGCTCCGCCGCCATCTCGATCTCACTGAGGAAGGTCCAGCTGCCATTGGCCCACCGAAGCTCCAGCGTGCGGCACTGCGCGGCCAGCGGCGCAGCGTTGCCCAGCACGTATTCCTCTTCGGTCGAACCGCTCAGCCCGGCCTGGGTGAATGGCGCCGACAGCATGCCGATCTTCACGGCGGCGGCGCCCGGCTCGGCACACATCACCTCCACGGCTGTCGGCGTGACGATGCCCCACCCCGGGCGGGTCATCGTATGCAGGCCGATCCAGTCCACCCGCCGGCGCTGGCCAAGATCGATGGTGATGGCGACGTTGCCATGCACGCCCACCCAGCCGGCATCCATCGGATTGCGCGGGTCGCCAACCCGGCGATCGAACAGCTCGTGGCCTGTGCTGTCGGGATAGTTCGCATCCGGCGCCACGCTGTAGCTGTAGGTGGTATGCACCGGATCGACGACGTATGAGGCACCCAGGCCGTACAACCCGCGGTAAGTGTTCATCATCCGTGGCGCTTCGGCATGGCCCTGGCCAGGGCCAACCACCTCGGACATGTGGAACTGGCTGAGCCAGGCAACGCGCTTGCCAGCCGAACGTGCACTCCACAACTGCTGGTTGATGCGCTGCACCGAGGCAGACCGGTAGGCGCCGGACAGCCCGTTGCCGGTATCCAGGAACAACGGACTGCCATGGTTGAACAGTTCGATGTCAGCCCACAGACCGCTGGCACCCAGCGCCGCCGACAGCGCCTGGTAATACGCCTCGGTGGAATGTCCCGGACGATCCCACTGGAACAACCTGGCATGCGAGGCCGCACCGATGCCGTCCTGCCATATCTGCACGTCCACGCCGGTGGCCGTGCGGAACTTCGCCGCAGCGCTGGCCACATTGGCCGGATCGATGCTGGATGACGCCAGGTAGGGCGCGACCATCACTGGCCTGGATGGCGTACTGGCTTTGAGGGCAGCAACGATCGCGCGGTAGAAGGACGCGCGGTCGGCAGGTACCTGTGCAGGCTCATCGGTGATGTACCAACCCGCGAAGGCCGGATGCGAACCGTACTGCTGGCCCAGCTGGGCCAGCGACTGCGCTGCATCCTGCGCCACCGCCGTCGCGTTCTGGCCCTGCCAGAAGGTGGCGCATTGCCCCGAGCTGTAGGTGGTGCCGACCACGACCTCCATGCCGCGCGCCGCCGCAGCATCGAGCACTGTGCCGAGTTTGCCGGGGAATCCAGCGATCCATTCGAAATCCTGCGCGCCGCTGGCGCATCCCACGCCAGCGCGCGTGGCACGGGTCTGGCCGAGGATGATCGTGTCGTTGCCCAGGTCCTGCAGCTCGTCCAGGAACAGCGGCAACTGCGCGGCCGGCAGCTGCTCATCGCTGGCCGAATAGCCAACGTGGACGAAGCTGCCGGTCAAAAGGTTACTGCCTGCATGGGCCGGCGCGGCACATGCGAGCAATACGATCAATCCAATCCTGTTCATTCTGTACGTCCCTGTCGTGGCCAAGTGAGTGGCGTCGTTGCCCATCCTAGCAACAGCGGCCGGCACCCCGCCGCGATCACCGGCACGGCTGCGCAATCGCCTACTTCCGCTGCGCCCGCGGCAGCGCGCGCCCAACGCCATTTCAAGCGGTTGATTCATTCAGCTGCGTGATCGAGCCTGCGCGCACCTTCCCCTTGGAGTTCCTCTCATGCGCACGCCACCGGCACCACTGAGCCTGGACGAACGCAACCGCCGCTGGGCCCTGGCCCGCGACATCATGGCCAGTGAGCAGCTCGATGCGCTGGTCGTGCATGGCGATCGGGAAGCCGCCGCCCCCGCCGGCTTTTCCCCGGACTGCTATTTCACCAACGATCGCCCAGGCTCGATCGTGGTATTCGTCGGCGACGAGCCGCCACGGGTATTCACCTTCGCCTCGTTGATGATCGCCGACCACCTCCAGGCCGGCCTGCGCGGCGACCTGCAATGGATCGCGCCCGAGCAGCTGTGGGTAGGAAAGTCCGGTCAGGAAGTCGGCCGCTGGCTGCAGCACTGTGGCCTGCACAACGCCCGTATCGGCGTGCTCGGGCTGGAACCATACCCGCCGTTCTACTTCGATGGTGCCATGCCTGCCCGCACCCTGCAGGGCATGCAGGCCGCAGTACCGGCGGCGCAGTTCGTACCGGTCTACCGTGCGTTCTTCCAGCGCGCCTCGGTGAAGAGCCAGGAAGAACTGGCACTGATCGCTCATGCTGCCTGGATCGGCGAATCCATGAGCGAGGCACTACGCGCCACCGCCCGCCCGGGGGTCTCCGAAGCCGAGCTGGTCGCCGCAGTCACCGCCACCTGCTTCGCGCTGGGCGGCTACACCGCCGAAGTACTGCTTGGCTCCGGGCCCGAGTATGTCGGCTGGGGGCCGCCCGCCTGGCAGTACCGTGCACAGGCGCCGCGCGTGCTGCGCGATGGCGACCTGGTGCTGTCGGAGATCTTCGCGCTGTATGGGCTGATGGAAACGCAGCATCAGGCTGCCGTCGCGATCGGCGAAGTACACGATGACATCCATCGCGCCGCTTCCGTGGCACGGACCAGCTATGAAGCCGGCCTGTCCACACTGCGTGTGGGCAACACCTTCGGCGATGTCGTCGATGCGATGGAAGCACCGCTGCTGGAAGCAGGAGGCTGGCATGTGCACCCGCTGGTCCACAGCCTCAATCCCTACGGGCCCGTTGGCTTCGGCCGTGCGCCAGGCATCGAGGTGTTGCCGGAGGCCGCGCGCTATGCGCACATCACGCCACTGCCGACGGTGGGGCGCGAGCTCCCGTTGCAGGCCGGCATGTGCTTCGCCTTCGAACCCAACTGCGCGTTCGGCCGGCACATGGCCAACATCGGCGGCACGGTCATCGTCGGCGAGCACGCCGGCGTAGCCCTCAACGACAACTCCACCTGGTTGATGCAGGCCGATGCCTGAGTTCATCGCGCACCTGCAGACACCGGCGCGACGGCGGGCGGCTGAGACACGCAGCGAACAGACCCGGACCCGGTTGCTGCAGGCTGGACTGCAGTTGTTCAGTGCACTGGGAGTGGAAGGCGTGCGCACCCGTCAACTGGTGGATATTGCAGGCTGCAGCCAATCCGCCATTCCCTACCACTTCGGCGGCAAGCTGGAACTGTATGCCGCCGTACTCAGGCGCGCCGCACAGGCCATCGCTGAACAGCTGCCGCTGCCCGCGGTACCACCCGCCGGTCCACGCCAGGCCGCACAGCAGCTGCAGCGGCTGATGCGGGCATTCGTGCACGCGCTGCTGGCTGCACCCGATGCAAGTGCGCGGACCCTGTTGCTGGCCCGCGAGCAGATCCAGCCGACGGCCGCGTTCGCCCGTGTCCACCATGAGCTGTTCGGGCCTCTGCATGCGGCATTGGCCGAATGCGTCGCTCATCTTCGAGGCGCCGATGCATCCAGCATGGAGACGGTGCTGCGTACCCACGCACTGCTCGGCCAGGCGATCGTCTTTGCTGTCTCGCACGGCGCCCTGCAGGCGCGGCTTGGAGAAACGGCAGCGGCAGCCGACGTGGAGACAATTGCAGCCATCGTCGGCGGTATGGCTCTGGCCGCAGCCCGGGCGGCGCCAGCCTGAATGGCCATAACCGTCAACCGGATGCGCAGGCCAGGTGAAGGTGGCCTCGAGAATGGCGACCTGGACTTAGCGTGCCATGCCCAAGGATGGGCACCGTCGCCGACTGCGGCGACGCCCACGCAACGGGAGACGTCACATGGCTGACCAGCAACACGGCACCTCCAGTCGGGGTTTCGCCTCGATGGACCAGGGCAAGCAGCGTGAGATCGCTGCCAAGGGTGGACGCGCTGCGCATGCGTCCGGCAACGCACATGAGTTCAGTCCCGCTGAAGCGCGCGTCGCAGGTCGCAAAGGCGGCGAAGCGATCAGCCGTGATCGACAGCACATGGCTGCGATCGGTCGCGAAGGCGGGCATGCGCGCCACGCCAATACGCGGCAGCAGCAGCAAAGCGAGTCCACGACAACGGCAGATGACCCGAAGCGTCAGCAAGGATGAGTAGCCCGTAGTCAGGCCTGCAACCGCCGCCGATGCAGGCCGATGGCCGCCAGCAGCGCCATGGCACCCGCCACGGCCATCGCCCAGCCGAAGCCACTGGCCATCGCGCTGCGGTACCAGGCCAGCATCTGCGGCGTGGACACCATCGAGGTGGGCCGCAGGATCAGCGCGCGCGCCTGCTCGGCTACCCCTGACTGCCCTGCGGCTCGCGCGGAGCTGGCGAACTGCTGCACCGCGCGCACACTCATCAGGCTGCCCAGCAAAGCGATTCCCAGGCTCATGCCAGCTTGGCGCAATGCGTTCATCGTGGCCGAGGCAATACCCGCGCGCTCGGGGGGTACGCTGGCCATGACCGCCATGCCGGTGGCCGGCACCGCCAGGCCCATTCCAACCCCAAGCAGCATCAGCAACGCATTGGCGCGACCCTGCGACGTATCCGGTTCGAACGTCGTCATCGCCAACAGCGCCACCCCGGTCAGGACATAGCCCAACACCAGTGCGGTGGCCAGGCCGATATGGGTGACCAGCCGGCCGAACAGCAGCGACACCGCGCCCATCAGCAGGAACTGCGGGACCAGCTGCGTCCCCGCCAGCACCGCCTCATGGCCCTGTGCCTGCTGGAAGAACAGCGAGAGGAAGAACAGGCTGGCATAGGCGGTGAAGCCCAGCACGAACGAAGCCAGGTTGAGCATGCCGAAGCGCCGGCTGGCGAACAGGTCCAAGGGGAGCAGAGGGCGCGCCACACGACGTTCGACGACGCCAAACGCCATCAGCCCGGCAATGGCGATACCCAGGGCCAGCAGTGTCCCTGGCACCATCAGTCCGTGTTCGCCGATGGCGATCAGGCCGTAGCTGAGCGCGCCCAGGGCAACGATGCTGAGCATCTGCCCGGCCGGATCCAGTGCAGCGTGCTGCGGATGCCGCCGTTCTGGAATGGCCCAGGCCCCCAGCACGAGCGCCAGCAGGCCCAGCGGCAGGTTGATCAGGAAGATGCTCGGCCAACCGGCACGCTGCACCAGCACGCCACCGAGCATGGGTCCCAGTACCAGGGCCAGCGCACTGAACGCCGACCAGCCACCGATCGCGCGCGCGCGCTGGCGCGGATCAGGAAATGCATGACTGAGGATCGGCATCGCGCTGGGAATCAACAGCGCACCCGCGACGCCCTGCACCGCGCGCCCGACCACCAGCATCGACAGGCTGCCGGCGCAGGCGCAGAGCAACGAGCCCAGGGTGAAGGTCGCCACGCTGAGCAGCCACATCCGCCGATGGCCATAGCGGTCACCGAGCGGACCGGCCGACAGCATCAGCGCTGACAGCGCGATCGCATAGGCGTTGATCACCCACTGCAGGCCGGCCATGTCGGTCCACAATGCCAGCTGCAGGGTCGGCAGGGCGACGTTGACGATGCTGATGTCCAGCGAGGCGAGGAACGTGCCGAGATAGGCCGCCAGCACCAGGGCCGGCCGTTGGAAGCGATGCATGTACGGATCCCGCGGAGGATGTGCGCGCATCGTAGCCACTGACTGACCGTCGGTCAATGACTGACGGTCAGTCGCCTGCACAGGGCAGCTAGAATGGTGGCCGCCGCACCCGGATCACGCCCACCATGCAGACCCCAGCTGTCGCCAGGCCGCGCACCAAGCCCGCCGAAACCCGCCAGGAAGAACTGATGGACGCCGCGCAGGCGCTGTTCCTGTCGCAGGGCGTGGAAGCGACCACCATCAGCGACATCGTCGCTGCCGCCGACGTGGCCAAGGGCACCTTCTATACCTACTTCGCCTCGCGCACCGAAATCCTGCAGGCGCTGGCGCAGCGCTATACGCGGCAGTTCATGGAGGAGGTCGACCTGGCCGTGCAGCAGCAGCCCGCCAATGATGGCGTGGCGCGCCTGCGTGCCTGGATCCGCGCCAACATCGAGCTCTACGTGCGTACCCACGCGCTGCATGATGTGGTGTTCGCCAACCACCACCATCACCAGCGCGGCAATGCCGAACGCAGTGCGATCCAGCAGCAACTGCTGGGCATCCTCGAAGCAGGCAACGCCGCAGGTCTGTGGCAGCTTCCAGCGCCCAAGGTCACCGCCTCGTTGATCTATGCCGGTGTGCACGGCGCCACCGACGACCTGATCGCTGCACCGGCACCGGATGCCGATGCCTTCATCGCCGCCGTGCAGGCCGATTGCCTGCGCATGGTCGGCGTGCAACCGACCGGTGCCAAACGGCGCTGACGGACTTTCTGCCGCTCAGGTGTGGGCGAGGATGTTCAACAACCGCCCGAACGGATCGCGGACGAAGAAGCGGCGCACGCCCCAGGGTTCATCGGCGGGGCCGTACTCCAGCGCAATGCCGGCCGCGTGCATGCGATCCAGCACCTCCTGCAGGTTGTCCACTTCGATCGACAGGTCCGGCACCGGGGTTCCGGCGCCGCCTTCGCTGGCGAAGCTGACCTGTGCCAGCGCACTGCCCTGGCCGCCATGGGTGATGATCCAGCCGTGGTCCATCAGCACCGGCATCCCAAGCAACTCGCCATAGAAAGCGGCCGCGCGCGATGGATCGGGCGTGGCAATGTTTGCGACGACGCGTTTGACGGCCATGACACGCTTCCGTTGGAAAGGACGCGTCGAGACTGCCCGACCTTGCACCCAAACAGAAGAGCCCCGTCGGTGACGGGGCCCCACGCACGGCTCAAACGGCGCGACTCACACGCCCATGCACAGGTCGACCACGCAGGTGTTGTACGCCTGCTGGCATTCACCGGCGTCGGCACCACTGGCCAGGCACATCTGATACGCCCGCCAGCACGGCTTGTCGCAGGGCTCGACCGGTCCTGCCACCGCCACCGAACCGGTACATGCCAGCGCGAACACCGCTACTGCGATCATTTTCCTGAAAGCACGCATCGACATCACTCCTTGATAAGCCTGGTGAGCCCAGGCCGGCTCACGGTAGCGAGGCGGCCGAGAGATGGAGTGAACGCTCACGTCACGAAACATTAATCTGTTCATTAAATTTCCTTCACATCACTGGGGGTGATCGTCGCACTGCGGGGTTAACGGCCTTGTTGTCCGTCAATCAAGGAAGTTGTCTGATGAATCACCCGCTGTATGGCCGTTCGTCCCACTCCCGTTCCCCGCGCAGCCGCTTGGCGCTGGCAGTTGCCAGTTGCCTGTTGTTGGCTGCTGCCACGCCCGCCACCGCCAGCGCATCACTCGACACCTGGCAGCAACAGCGCCAGTTGCAGGCAGCTTGGGCGCAACCGGCCACTTCGGCGATCCCTTCCTCAACGGCTCAGTTTCCGGTTGCAGCACCCACAGCGGCAACCAGCACCACGGCGACCCTCGGCAATCCGGGCGACCCGGCCAGTTGGCGCACGGACGAATTCAACGCCGACTGGGGTTTGGCTGCGACCAACGCCGACCATGCCTATGCGCGTGGCCTGACCGGTACCGGCATCCGCCTGGGCGTTTTCGACAGTGGCACAGGCCTGGACCACCCGGAGTTCGCCGGCAAGAACCATCGCGGCCTGCGTCTGGCCGATGTGCTTGCCGATGGCAGCCTGTGCGACCGCGAGGTACTCGACGGCCCGGATGCCTGCTTCACCAGCGACGGCAACCAGGTTGCTATCGATTACACCCTGATTGATCCGGCCTACAGAGACCTGCTCAATCGAAACGGCTACTTCGAGGGTCCGGGCTACAACGTGCACGGCACCCATGTATCCGGAACCATCGCCGCCAACCGCGATGGCAATGGAATGCACGGCGTCGCGTTCGGCGCTGACCTCACCGTAGCCCGCCTGTTTGCCAACAGCGTGAACTACCTGACCGTCGTCGAGCGGGATGGCGGACTGTACCTGGACAGTAAGTCGGTTGCCGCGCTGGGAGCCTCCGATTCGATCTTCCCGCAGCTGTACGCACAGCTCAACGAACAGCACGTACGCGCAGTCAACCATAGTTGGGGCCTGACCAACGAACCGGACACCGCCGAGAAACTCGACTTCTATCTGTCGCATCCGGATCTTGCGGACAGCCTCGGCGCGATAGCAGAAGGCTCACGTGCCCGCGGCCTGATCCAGGTATGGGCTGCGGGAAACACCGACTCGGTCAATCCCTCACCAGAGCAGGCACCGATAGCAGGCATGTATGCATCGATGCCACGCGCCTTCACTGACATCGAGCCGTACTGGTTGGCCGTAGTCAACGTCAACCAGGCCCTGGAGCTGAGCAATCGCTCGATGCGCTGCGGCCTGGCCGCAAACTGGTGCCTGGCCGCGCCGGGTTCGAACATCAATTCGACCGTCTATGGCGAAGACTCGGTCATTGATGCCATCCCCCGCGAGGACAATGGCAATGTGATCCTCGAGGTCTCCGGTCAGGCCCCAACTTATGCCTACGGGAACCTGAGCGGCACCTCCATGGCGGCACCCCATGTAACCGGCGCGCTGGGCCTGCTGTTCGAGCGCTTCCCCTATCTGGACAGTGCGCAGGTCCGCGACGTGCTATTGACCACCGCGCGCGATCTTGGCGCACCAGGCATCGATGAGATCTATGGCTGGGGCCTGATGGACCTGCGCAAGGCCATCGAAGGCTACGGCTCGCTGCGCGTGGATACCAACGTGGTGATGAACCAGAAGGCCGGTGGCCTGAAGGTGTGGGAAGGCGACGCCTGGGATGACTGGACCAACGACATCGGCGGCGCTGGCAAGCTGACCAAGTCCGGCATCGGCTGGCTGCGCCTGAGTGGCGACAACAGCTTCAACGGCGCGGTACTGCAGGACGGCACGTTGGAATTGAACGGCACCAACACACTCACGTCAGCGGTCGAGGTCCAGGGTGGCCAGTTCCTGCTCAACGGTTCGCTGGTTTCCACCGCCTTGAACACCACTGGAGGCGTGAGCACGGTCAGCAGCAGCGGCCTGCTGAAGGACAGCAACCTGACCGTCGATGGCGGCGTGGTGTCCTTCAACGGCACGCAGACCGGCGGCACCACCACGGTCGGTTCGAACGGCCTGTTGAAGGGCATCGGCACACTGGGCAACACCCGTGTGGACGGCATCATCGCGCCCGGCAATTCGATCGGCACGCTGACCATCAACGGCAACTACGTGCAGGGTGCAACCGGCGTCTATGCCGCCGAACTTGCCCCGGGCGGCCGCAGTGACCAGTTGCACGTAACCGGCACCGCCACTCTCGGCGGTACCCTGGTCGCACTGCCGGAGCCGGGTACCTACTACCTCGGCGAGCAGTTCAATTTCATCCGCGCCGACGGCGGTGTCAGCGGCCAGTTCGCGAAAACCGATTTCAGCGCGTTCTCGCCGTTCCTGCAGTTCAGCCTGGCCTACGGTGCCAATGGCACCCGCATCGACGTGGCACGCGGCGCCTCTCTGGCCAGTGCTGCTGCCACGCCGAACCAACGCGCAGTGGCCACCAGCGCCGATGGACTGGCGATCAACCAGGGCCTGCCCAAGCCGCTGACCCAACTGTTCCCGCAACAGGTAGGTGGCGTGCTCGACGGTCTCAGCGGCGAACTGCATCCGGCCACGGCACTGGCCCTGGTCGAGGGCAGCCGCTACGTGCGTGATGCCGCGCTGTCGCGCCGTGCCGGTACCACCGCGCCAGGTGCCGACGCGGGCGATGCCACCGGCGCCTGGGTGCAGGCACTCGGCGGCAACAGCAAGCTGGATGGCAACAGCAACACCGCCCGCACCGAAGCCAACAGCAACGGCCTGTTGATCGGCATCGACCGCGAGTTCTCCGGCTGGCAGGTGGGCGTGCTGGCCGGTACCG
The DNA here is from genome assembly GCF_057292075.1 of Stenotrophomonas sp. 1L-E-5-B-C3. Lineage (NCBI taxonomy): Bacteria > Pseudomonadati > Pseudomonadota > Gammaproteobacteria > Lysobacterales > Lysobacteraceae > Stenotrophomonas > Stenotrophomonas sp. 1L-E-5-B-C3. The sequence continues at coordinate 28,009 of NZ_JBXAWS010000014.1, forward strand.
GCCGTACCGACGTGAAGCAGCAGGAGCGTCGTGCCAAGTCGAAGATCGACAACACGCACTTCGGCGCCTACGCCAGCCACAACTGGGGCGGCTTCGGCCTGCGCGGCGGTGTGGCCTGGAGCAAGCACGAGGTGAAGAGCACGCGCGACGTGGCGTTCGCTGGCTTCAGCGACAGCCTGAGCGCACGCTACGACGCCCGCACCCGCCAGGCCTTCATCGAAGCCGGTTACCGCTTCGGTGGTCCGGAAGCCGGGCTGGAACCGTACCTGCAGGTTGCGCGCGTGGAAGTGGACCTCAAGCGCATCAACGAACGCGGTGGTGCGGCCGCCCTGCAGGGCAAGGTGGATGACACCGCAACCACGATCGCTACCGCTGGCCTGCGCTTCGACAAGGGCCTGAAGGCCTCGTTCCAGCAGGACAGCTGGCTGCACCTGCGCGGTGGCGTGGGCTATCGCCGCGCCTCTGGCGACCGCAGCCAGGTGGCCAACCTGGCCTTCGCCAACAGCAGCAGCACCTTCGCGGTCGAGGGCGCACCAATTGCCGACAACGCCGTGGTGGCCGAGCTGGGCCTGTCGGCATGGCTGACCCCGCGGCAGCAGCTGGAGCTGGGTTACAGCGGCCAGTTCGGCAGTGAAAGCCGCGACCATGGTGCCAATGCACGCTGGTCGGTCCGCTTCTAGTTCAAGGCACGTGTTCTCTTGATGGATTGGGGCGGCCTTGCGGCCGCCCCTTTTTTGTCCGCCGCCGGCCGCTATGCGCCACGTGGCAGGCAGCTTGCGGCCAGCAGGCTGGCCAGCGGCAACAGCAGCCCACAGGCCACCAGCGGCCACACCGTGTCTCCCGGCAGCAGCACGGTAGCCAACGTCCCCACGCCGGCAACGATCACGCTCTGCAGGGCGTAGTAGAGCGCCACCGCCATCCCCGAGGCATCGGCGAAATCACGCAATGCGCCGTTGGCAGCCACCGATACCACCATCACCAGGCCCACTGCGATGCCCCACATCGGCAGCACCACGCTGGCGAACGACGGTGGCGACAGCGTCGCCAGCGCCATCAACAGCGCGCCGCCGATCATCACCCACAGCCCACGCAGGAAGGTCCCGCGTACCTGCCAGCGGGCGATGAAGCGCTTCGCCAGCCGCGCGCTGAGAATCATCACCAGCGCCACCGTTGCGAACGCCAGGCTGAAGGACAGCGGCGAGTACTGCATGCCTCCGACCAGGATGCGCGGGGCGATCGAGAAGAACACGAAGAAGGTGCCCATGCCCGCACTGAACCCCAGCGTGTACACCCAGAAGCTGGTGCTGCGGAGGATGCGCTGCAGCACCGGGCCTGGCGCGTGACTGCACGGCGGACGGGTCTCCTGCCAATGGCGTTGCGCGCGCAGGCCGGCGATCAGGCCGAGCACGCCCAGCAGTGCGAAGATCGCGCGCCAGCCGAATGCGCCTGCCACCAACGCACCAAGGATCGGACCGAGCGCTGGCACGAAGGCCAGCATCGAGGCAAACAGCCCATACAGCGAAGCACCCTCCGGCGTATCGGCATAGACATCACGCACGGTGGCAAAGGTCGCCACCAGCGCCGCCGATGCACCGATCGCCTGCACGGTACGCCAGGCCAGGAACGCCGCACCGCTGCTGGACGCCGCCAGCGCCAACGACGCGACAGTGAACAGCAACGCCCCCAGCAACAGCACTGGCCGTCGCCCGATGCGATCGGACAGTGGACCGAACACCAACTGGCCCACGCCGAGCGCCAGCAGGTAGGCACTGAGCGTCAGTTGCACCAGCACCGGCGAGGTGCCCAGCGCGCGTGGCATTGCAGGAACCACAGGCAGGTAGATATCCATGGCCAGCGAGGCCAGGAGATCGAAGGGGGCCATCAGCGCGATGGCCGACGGCAGGGAATGGGCCCAACGTGGGGCCTGTCGATTGAACATGGGGAGTCTCCGCCCAGAGTGAATCCGGCGGTGATCCATCCACTTCGCGTGCATCGCAGGGATGATCACCGCAACAACGTCTGCATCGTTGTTGCGGCTCAGCGAACTGTCTGCGGACCGTTCCCGTTGTTCATGGCGCCATCGAATACCTGTACAGGTGGCGCAAGTGTAGCAACCACCGGCAAGCGGCCGCAGCGGTCAGCCCAGCGGCAGCATGTCGATGCGCCTGCATGGCGTCTGTTTCACCTGTTCGATCAGGCGCCGCACCACCGGCGAGGTCTCGGCCTGGCGGTACTGCACGGCAATGGTCGAAACGATGGTCGGCCCGGCCAGCGGCAGATAGACCATGCCCGGCAGCACCAGCGTGCGTTGCAGCACCGATGGCACGATCGCCACCGAACCGACACCGACGGAAACCTCGGCCAGCACCGCTGCCAGATGGCCGGGCTGCGAACGGATGCGTGGAATGAAGCCGCCCCGTCGCGCGACCTCCATCGCGCCGGCCGGCTGTTCCGGCATCACGAACCCTTCCCTGGCCAGCGCCGCCGGTCGCACCGGACTCCGCGCCTGCGCCAGCGGATGGGTTTCCGGCAAGGCCACGCAGAACTGGTCCTCGACCAGGGTGTGTTCACCGAAACTGTCGGGCACATCCATCGGCGGCCGGCAGAACACCACGTCCATCCGGCCTTGCTGCAGCAGCTCCGGCAGCACGCCCATCGGCCATTCGCTCACCTGCAGGTCAACGCCGGGATAGCGGTCGCGGAACCGGCTCAGCTGGTCCTGCAGCGCGCCGGCATACAACGCCGAGCCCACATAACCGATCTCGATCTTGCCGATCTCGCCGCGGCCAGCCCGCCGGCCCACGGTTTCGGCCTGCTCGAACCGGCGCAGCACGTCACGTGCTTCGGCCAGGAACACCTCGCCTGCCGAGGTCAGCGCCGCCTCCCGACGTCCGCGCTCGAACAGGCGGGTCCCGAGCCGGCGCTCGATGTCCTGGATCTGCACGCTCAGGGTCGGCGTGGCGATCCCCAGCCGCAGCGCCGCGCGGCCGAAGTGCAGCTCCTCGGCCAAGGTGACGAAGTACTCCAGGTGACGGCGTTCCATGGGCGGCGCTTCGTTAGGCAAAACCTAACGTACCGGGAAAACACCGAGAATGAAACAAACACCGATCGCTGCTGGAATGCCTGTCCTCTCCCTCTTGAGAGCGACCGGTGCCGCCCTCCCCTACCCCTTCCCCCGTGCCACGCAGGCTGCCCGACCGGGTCCTGCTGGTGGCCTCGCTGGGCTGCACGATGACCGTGCTCGAGACCAATGCAGTGGCGGTCGCACTGCCCGGCATCGCGCGTGACCTGCATGCCGGGTTCGCGGATATCGAGTGGGTGATCAGCGCCTACATCCTGTCCTTCACTTCGCTGCTGCTGCCGGCCGGTGCCATCGCCGACCGTTGCGGCCGCCGCCGCGTGCTGCTGATCGGCATCACCGTGTTCGCCCTCACCTCTTTGCTGTGCGCGTTGGCGCCGACCGCAGCATCGCTCTACCTCGCACGGGCGCTGCAGGGCGTGGGTGCCGCATTCCTGCTGGCGCCGTCGCTGTCGATCATCGGCCACACCTTCCACGAGGGGGCCGCCAAGGACAACGCGTGGGCATTCTGGGGCACGGCGATGGGCATGATGATGGTGCTCTCGCCGTTGATCGGTGGCGCGCTTTCCACACTGTGGGGCTGGCGCGCGGTGTTCATCGCAATCCTGCCGTTCCTCGCCCTGCTCGGCTACGGCGCGCTGCGCTGGATACCGGAATCCTCCGACAGCGTGCTCCGCCCGCTCGACCCGCCCGGCATCGCCACCTTCAGCCTGGCGATCTTCGGCATCGTGCTGTTCCTGGTGGAAGGCCTGGCGCAGGGCTGGGGCGCTGCAACGGCGTTGACCGGGCTGGCCCTGGCCTTCGTCATGGCGACCGCCTTCGTCATCGTTGAGCGGGCACGGCCGCATCCCATGGTGGATCTCGGACTGCTGGCCAGCCCGCGCTTTGTCGGCGCGCTCATCGCCATGGTCGGCTACTCGGTAAGCGCCCAGGTGATGGCCTCGATGCTGCCGCAGTATCTGCAGAATGGCATGGGGCTGGGCGCGTTGGCCGCCGGTGTCGGCATGCTGCCGTTTGCTGCGGCGATGCTGCTGTTCCCTGCGATCGGCCGGCGGCTGGGCCGCCACCTGACGAGCCCAGCCGTGCTGGCCATCGGCCTGTCGATCACCGCCGCCGGCAACGCCGTGGCCGGCCTCGCCGCGTGGCAGCAACGGCCATGGCTGGCATTGCTCGCGATGGTTGTGATCGGTGCCGGTGGCGGCATCCTCAATGGCGAGACCTCCAAGGCCATCATTGGTGCGGCACCGCGCGACCGCGCCGGCGTGGCCTCCGGCATCAGCGCCACCACGCGCTTCGTCGGCATCCTGCTGGGCTTCACCATCCTTTCCAGCGCACTGAGCCTGGGCATCCGCACCGCGTTGGCGGCGGCGGTGCCACCCGGCGACGTGCGGCCGATGGCCGATGCGATCGCCACCGGTACATTCGCCGGCTCACACACCGCGACGTTCGCACAGGCGATCTACAGCCACGGCTTCGCCAGCGCCCTGTGGACCTCGGCTGTCGCCGCAGCGCTGGCCAGCCTGGCGGTGGCACTGCTGGGACGCCCACAGCAGAGCCGCGCAGCACGCGCCTCTGCTTCACGCCGGGAGCCACACACATGCGACTGAACCTTCCACTGATCCTGCTTCTGATCGCACTGCCGGCCACCGATGCGCTGGCGGTGCCAGCCCCGCCCCTCGGTACACCGCCGCGCGATGCACTGCTCAAGCAGATCGACATGGGCATGGCCAATGCCGTGGCGTGGGAATACGCGTTCAATGCCGTTGCGTCCTGCGATGTCGCTCGGCTGGACCACGCGCTGCGCGAGCTGCATGGCAACCACCCCGTGCAGATCCAACCGATGCTGGACGCCGGCTACACCGCAACCTATCGCTCGGCCGAGCCCTATCCCCGCCTGCAGGACCGGCTGGCGGCACTGCGCGATGCCGAAATCACCTGCATGGCCATTGCCAACAGTCGCAGCCATGCCAGCGTCGTCGACAGCGCCGCTGCGCTGCTGGCGTACATCGCCGATCAGCCGCTGTAGCGACGCGATCGATGTCCAGCGGTGTACGCAACAGGAGCCTTTCCCCACGTGCAGCACGCGGCCATGATTTCCGCCGCCGCTACCGCCTGACCTGCGCAGCACTGGTCGCGATGGGCGGCCTGCTGCTGGCACGCGCGGCCGATGTACAGATCATCCACCATCGTTTCTACCTGCGGCAAGCCGAAGCGCGGATGCTTCGGCACCATCCCCTGCGTGCCCATCGCGGCACGCTCTACGATCGCCATGGCGCCGTCATCGCCGGGTCAGCGCCGGTGGCTTCGCTGTGGATCGACCCCAGGGAATTCTTCGATGCATCCGGGTCGGTCGAAGCACTGGCAACGGCACTGGACGCTGATGCCACCGCGCTGGCCCGCCTGCTCGCGCGCGACCGAAAGCGGCGCTTCGTCTACCTGCCCGGCTTCCGCCGGGGTGATCCAACGAGCTTCGAAGCTCTGCTCGCCAGGGCTCCCGCCGGAGTGCACCTGCAGCGGGAGTTCAAGCGCTTTTACCCGCAGTCGGATCTGTTCGCGCAGGTCATCGGCATCACCGATATCGAAGGCCGTGGTGTGGAAGGACTGGAACGGATGTTCGAGGCGCGATTGGCGGGCCGGGCGGGCTACCGCGACGTCATCATCGACCGCAAGGGCCGCCCGGTGGAGCTGCGCGACCGCGGCCGTCCTGCGCGCGCCGGCGAGGACATCGTGTTGTCGCTCGACAGCCGCATGCAGTACACCCTCCATGCAGGCCTGGGGCCGGCGGCCCAACGCCACGGCGCTGCGGCCGCCAGCGTGGTCGTGCTGGAAGTCGGTAGTGGCCAGGTCCTGGCGATGGTCAACTGGCCCACGTACAACAGCAACAATCCCGGCGCGGGGCCGATCGACGCCCACCGCAACCGCGCCGTCACCGATGTATTCGAGCCCGGCAGCACGGTGAAGCCATTCACGGTGGCTGCGGCGCTCGATGCCGGCGTGATCACCACAACCAGCACGTTCAACACCCATCCCGGCTGGATCCGCAACGGACGCTTCACCACTCGCGACTACCGCGACCTGGGTGTACTGGATACGACCGAGGTACTGAAGAAGAGTTCAAACGTCGGCATCTCGTTGATCTCGCGTCGCCTCAGCAGCGACCAGCTTCACGACATGTTCGCGGCCCTGGGGGCCGGGCACCCGACCGGTAGCGGCTTTCCCGGAGAGCGCAGCGGTACGCTGGCCGATACGCACGCCTGGAGCGGCACCAGCAAGCAGACCATGGCCTATGGCTACGGCCTGTCGATGACCACGCTTCAGCTGGCCAATGCCTACGCCACGCTGGCCAACCATGGCGTGCGTGTGCAACCAACGTTCGAGCTAGGGCGCTCACCGGTCCGCACACGGGCGATGCCTGCACATGTTGCCGAGCAGGTACTGTCGATGCTGGCAACCACCTCCGGACCGGGCGGCACTGCGACCCGTGCGCGCATCATCGGCTACCCGATCGCGGGGAAAACCGGCACCGCGCGCAAGGCCAGTGCCGGCGGCTATGCACGCCGCTATACATCGCTGTTCGCCGGCCTCGTTCCCGCAGACCATCCGCGCTATGCGGTCGCCGTGGTTGTTGACGATCCGGATGCGCGGCTGGGGGGCTATGGCGGCGGCGCCGTCGCTGCACCGATCTTCAGCGAGCTGATCGGCCGCTTACTGCATTTGACGGACATCGCACCTGAAACGCGGGATTGAGCCGCCTGCTGCAAAGATGGCCGGAGCGGCAATGCCGCCCCGGCCGTGACGGCCCCGGGGAGAAGGCCGCCAGTGAGCGTCAGGCCGCCTTCATGGCGTGCTTGCGGGCGCGCATGACGTTGTGGCATTCCTGCACTTCCGGAAGTAGCTGGGTCACTTCCTGGCGCACGGCCGGCGGCAGCTCGTTGTCCTTCAGCACATCCTTGAACGCGCCAAGCAGACGATCTTCGGATTCTTCCAGTTCGGCCACATAGCCGTAATTGGTGTCGCCGAAGGCCGCACGCACCTTGCCGTAGAACTGCTGCATCGAACCGACCATGGTGCCGTGCTCGGCCGGCTTGCCGCCGCTGGCAGCAACCGAGCTGCTCAACGCCGAGACGATACGACCCTTGACGCCGGCGATGCGGGTGAACAATGCCGACAGCTCGGCATCCTTCACCTTGGTCGCGGCTTCTTCATAGAACGACTTGCCGTCGCGGGCGATCTCGATCAGGTCGTTGAGGCGATGTTCAATGGTGGACTGGGTGCTCATGGAGTCGCTCCTGTGTGCTCGAAAATCTGTGGGGAATGGCAGCGCGATTGCGTTGCCTTCGACCCCACTGTGGAGGGTGTGCCGTGGCTGTCGGGTGAGTACGGATTGATGTGCACATCACCACGTTCAACGCGCGCTGACTTCTTCATGCGCAGGCTCATTTCCATTCACGGGGAATGAGCGAATCGACGTCGATTCACCAGGGCGCGATGATGATGACCAACGCGACCAGCAGCACGATCGCCAGTACAAGCAGCAGCACATGCCTCTGCCGCCAACTGGGTTTTGGCTTTCCAGGGGTATTCACTACGCGTCTCCTTCGATCTGCAAAAGGTGCGCAGACACACTGATGCAAAGCAGCATGTGCACGCGTAGAGATTTCGTGCAGGGCCCGTGCATGAATGCAGGATCCCGCGCGCGACGATAACGCGTCCATAACGTAATCAGGATGTAAACGGAGTGTTAGGTTCCTTCCGATTCCGCACAGCGGAGTTTCAGATCGGTTTCCACGCAGCCATGCACGAAACCCATTCAACTGGATTTGGAGAGAGCCAAATGCATTACAAGTACACCCTGCTTTCACTGGCAGTGGGCACCGCCCTGGCGGCCACCTGGTCGCCGGCCGCACATGCCCAGGATGGCAGCGAGAAAACACCGAAGAACCTCGATCGCATCCAGGTCACCGGCTCGGCCATCCGCAGCGTCGACATCGAGACGCAGCAGCCCATCATCGCCATCACCCGCGCGATGATCGAACAGCAGGGCTTCACCACCATTGCCGACCTGCTGCAGAACCTCACCTCCACTGGCGCCCCGACCATTTCGCGTGCGCGCGCACTGGCTTCCGGCGAGAACGTCGGTGGCTACTACGTGAACATCCGCAACCTGGGCGCCACCCGCTCGCTGGTACTGGTCAACGGCAAGCGCCTGGGCGCCACCACCGGCGGCTACCAGGATCTCAGCCAGATCCCGATGAGCGCGGTAGAGCGCATCGACGTACTGAAGGACGGCGCCTCTGCGCTGTACGGCTCGGATGCGATCGCCGGCGTGGTCAACATCATCACCCGCAAGAACTACGAAGGCCTGGAAGTGTCCATGCAGCATGGACAGTTCAGCCAGGGCGACGGCAAGGACAGCACCTTCTCGCTGGTCACCGGTGCACGTGGTGAACGCGGCGGTTACACGCTCGCGCTGGAGTACCAGAAGTCGGACCCGGTGTTTGCCCGCGACCGTGAGTTCTCCCGGTACGGTGGTGCTGGCCCCAACTACCCCGGCGCGGACTGGAGCAACATCAGCCAGAACGGTTCGTGGTGCGATCCGGCCCTGTACAAGTGCAACACCGGTGATGCGGTGTTCAAGACGCTCAATCGTGGCGGCAACCCGAAGAACCCGAACGACTACCATCCGATCACGCCGGCCGAGTTCGCCAACGGCAACGAGCAGATGCACCTGCAGACCGGCATCGAGCGTCGCTCGCTGTTCCTCAGCACGGACTACGCGCTGACCGAGCAGATCAAGTTCACTGCCGATATCGGCTACAACGAACGCACCACCGACCAGCAGATTGCAGGTTACCCGTACCAGTCGACCAAGTTCGGTACGCCGCTGGATGCGGCCAGCGTGTTCAATCCCATCGACCACAGCATCGCGTTCAATCGCCGCCTGTGGGAGGTGCCTCGCACCACCGAAAGCAAGCTGAAGTCCCTGCGCGTCGCGCCCAGCCTGTCCGGCTACTTCGAGCTGGGAAGCAAGGCGTACGACTGGGAAGTCGGCGCGCTGTTCAACCGCAATGAAGTTACTAAAACGGGCCGTGGCGACATGAGCCTGATCGCTTCCCGGCAGGCGTTGGGGCCCTCCTACCTCGACGCCAATGGTGTGGCCCGCTGTGGTACGGCGGCATCGCCGGTCTCGGGCTGCCTGGCTTGGAATCCTCTGCTGCCGTTCGGGGTCGCGGGGGCTGGCTCTCTCTCCGATCCCGAGCTGCAGCGCTTCCTGTTCCCTACGTTCAACGATACCGGCATCACCAAGACCCGCAGCTACTTCGCCAACATCTCAGGACCGGTGATCGAGCTTCCCGCCGGCGACCTGTCCGTCGCCCTGGGCTACCAGTACCGCAAGGAAGAGGGCCGCTTCGTGCCCGATGCCTTCGCGCAGTCGCGGCAGAGCACGGCGCTGGGTGCCTCCACCACCGCCGGTGATTACAGCCTCAACGAGTTCTTCGCCGAAGTAAACGTGCCGGTGCTGCGTGACCTGCCGTTCGCCAGGGAGCTGACCGTGAACCTGGCCACGCGCTATTCCGACTACAGCAACTTCGGCAGCACCACCAATTCCAAGGCCAGCTTCGCCTGGCGCCCGATCGAAGAGCTGATGATCCGCGGTACCTTCGCCGAAGGCTTCCGCGCACCGAGCATCTCCGATCTGTACGGCGGCCTGGGCACCAGCTTCGAGACGTATGTCGATCCCTGCGGTACCGGCGCCACCAACAGTGTCAACGGCAATGCCGCCTGCAACGCGGCGGGCGTACCGCTGGGCTACCAGCAGCTGAACCAGAGCCTGAAGCCCTGTGCCAGCTATCCCTGTGCCACCCCCGACGAGTTCACCACCGGCTCCAATCCGAAGCTGCGCCCGGAGGAGTCCAAGAGCAAGACGGTGGGCGTGGTCTGGAGCCCGCGCTGGGTCGATGGCCTGGACATCAACCTCGACTGGTACAGCTACAAGATCACCAACATGATCATCCAGGACAGCGTCGACCGCATCCTGCGTGACTGCTACGTGCTGGGTAATGCCTCGCGCTGCGGAAGCGTAAAGCGCGCCGGTGATGGCCACATCACCAGCATGTTCTACGGCCTCGCCAACCTGGGCTCGATGGAGACCGAAGGCTGGGATCTGGGCATCCGCTATCGCCTGCCCGAGTTCTCCTTTGGCCGGTTCACCATCGACCTGCAGAACAGCTACGTCTCCAAGTACGACGAGCAGAACCAGAACTCGGCTGGCGACACGATCATGATGGGCCGGATCGGCCAGCCGGGCATTTCCCGACTGCGCTCGAACCTGGGCGTGAATTGGCAGCTCGGCAACTTCAGCACCCAGTACACCGTGCGCTACTTCTCCGGCATGGTTGAAAACTGCGTGCCGAACCGGCCCTGCACCCTGCCCGACCGCTACGCTTACGGCGAGCCGGATGCGCTGCGCAAGGTGGGTTCGAACACCTTCCACGACATCCAGGTCAGCTACAAGCTGCCGTGGGATGGCACGGTGGCCTTGGGCTCGAACAACGTATTCAACCACCAGGGCCCGATCATGTTCTCCAAGCCCTCCAGCTCGTTCCCCTACTACGGCGGCTTCGACATCGGCCGCACCGTGTACGTGAAGTACTCGCAGCGCTTCTGATCGACAGGTACGTGCTCGTGGCCGGCGGAGGGGGAGTCCGCCGGCCACGATGCACACAACCTCCACTCGATCTCCATCGTTCTTCGACGGAATCTCCAAGGTTCCCGGCAACACTGATGTCATGACGGCATGGGAGCAGGACCGCATGGATCGCCACGCGCCTCGACACTGCACGCCCGTCTCCAGGTTCACCACTGAACGCGACGGTGTGGCCCGGTCCCGATCCTCCGGACGTGCCGCCGCAAGGGAAGTACGAGATGACGACGGCAGTTCGCACTGGCCTGACCGACCTGGTCACTGACGCGCAGCGGTACCTGCGCAGGATTCTCCCCGGGCTCGCCTCTGCGGTGCACCCGCTTGCCTCATCACATGCCATTCCACGCGCGATGTCCTCGCGCTACCACCTTGCCGAGCTGATGCTGTATGGGGAAACCCCTGCGATGCTTGCCGTGGCCCGCGAGCCCAGCGAGTCCAGCAGCCGCGTCATCCAGGACGTCCGCTGCCTGCGCGCTGCGGCAAATGCACTGGTCCTGTATGTCTCTCCCTATCTCACCCCGACCCAGCGGCGGTTCCTGGTGGAGGCCCATATCGACTTCGTGGTTCCGCATGCCCAGCTGTTCGCGCCCAGCCTGGCCATCGAGTTCCGCGACGCGCCCGATCACGAGAAGAAGGCCATCTCGCTGCTGCCCTCGGCACAGGCCGTGTTGATCCACGTGTTGTTGTCGGGGCAGCCGCGATGGTGGTCTCCCCGCGAGATCAGTGCGGCCGCCGGCTACACCTCCATGACAGCATCGCGCCTCTCTGCCGAACTGGTCGAACGCGGCCTGGTCGAACGCTCCACCGGTGGCCGCGAGCGCTTCCTGAAGCTGGCCGGCAACCGCGACGAGGTCTGGGCCCGGGCACAGCCATTCCTGCGCTCCCCCATCCTGAAGGAAGTGGATGTCTGCTGGGGCCCGACCGCCGAGATGCTCCGCGATGCCGGGCACCCGGCGCCGACGGCAGGCCTCGATGCACTTGCTGAAACGTCACCGATCTGCGGCACCCGCGCGCTGCACATCGATGCGTGGCGGTTGTTGGGTGCACTTCCCATGCCCGGTCCGGACTGCGTGCAGACCGCACGGCTGCAGGTCTGGGCCTATCCGCCCGCGTTCACCAGCATCGGCGATGTGGTGGACCCGCTTTCGCTCCATCTCAGCCTTCGGGGCAAACGCGGCCACGATGCGGACGCGCTGGAGCAGCGGGTGGAACAGGCGCTTGGCGGGGACACATACCCCGCATGACCGAAGCCCTATGCGGGTTGCTCGCTCGACACTGCAGCGGCGCGCCTGGCGCTGTACTCAGCGAACACCACGCCGGACACCGCCAGCAGGCCACCGCCCAGTACCCAGCCACTGAGCGATTCGCCCAGCAGCATCACCGCCAACGCTGCGGTGACGATCGGCACCAGGTTGAAGAAGCCGGAAACACGCGCTGCGCCCAGCCGGGAGAGGCCCGTCATCCAGGTCAGCGGCGCGAGAATGGATGCACAGACCGCCGCGAAGCCGATACAGCCGACCGCCGTCAGGTTGTCCACCCCGGTCCCGATCAGCAGCTGCAACGGTAGCAGGATCAGCGACGCCGCCGTGGCCTGCAGGAACAGTGACTCCAGCACCGACAGCGGGATCTTCCAGCGTTGCATCAGCACGTTGTAGGCGGCGAAGGCCAACGCGCCGACCAGCATGATCGCATCACCGCGGTTCAGGCCCTGCGTAGCCAACCGCGCCAGGTCGCCCTGGGACACCACCGCAACCACGCCGATGCTGGAGATCACCGCTCCGAGGATGGAGGTGCCACGTACCGGATGGCCCATGAACACGCGTGACAGCGCCAACGCGATCAGCGGGATCAGGGCCTGGATCACCCCCATGTTGGTAGCCGAGGTGAAGTGTGCCGCGTAGTAGGCCAGGCACTGGTACATCACGCCGCCCAGGCAACCCAGCACCAGGAAGCGGCCGAGGTTTGCACGTACGGTCGGCAGATTCTGGCGCAGGCGTGGCAGGGCAAACGGCAGCAGCAGGATGGCGGCCACCAGCCAGCGGAAGAAGCCGATGTCGATCGGGCCCACTGAACCGGAGGCAAGCTTGGTGACGATGGTGTTCGCGCCCCATAGCAGGCACGCAAGGATCGGGAAGAGATAGTTCAAGACGGCAGCTGTACGCAGGGGAATGGCCAGCGTACGCTTGGCGCATATCGAGGACATCCCGAAAATGCGCCATTCCGCCTCTCGCTTGCGGCAACCGCTTGAGCCCATCCCCACCTTCAGCCAGCTGCCCGGCCCGATCTACTTCCGGCAGGGCGCAATGGAGCCCACCAACTGGGGCACGCACAGTCATCCGTGGGGACAGTTCAACTTCGTCGCACAGGGCGTCATGGAGATGAAGATCGATGGTGAGTGGATGGTATCTCCGCCCCATTACGCCATCTGGATTCCACCCGGCATGGCCCACTACTCACGCAACCGGTCGGCACTGGCCTATCGTTCGGCCTACCTTTCACCCGCGTTGTCACGCAGGTTGCCCGTGCGTTGCCATGCGTTGGAGGTGAGTCCATTGCTGCGTGAGCTGCTGCACGAACTGGCGCAACAGGGCGTGACTGATCCGAAGACACCCGCGCAGAAGCGCATGGCCGCGGTGGTGATCGATCAGATCGTCAATGCCGCGGTGCTGCCCAGCTTCCTGCCGGTCGCCAGCAGTGATGTGCTGAAGCAGGTGATGGTGCATGTGGAGAAGCACCTGAGCGCCGCCGAATCGGTGGCCGATATTGCGCGCCGCCACCACATGAGTGTGCGCAAGCTGGAGCGCCTGGCACGCAGTGAACTGGGCATGTCGCTTGGCGACTGGCGTGGGCGGGTGAAGTTCGTGCGCGCCACCGAGGCGCTGTGCACGCGCCGACCGATCAGCCGGATCGCCGAAGAGCTGGGCTACTCCGGCGTCAGCGCCTTCGCCGAGATGTTCAAGCGGCACGCGCAGTGCACGCCGGATCAGTACCGGAAGCTGCATCGGGTTGGGTGAGGGCTCGAATCGGGCGATGTCGATTTCCCACCCCGTCGTTCGTCGGAACAGGAAAGGCGGGCCCTTCGGCCTGCAGGAGTGCCCCGATGTGCCCCATCCTCACCGCCTTCGCCACTTCCCCGGACCGCGGCCAGGGCCTGGCCCGTGACATGCGCGTGCGCTGGGCGCTGGAGGAGCTCGGCGTGCCCTACGACGTGCAGCTGCTCAGCTTTGACGAGCTGAAGCAGCCCGCGCACCTGGCCCGCAACCCCTTCGCGCAGATCCCCACCTGGCAGGACGGCGGCCAGATCCTGTTCGAATCCGGCGCGATCGTCCTGCACCTGGCCGAGCAGCATCCCGGTCTGTTGCCGACCGATCCGGATGCGCGCATGCGCGCCATCATGTGGGTGTTCGCCGCGCTGAACACGGTGGAGCCGCCCATCGTCGAGCGCTCGATGGCCTGGGTGCTGGAACGCGAGCAGCCCTGGTATGCGCAGCGCCTGCCGATGCTCGATGAGCGTGTGCGTATGCGGCTGGTGCAGCTGTCAGCGTGGCTGGGCAAAACCCTGTGGCTTGAGGGCGACTTCAGCGTCGGCGACCTGATGATGGCCTCTGTGCTGCTGCGCCTGAAGAGCAGCGGCCTGCTCGATGAGTACCCGCAGGTGGTGGCCTATGTGGGCCGTGCAACGCAGCGCCCCGCCTACCAGCGTGCGTTCGCTGCGCAGCTGGCGGTGTTCCAGAACGCCTGACGCTACGCCCGTGGGCAGCCCTTAGTGCAGACTGCGCCGGCATGCGGCCTGCACCAGCATCAGCTGCGCCACCAGGATCAGCATCGCGCAACCTGACAGCAGCCACGGGTCGATATACCACTGCGCGTTGAAGCTGAAATCCCCGGCGAAAATGCGCTTCCAGCCGTTGAAGTGCTGCATCGCCGCGACCACGAACGCGAAGCCCCCTGCGGTGTACGACAACCAGGGCACGATGAGACCGCCCGGTCGCGCGAACAGCATCAGCATGCCCAGCACGCCGATGACCGTGCGCTGCACGCGGCAGTACGGGCAGACATAGGCCATCCCACTCCATTCCACCGCCCAGGCCAGCAGGCTGACCAGCACGGCCGCGCCTGCGGCTGTGTACAGGACTTTCGGCGTGATCGTCATGCCACCCTCGTGTGCCATCCCGTGCTCCTTGGTTGAAAGACCCGGGCAGGGTAGCAGTGCCGCAGCCTCATCCCTTCTTGATGACGGTCCGCTTGCCGATGGTGCTGGTCTTGCCAGCGGTCGGCCTGGCCAAGCCAGGAATCAGGAAATCGGTGGCCTTGTGGCCCATCGACACCTTGGACGCCAACCAGCGCGGCATGCGCCCGCGACCGGTCCAGGTCAGGCGCTTGTATTCCGGGTCGCGATACTTGGGCGCGACTTTGCCGGATTTACGGCGGGCGGATTTGCGGGCGGGCGCAGGTGTTTCCGAGGCTTCGCCACCGAAGAGTTCTTCGAGGGTGTAACCGGCTTCGGCCGCGGCGGCCTTCAACATCCGCCGTACCGCACTGGCCGGACGGCGGCTGGAAATCAGCTGTTTCCGCCGTTCAGCGGCAACCACCAAGGCGCCCAGCTCCCGAAGGCTGAGCGATTCAATATCAATCGTCATGGGAGAAAGGTCTCCTGCGGACGGCCAGCTGTCAAGGCGTTGCCCTTGGCGTAGACACGGGCTTCACTGCCGGTGGTCTCCGATCGCCTTCGCCGGCCATCTCCGAGGACACCGACGTGAGCCACTCATCCCATTCGCTCGCTTACCTGCTTGCACGCATCCTGCTGATGGCGCTGTTCCTCATCTCCGGCCTGGGCAAGCTCGGTGATCTCAGCGGCACCCAGGGCTACATGGAAGCGATGGGCGTGCCCGGCATCCTGCTCTGGCCCACCATCGCCTTCGAGATCGGCAGCGGACTGTGCATCCTGTTCGGCTTCCAGACCCGGCTGGTGTCGGTCGTGCTGGTGGGTTTCAGCCTGGTCACTGCCTTCATCTTCCACCACAGCTTCGCCGACCAGACCCAGCAGATCATGTTCCTGAAGAATCTGGGACTGGCCGGTGGCTTCCTGCTGCTGGCCTGTACCGGCGCCGGGCGCTACAGCATTGACGGCAGGGGGCGGCGCGGGTAAGCGCCGATCGGCGACCCGCACGCGCTAGCGCCGAAGCTCAGCCTCCGGCGCCAATGTGTGGAGCACCTTGCCCTGCGCATCGAGGAACTCGATCGCGCCGTAGCCTTCCGCAGTGACAGTCAGCCGCAGTCGCGTGCGGTCTGCCTTGTCGTTCAAGGCAATGGCCGGCGTGCCGTCAGGCCCGACCACCAGACCGATGCGGGTCGGTGCTTGCACCCCAGGAATCAGCTTGTTGCCCAATGCAGGCTCACGGATCAGTTTCGGCGCCTGGTTGATCGAAAAACTCACCGCGCCG
This sequence comes from Stenotrophomonas sp. 1L-E-5-B-C3, assembly GCF_057292075.1. Classification (NCBI taxonomy): domain Bacteria; kingdom Pseudomonadati; phylum Pseudomonadota; class Gammaproteobacteria; order Lysobacterales; family Lysobacteraceae; genus Stenotrophomonas; species Stenotrophomonas sp. 1L-E-5-B-C3. Next base: position 44,237 of record NZ_JBXAWS010000014.1, read on the forward strand.
TCCGGCGATACCCGCCAGCCGATCGCATCCATCGCCGGATGATCCAGCGCAAGCACCGCCATGCCGCCGTCGACATCGGCGGTGCCGAAGCCACCGCGCTCGCTGCCCTGGTTGTCGTACAGCACCATGCCGGCAACGTTGAAGGCGCGCTTGTACTGCAGGCCATCGATGATCGGTGCCGGTGTCTTGCCGGACAGCGTCATGCGGATCACCCCCGTGTCATCGACGATATCGATGCGCCTTGCGGTGATGCGCTCGTGGTCCGGTGTTGCTACGCGCGTCTGCGGTGCCTTGTCGACGATCAGGCGTTGCAGGGTGTCAACCGACGGGCGCCTGGGTGAGTCGGACGGCTCGGCAGCGGCAGGCAGTGCCGCAAGGGTAGTCAGGGCGACGAACATACGGGCACTGCGCTTCATGCGGGCTCCTTGTCGTACGGATCGGCGGAAGCCGCATCATGCCACCCTTGCAGCGCCCTCTCATGAGGGAGGCGGAATTTCCGGCAGCTGGAGCCCCTGCGCCAGGGCGAATGCACGTGACGCGCGCCAGTACGCCTCAGGCGGCCTCTGCAGTTCGGGCCGGCTCCAGTAGTCATTGATGTGCAGCACGCTCATCACGTCGCCCCATGCAGCGCGCGCATCGTGGACGCACATGCGCCAGCGATGATGCGGCGGAAAGTACGCGTAGTACTCAAGCGCCTGCCGCTGTGCCTGCTCTTCGTCAATCCCTGCCTGATGGATCAACGTCCACGCATGCATATGGCGCGCGTGCGCAAGCGCACCGAGATACTCATCCTCATCCAGCAAGGGAATCGGCTCGCCGCGCGCCAGGCACAGCGCGTCCAATTCGGTGTCGTATTCCAGCGAAGGCTGCGTCAGTTCCGGGTGCTGGTGCCAGTACCCTTCGCCCAGCACGTGCAGCATCGCCCAATGCCAGGGCTCGTCGTGGAAGAGCAGTTCGTGCTCGTATTCGTGGCCGGCGGTCTGGTCGGGATAACGTTCGCGTGCCTGTTCGATTGCCAGCGCTTCGGGAATCTGGCCGTAGCGCACCAGGCACCAGGCGAACAGATGCCGGCTGTCTTCGATTTCAGTGGTGAAGTCTTCCACCGGGGCGCGGGTGTCGGGCATGTTCGATCCTTGCGTGTGGATCAGATGTTGCCTTGAAGGCAGTGCGCGCGGGGAAGAGGAGACCAGCAGCCGATCATGCACGCTGAATTGGTGGGCCCACCAGGACTAACACAATCCCCGCGATTCATTGTTCTGCAATGCTTTCGTGATTAGCATCCCCCTTGTTACCGCCAAAGTTACCGCCATGGAAAGTTCCTTTAGGAGACGACAATGCGAGCCAGTGGACAGGGGAACGTAATCACGCAAGTACTGACATTCGAGGACCTGCGGAATCTGTGTTCGCCCAACGGTCCGTCGCCACGATTGTCTACGGTAGAGCGTTGGGCCCAAGCACAAGGTATCCGGTACAAGTACGATGGCCAAGGTGGGATATGGACAACCATCGACGCTCTGAACGCTGCATTAGGTCTGCAGCCGGCAAGAGAAGACGAACAGTACCTAATCGACCTGATCTAATGCACTTGAGGCATCCGCCATTTGGTGGAGCCTGCCGGTTTCGGCCGTGACACGCATCTTTGGCCGACCCGCACGGTAAGACCGGCAACCCGACTGAGTTCATGTATCAGCTGGTGCGAATCTGCGAGGAAGACGGTCACACCCTCGATCCATTCGTTGGCTCGAGCACGATGCATGTGGTCGCGGGTCTTGCAGGCTACAGCTGGACCGGCATCGAGATGACCCGCCATTACTTCAAGGTTGTCTCGCGTCGGCTGCTCGCAGACTAATCAGCCCGCTGCCCAATGCAAGAAGGCCGCCTAGTTGGCGGCCTTCTTTGATTTCAGCTTAAACCATCGCAAGCATTTCCTGAAGGATAGCTTGACGCTTCAATCTGTCGCTTGTTACATCGCCCAAATTTCTACAGATTCGGGCAGCGCTTGTAAAGACGTCGTTGGCGGCCGACCCATGCTGACCCATCACATCGATGATCGACTTGGCCTGCGCCTCAGCCTGCCTGGAATTCAGGTGAGGCGTTCCGGCTCCATGCATCATTGCCCGAACGAGCGGCAGGATGTGCCACTTAAATCTCTTGAGGTTCTGTGGAATTGTGCTGTTCGAAACAAGCAAAGAGAATCTATACATTGTGAGGCATGAGGCATAGAAGACGATCTCGCGCGTGTCGTCCGCAAAAACCTGTTCCGCAAGTTCCTCATACATCTGCTTGGGGTAGCGTGCTGCTAGCTCCGGGCGTCCACAGAACATCGCAGCGACGCACTTCGTCGCATTATGAAGGGAGAAGATGCGGGTGTTTGGTATGTCCTGACCCACGTACTGCCGGTCCCTTCGTTCAAGGTAAAGGCGTCCCTCCGCACCGTCGAACGTATTGAAGTACTGTTCCACTTTCCGCACGATTGGTCGAAGTGACAAGAACTGAATGTCGCCGACTTCGGTTTGACTGTTGGTCGCCCTAACCAGATCGGAGAAAACATCCTCGAGCTGTGTCTCGACGATTTTCACGTTAACCATCACATCTCCGAGAGATGCCCGATTCTCAAAGAGGACGTTTGACGTCTGGCAACCGTTTACGATCTGGAAGTTGGTCAAATGAAGCGTATTTCCCTGCAGCTTTACATCCGGACTGACAATGGTGATGCCGTTGTTCAGGACAGGAAATCTGCTCGATATGTCGGACGTCAAGGTAGCAGCAATGGAGCGATTGACCGGGTTGTCAGCACCTAGGAAGGATCGGACGTTCTCCTCGAACACTTGGGTGCGAAGATTGCCATCCTCCGTCGTGAGCACGTTGTCCACAAAGTCGCTTGCTCGAACTACGGCAAGGTAGGCCTCATCAATTCCTACAATGTTCGGCAGCGCAGCATACGTAAATGCTGGAAGGCTCGCGTTTACGCTCGAATATGTGCCGACCCAAAGCCGCGTCAACTCATCCCGATCCACGAACTTGATATCGATTTCGTGGAATATTCCAAGAGCTGCCACCTGATTCTTGAAATCAACCAGTGCCACCTCTAGGGCGTCTGGCTTTTGATACAACCCTGTCGACACGTACCTCGCTATCAGGGAGGGCCGACCGTTGCGAACCTTCGGAACTTGCTCCAGGACTACGTCGAAGATGCCACGGGCCTCCGCGAGAACTTCATCTGCGGGCGCGTATGGGGATGAGGTCAGGAATCGAAGTACGCCTTCCTTGAACTTAAGGAAGTCACCCAAATCGAAGCCCTCGGAGCGTTTTGCTTGTACGAAGACGGCATCCACATCGTGATTTCGTCTCGCCGGAGCGAATGTAGCTTGAGCGTCCTCAATCGATGTACAGCCTGTCTCATCGATCATGATCGAGATGGCGTCAATGCCATCGTCGTTCTCACCCGTGACTACTTGGTCAAGGTCAAAAGAACCACTGAAGCGGCTGGCGATTACCGAATACGCAGCGAATTTTTCGAACTGCTTCGCTTCGTCTTCGGCTTCAAGAGAAAAGCTGGACACGAAGCTCTGTAGATGCGCCTTGATGATCCGATGCACTGCAATCCTTCCTGGTTTGTAGTTGGGTTCGCATTGAAGCGTCTGCTCCCCTACGACGCTGTAGTTGGCCGGCGGGCGGCCGTACTCTCGCACGTCTCCACCCCGTACCGCGAGCATAAACCGTCATTTGCCTGGCAAAGAACCCCTTCCAGCAACCGCGTGTAGTGGGTTGTACACGGATCATGCCAACCCCAGGCACGTGGCAAAGATGAGCCAACGACCTTACGTCTCTCACGGCTCCGGCCGAGGCAGGCCCGGCCATCGGATGCGCACTCGTCTCCCCGCCACGCCTGCACACTTCATGGGGAGCCTCTTCTGCACTGTGAGGAAGGCCGCCCACTGGGCGGCCTTCTTTCATTATGCAGTGAGTGAGTGATCAGCGACGTCGTACTCGACTTCAACATTGACGGATGTCACCGCCGTCCAGACTCTAGCGTCGGGCCACTTCAGCTCGTTGCTTTGCGGATCGTGCTTCACGCCTGTCACGCGGAGGACGAGTCGAATGCCGACTGTGCCATCTGCAAGCATCGCGGCGAGGCGATCAAAGGCCTGTGCCGAAGCAGAGTAGGTCACAGCCATGCACTCCGGTTTTCCTGCATGCGGATGGCTGCCCGCCGAGCCACGGTGCTCTGGAGGGTCATCGATCTGCTTGCGACTTTCATCCTCATCCAGACGCTCGATAGTGATATCCCATGGCAGCTGGGTCAGATGCTCGCCCGAATCACCGGTCAGTGTACGGCCGTTATCAAGCTCTCCCTTGAGATCCAATTGGGGTTGTTCGCCCGCCTCCAAAGGCATCAGAAGTGAGGCGGCGCTGATCCTTACGGCGAGTGGGTGGTCCAAAAGTGAGGTGTCCATGCGGCTCCTTGCCGGGTGAGAGCGTCCATCCTACGACGACGTGCCCACTGCCGGCATGAACTGTACGAAAGTCAGCGCGAGCGTATGTCGGTGACGACCAGCATCCTGCGCGCGCACTCGTCTCCCCACCACGCCTGCGCACTTCATAGGGTGCTTTTTCTGCGCTACCTGCACACGGGCCAGTGGCAGGCCCAGCAAGGCTATTGGGGGCACTGAGGGGTCGTGCGGCCACCTGCGAATCCCTGCACCAAAGGGGGTGATTGGTGAGGAGTTGAGGGGGTCGGATGGATGCCAGACGTGCAGTCGCCAGAGAATGGAGGCAAGAGGCCATCCAATAGCGTCCAAGAAGAAAGCACCACTACTTACAGTGTTTCAGGAAAGCTATGAAATGGGGTTGTGGAACACTTTTTTGGTTACAGCCCCTGTCCGGGCACTGTCGCTCCTCCCCCGCTGCCGCTTCTCCTGTCTCCCAACGGTCTTGCCGGTATCACTGCTGCCTTGTCGCCTGCCATTTCCTGCTTGAGAATTCTGACTCACTGTTATTGCTGGTTACATTGGTACGCTGGTTACAGCGCGATTGCAACTCATACATATCAATAACTTACGCGTGATTGAAGAGCGTACCAGTCGTTGAGCAAGACTGGTTGCACTGGTTACATCCATCGCCGTAGAAGCCCATGACCTGCCGGTGCGGCCCAGGCATCGCACTGACGGAATGACGTGACGAGCCGTTCCCCCGGCACAGCGTCACTACGGCTGCACCCATCACGAATTGCTCCCTCGAAACGCAAGTAGGCCGCCCCTGGGCGGCCTACTTGGTCAGCTCGGATCGGCGCCAGCTCACCTGGCAAGCCGTCAGGGTGCTACAGGCACCAGGTCAAACGGGGCGAACGTAATGACCTCCTCGCCGAGCCACTCGTTGACCATGGCCATCCGCGATTGCAGGGGTGCCAGTTCCATCGACGCCCAAACCGTGGCCGCATCCCGAATCGAACCGAATCCACCCGCATTTTGGGGGACGATACCCAGCAGCTGCGGGGGGATACGCAGCGCGGCCAGAATGTCATCACGGGTCACGCGCTTGATTCCGGTGAACTCATCCTTTGCGGCCACTTCGCTGATCGGGATCAGCTGCAATCCGTCCTTCTTGCCGTTGGGCGAGTGCACGAACAGGTTGCGGAAATTGCCCGGCCCACGCGAGTCTCGCAGAGCCTCACGCAGCGCATCCACGTCCATGCCCTCTGGCTGCGGGTCGGTCATGTAGAGGATGAACCCAGCGTGCGAGCCGTTGGTGTAGTACCTGCGGCGGAACAACGTGGCCGATTCGTTGAGCAGCGCCGACTGAACCACGGCCAGCCACTCCGGCAACCCGTAGATTTCCTGATCAGTATCGGCCTCGCGCAGCTGGTGCACAGAGCTAGGTGCAAATTCATACTCGGCCCGTCCGGCTCGCACCTGAAAGAACTCACCGGGTTGCACACCACGACGCATGTATTGCGCCATCAGCGGGTGCAGCTGCAATAGCCGCCCGGAGTGCGTTGTTTCCCGCCCTAGGTAGGCCATGCCGAACACCAGGTAATCCAAAGCCAACTGCGAGAACGCGGTGCGGTCCAGCAGTCGATGTGGCACGAAGGTACGCACCAGCATGTTGCGCTTGAAAATCAAGCCACTGTGCAGGAACGGATTGGAGCGCGTGGTGCGCGACAGACCACTGAGGGTGATCGGCGGTTCGTAGTAGCGCCCTTTACGCCAGCACTCCAGATAATCGAACAACCCGCGCGAGTCCAGCACGGGCATTGGATCGCCAAAGGAAAAAGTCGTGACTGCCCCCGCAGTGCTCGCGCTAGGCGCGGGCACAACCTCTCCGATAGCGGCATAGGCATGCAAATCAGTCACGCCGCGCCTCTACATTGAGTTCGGCGCGCCGCCGGATACGGGCGGCAACACTGCCCGCCAGCTGCATATCCACCTCGCTCATATCCATCGCCGGAAATGCCAAGCGCTCCGCAACCTGCTCAGTCACCGTGGCATCGTCAAGACGCTGGCGCGCCGCATTGCCAAGGCGACCGAAGAACTTGCTGGCCAGTTCGTCAGCATTCGCCGACTGCCGCCAGTTCACGCCCGCGTTTTCCGCCTTCGAGAACAGCGCGAAGGCCACCGCCAGGCTGTCGCCAAGGTTCACGAGCAACTGCTCATAGGCCTGACTGGCAGCCTCGCTGATGACACCGTTCGCCGTGCTTAGACAACGGTCCGCCACCTCGGCCAATTCCAGCTCCAGGCGCGGTAGCTCGGCCGAAATCTCACCCTCCATTGCCTCATATTCCTCAGCCAACGAGAGCGCCGAGCGCTCATTCGCGCGAAGCTTCTGAATATCACGGGTCAGCGTGCCATCGCTCTCACGCAGCTTGGCACCCCACTGCTGGCGGGCAGCAGCGGCATCGCCCTGTGCAGCCTGCTTGGCGCGCTGCATCGTATCGACCTTACCCACCAAGGCGCGCTTGCGCCGCACCGCGCTGGCCAGCTGCTGCGCCAGCTCGTTCAGTCGCTGCCTGTTCTCCGATACCGGCGCAGCCTCGCTCCCTTCGCAGGATTGAATAGCCAGGTCGGCGGTGGTGGTGTTGATGCTCTGGTTGTCGCTCATATTGAATCTCCATTGAAAAGATTTGGCGGGGGTAGGCTCACCCGACACTGTGTCGGCGAGCTGTATGAAAGACAGCGCTGCTCACAGGCCGCTGTCGTGAACCTTGCGAGGGTCGAAGACGAAGACACGGATGGCCCCCAAGCCGGGGACACGTACGGTTTGGGACGGCCTGCCGTCAGCACTGCGCTTAAGCCAGCCGGCCTCAGCCAGCATGCGTGCGGCCAGGCGCACATCGAAGCCCGCACATAGCTCCCGTCTGAACGCCTCCTGCAGCACCAGGTATTCCGTCAATCCAACTTCATCAAAGCGTCGGAAACCTACGCGGTCGCGCACCGGCACCGTACCTTCAGGGCTGCGCAGCGGCTCCAGGCGGCTTTCGCCATGCGCCTCAAAGAACGCACGCACGCGCGAGAGTAGTTCGTCGGTGTCGGCACTGGCCGAGCCACCCCGACGTTGCAGCCAGGCCTTGAAGCACGTCGCCACGCCCTGGGTAGCTTCACCCTTGGGCCAGCCGGTAATGCGGTGACGACAGCTGCTGGCCAACTCCCCGGCAAAGGCGACAACAGCAAAGCGCTCGGCCACCCGGCGCACCTCCCCGGAGGCATCTTCGGGTACGTAGGTGGCCAGGAATCGGTCGGTGGATTCGCGCAGCTGGGCGGTCAGCGTCGGGCTGTCCTGCTGGGTGAGGTAACCCATCCAGAGCGGCCATGGTGCGCCGTAGGTGCGTGCGGCGGCGTCCTTGAGTAGAGCCGACAGCGCCGCTCCGTCGCTGGCATCGTGTAGGCGCTCAAACACGCCGTGCCCGCCCTCGGCCTCGGCTGGTACGTCGGCTAGGCGCACGGACTGGCCCGCCCGTGCCTGCTTGCCCACCTCGGCCATGTGCTGGGCCAGTCCGACCTCGCCGGCCGACAGGATCAGCACCCGCCAGCGTGCTGCCGCACGGGCCTCACCGGCCCGGTTGGCGCGGCTCTTGCCATTACCGTTGGCCAGCAGGTAGGCGGCATCACCGGCCTGCTTGGGATCGATCTGCGCCAGTTCATCTAGAATGAGCGTGGCATCGTTGTGCAACACCGCCACGCCTTCCAGACCGTTGGCCGTGCTGCGCCACTCGCGGGCATATTCCGGGGGACCGACCACGCTGGCCGCCACGCGTAGCGCGGTGCTCTTGCCGCTGCTGCTGCCGCCGACCAGGTGGAACCCACCGCCTGTTGCGCCGGTGAAGTGCAGCAGCGGCCCGGCGAACATGGCTGACACCGCCAGCACCAGACGCGAGTTGTCCTGACAACGTCGGGCCACGCCGCGTCGCCAGTCATCCAGCGAGCCAACGGCCGCATAGTGATGCTGCAATCCACCGCTGTGCTGATAGACCAGCCGCTCCACGCCATTGCCGTAGCTTTCGCCATTGGGCAGTACGTAGCGGCCCTCATGCCAGCCCGGCACGGCGACGTTGCGCGCGCGGGTGTCGATGCGCTCCTGAATGATGTAGGCCAGCAGCCGCTGCATCGTGTTGCGGTGGGCTGACATTTCCACACCACCTGCGGCCAGCTGGCGCACGAACTCGCGCGGATCGCCCACCAACATTTCCGCAGGTGCCGCCCACTGGTGAGGATGGCCATCGGCGTCGGTCCAGGTCAGCAACCTCCCCCATTCCTCGCTCTGGCTGTTACGAGTCTTGGCCTCGACCTTCAACGGCGAGCAGACAAACACTGGCTCGGCCAGGTCACCATCCTCGGTGACGCCGACGTAGTACACGCCGCTCTCGTTGAGCTGGTAGTGCGCTCGCGCCGCACCGCCACTGGCACTGCCACTGGTGCAGTCAGCGGCGTCCTTGTTGCTCTTGGTCTTGCCCTTGGCGCCCTTGCGCACGGCACGCTGAATCGAGCCGCGTACGGCGCCGGTACCGGCGTCCTTGGCGGCATCATTGAAATCGACAGAGGTGACGTTGCTCATGTACGGGGCTCCGGTGCCGCGTCGGCGCACTGCGCCTTCGGGATAAAGAGAGGGATCATCAGGAAGTAGCCTCATGGCGTGGCCGCGGCGGCATGGCCACGACCCCGCCCACGGCATCGGCAGCGCGCTGGGCGTTGGCTACGCCCGGATTGATGCCCAGCCGCGCGGCGGTGGCCGCGTCGTCATCGGCGCACACCACGATTACTGCCGTGGGGAATTTGGCGCGCAGCGCACAGGCCACCGGCTCCAGATTCCCTGCATCGAAGGCCACGGCGGTGGGATGGCCAGTGGCCTCATGGATGCTGGCGGCAGTGGCATAGCCTTCGGCGATACACACCACGTCGCTGATCGTGCGGCCCACGGCGTAGTACAAGCCACGCTTACGGCCACCGGCCAGGAAGCGCTTGCTGCCATCGGCGGCGATGGTTTGCAGGCTCCACAGCCGTCCCTGTGCATCGCGCAAGGGCACCAAGAGCAGGCCATCCAGCTGCCGCAGACCGTGAACGCCCACGCCCTTGGCCATCAGGTAGGGATGATCGGAGGCAGCGGCGCTGGCGCGCTGCCAGCGCTCTCGCGCCTGCTGCCGGGCCAAAGCCTGGCGCTGGGCACGCTCGGCCTGCTGCTGCCGCTGTGCGCGCATTGCGGCCTCGCGCAGCATCGCGCGGTCTGCCTCGCTTAGCGACTCGCTTCCAACTTCGCACCAGGACTCATTGAGTCCGGTCTTCCAGTTGCCGTAAGCACCGGCCTGCGGCGGGCCTGCGTGCAACACATACCAGCCGCTGCGCTGACCGCTTCCATCGCCCTCGGCGCGTACGCGCCGCAGACGGCCATCTGCCACCGCCGTATCTAGCATCAGCCCTGCCGCGCGCAGGGTCGCCAGGAAGCCATCAGGCTGCATCATCGTCGGCCTCCAGCTGGCTGCGGTGCTTGGCGCTGGCCACCACAGTGGCCAGATCCTCATGCACATAGGCGGCGCTGAACGCTACAGCGTCAAACGGCACCGCCATGCGCTCATCAACGCTTGCCAGCAGCAGCGCGGCCGAACATGCGCGCTCCAGGCGATTGAAGCTGTCCTCGCTGATCCAGTAGCCAAAGGGCATGCGTGCGGACCTGGGCGCGAGCGCTCGCGGCGGCTCAGCAGCAGCCGGCTTTGCTTGCAGATCCTCCAGCTGCAAGGCCATGCCTCGATCAAACTGCTCCTGCGACTGCGCAGGTGCAAACAACGACAGGCGCACGCGCATCCGCGCCGCAACGGTGGCCAGCTCCACGCAATCGCGCTCCAGCGGCCTCAGCAGACGCTCGCGCAGGCGGTCCTCCAACGGATGGCCTTCTAGCGCTTGATCCAATTCGTCACTGAGAGCGGCAAGACGACGCGACGCCTTGCTGTGGAGCCGCTCAATGCGACGGGCTGCCTCGACAATAGTGGCGGTACGCTCGGCATCGAACCAGGTATCGGTGATGGTGGCGCTGAGCACCCCATCGGCCAAACCCGGCACGCCGGATACACTCACGGTATCGAGGTTCATGCAGCCACCTCCGCATCACGGACCATGGCCAACAGCTGACCTACGGACAGGGATTCCAGTGCACCAGGGCAGCACTCAAGTGCGCCTACCAGCTGCGACAACGCGGCCATCGGCATCGTATGGATGCGCTGCAACTGGCGCGCGGCGCTGAACAGGTCATGCGTGGCCGCATCGTCATTGACGGCGACGATGTTCAGGGAGAGAGCGTTCATCGCGCAGCCTCCTGCACGGTTGCCGCAATGGCGTGCTGCAACTCGCCCAGCGTCAGCGCATCAGGCGCTTTGCCGGTGGCCTCCAAGCGCGCAGTCAGCGTCAGCCAGCGGCAATGGTCCCAATCAAGGGTGTCGGCGATTTCGCCGAGGTGGTGAGCAATACGGGCGGCAAAGCGCGACGGCGCGGCCAGGGTGTCATGAGACATGGCAGGGTCCTCAGGTAAGTTGAGGTCCACCACCGCGCTGCTAAACGAGGTGACGGACGGTACGCGGTTAGCAGACCGGCCTGAGGACCGGCAGACCTTTCGGTCTCCGCGCACCGCCCGCCATAGAACTGGCAAGCAATCGCCCGCGACGACACAGCAGGCAATAAAAAAGCGCCGTGCATCGGTCGATGGGCGCTGGTGCGCCTCAGGGTTCGGGCTGCTAAACCCGGTCGCCGATTGTGCGGCGACGGGGCAATGCTGCATCGTATGAGCCGGTGCTGTCAACACGCGCGTCATCGCCGCGTGCTGCGCTTGGCGCGCGGTGCTTCAGTGGCGTTCTCACTGAGCGCGCGGCGTTCTGCCGAATCGCTGAGGGGCAGGCAAATCTCGGCACTCGGGCAGACGCTTGGCACATGCGTGCGCACGATCTCGGTGTAGGCCGAGAACGTGTGACCGCACAGCGCATTGCGGCACTGGAGCACGGATTCGCGCAGCAGTTTGGAATGCAGCACGCTGGTGCGCACGATGGCAGGCGTATCGCAATGCGGGCAGCGCAGGAAGGCTCTTGAACTGGTCATCGCAATGCCTCAGCAGTCAGTGGTGGAACGGCTACCCGCGACACCGCGCGAGAGTGCAATGCGGCCGCCTTGCGCAGTCCGGCTCTGGGAGAAGTTCAGCGCGAGATTCGGCTGTGCCACAGCCGTTCGCAGATGCTCAGCCAGGAACTTGGCTTCTGCCCGGCTCAGGGTGAACTTCTGATCGGAGATGGTCAGGACGATGGTGTCTTTCATGGCTGCGCTCGCAGGTGGGTATCGGGAATGTGGGTGGCAATCCACGCGTCCACGTCCGACTCCAACCAGACAGTTACGCGCGGGGAAAGGGGGATCGATGCGGGGAACCGGCCGCGCTTCATCAGCCAGTACAGGTGCGAGCGGGAAATGCCGGTGCGACTGAGCACTTCGGGCTTGCGCAGGAAGCGTTCACCGCGTGCGGCGTCAGGCCGGGAATGATCGGCAGGCTGACCAGGTGCGGTCGCCTGAGGGGCTGGGGAACCAAGCATGTGAAAGGTCGCGGGGCTGACGTTTCGTCAACCGCCGCCCTGTGTTGTGGGCTTGGTTAGAAGGCTAGAGACAGCTGCCGCTCAACTCACGCAGCTCGATGTGTAGGAAAGATTTTTACAGTATTTTGTAAAATTACACATGACGAATCCCCCTTGACGGCGAAACCTTGCGCCGTTCCAGCCAACTGGCGGGAGATGACAAGCGAGCGCAGCAGTCAGGCCGCTCGATGGGTTGCGCAGGACAAACGGACGCGCCTGGCAATCTGCTGATCCAGGCCAGTAGCGCAAAATGTGCGACGAGCGAACTATCGTCTACTGGCGGGTTGGGTCTGGTCATCGGCCGTCATGGCGACCGCTCGGCGACCTTCAAAGCAACCCGCTGGCCGGAAAGAGGCTGCGGCAGAGCCATTCAATCGGCGCGCGCCATCGACCCGCATGTGTCTAACACGGATCGATAGGGCGCCGATGTAACCAGCGTAACCAGCTGTAACCAGTGAATGCGGCGCTCCGACGATGGACGCAACCGAATGATTTACAAGACATTTCGCAGCGGTGTAACCAGTGTTACCGCTGTAACCAGAAAAAACAGTAAGTCAGAAATGAAAGATGGAAGAACGGGAGGTCAGCGGGAGGTCCTCAGCCCGTCCAGATAGTCCGCCCAGGCCTGCATCATTTTCGCCCGTTCGACCAGGTGAGCCGTACGGTTGTATGCCCGTCCGTTTGGATCACGCACGGCGTGTGCTAGCTGGTGCTCGATGTAGTCCGGACGGAAACCCAGCACCTCATCCAGCACAGTTCGCGCCATAGCGCGGAAGCCGTGCCCGGTCATCGTGTCAGAGTCGTAGCCAAGGCGACGTAGCGCTGCGTTGATCGTGTTCTCGCTCATCGGGCGCCCCTTGCCGCGCATACTGGGGAACACGAACTCTTTCCGTCCTGTCAGCGGGTGCACCGACCTAAGTATCGCTACAGACTGCGAAGCCAGAGGAACAACGTGCGATTGGCCAGTCTTGCTTGCCGTAAAGCGCCATTCGCAACTTTCAAGGTCGATATCCGCCCATCGCGCACGACGAAGCTCACCGGGACGCACGAAGACCAGGGGCGCCAGGCGCAATGCAGCCATGACAATCGGCGAACCTTGGTAGCCGTCCATTGAGCGCAACAGGTCAGCAATCAGTTTGGGCTCTGTCATGCTAGCGAAGTGGCGCGCCTCGGGTGGAGCAAGTGCGCCTTTCAGATCTTCTGCCACATTCCTGTCTGCGCGGCCTGTCGCTATCGCGTATCGGATTACTTGGCTGACCAGCATCCGCGCCCGATGTGCTGTTTCGACAGCCCCCCGCCCTTCGATCTTGCGCAGCGTCTCCAACAGTTCACGTGCTGTGATCGCTGCAATGGGTCGTTGGCCGATGTAGGGCGTCAGATCCTTTTCGATCAAGCGTGTCTCTCGCTTCACCGACCCGGCAGACAGCTTCTTGGCTCTCATCGCCAGATGTTCACGCGCCAGCGCCTCAAACGTGTTGGTGGCCAGTTCCAGGCTGGCCACCTTCTGCGCCTTGCGCTGCTCACCGGGATCAACACCTTCCGCCAACAGCTTTCGCACAGCAGCATGGCGCTCGCGCACAGATGCCAGGCTGACCTCTGGATAGGTGCCAAGCGACAGCGTGTTGCGCTTGCCGGTCACAGGACGCCGATAGTCCCAGCGCCACCATCTGGCGCCATCAGGTTTCAGCAGGAGGTACAGGCCTCCACCGTCTCGCAGCTTCTGCACGACAGCGGTTGGCTTGGTCTTGCGAATGGCGGTATCGGTCAATGACATGTTGGCGGTAGCTAAGTTGGCGGTAACAGGTATGTAGCGGGTGGAGGTTACCGCCAAAGATACCGCCAGAGAAGTCTGGATTCTGCTGGATCAAGTAGGACTCAATCAGACGCAAAAAAGGCCGAAACCCCTGTTTTTTCAGGATATTTCAGCCTTCATAGGACGACATAGGATCATCAGTTGGTGGGCCCACCAGGATTCGAACCTGGAACCAAGGGATTATGAGTCCCCTGCTCTGACCGTTGAGCTATAGGCCCGGCGCAGCGTCACAGTGTAGTGGAGCCTGCGCTCAACCGGCTACCCGCCGGCGCCAAGACACACTGAAAAACCCTCAGCCATCGCTGCGCAACGCCACGCGCCTAGGCTTGCGCAACAGCTGGCTCACCCAAACCGCTCGCCCATCTCCCGCACCCGCTCGGCGTTCGCCCCCGCCAATGACCGCATTGCTGGCGACTGGATCCGCCCGTCAACAGCCACACACTGCCAGAATGCTTCAGCCACCGGTGCCGCCCAGCGCAGATGCTGCAGATCACCACTGCCCAGCGGCGCGACCGGCGACAGCGGCTCGTCCGCGCGCAACACGCCCAGCTTTGACGGCGCCAGCGACATCGGCAGCATGTCGTAGACCGGCGCCAATGGCAGCGGGCCGCGATCAATGAAGTGGAAGGCGATGTTGCCGTGGTGCATGTCGCTGTTGCCGATCAGCCGCCCGAACGCGTGGCGTCGGCCCATCGCCTGCACGGTGTCGGCCGTCAGCCAGCCTTGATCACGCAGTTCGGCGCCTGCAACCGGCCACGCTGGGGTGACCTCGCCGGTGAACGCTGACGATAGCGACAGCAGCGAGACCAGGCCTCGCCGCCCCAGCAGATCGGGCGTGCGGTCGAAGCGCTCGATTTCCAGGAAGGTGTGCGTGGGCGACTGCAGCAGTTCGCTGGACGCCGCGGCTTGTCCGGACTCGCGCAGGGCCTCAAGCGCCAGATGTTCGCAGACCAGCAGATCGCTCCAACGCTGGGCGGCGGCGCCTTCATCGGGTTGCGCGAACTTGACCAGGACCGAGCGGCGCCTGCCGTAGGCCTCTACGGTGGCGGTGAACTTGGGTTGCTCGCCACCCGGCGAGGAGCCCACGTCCTCTCCGTCCAGCGCAGCACGCGCACGCTCGCGATAATGTGCAAGACGATCGTCGGCCGCAACCCGATCGATCGGCACCTGCAACGTCTCCATCGCCGCCTCCACGGCGGCGGTACCGAGCAGCAGATCGCCCGCTTCAGTCCCGCCAGCGGTTACCAGGACCATCAACACATCGTCCGGTTGCCAGCTCTTGAGGTCCTTCGGCAGGCCGAGCGCCTGCGCACGGCCATGGGCGAAGCTGCGACCAAGAAAGCCCTGCGGTCGCAGGTCATCCAGGTACCACGGCAAGTCAGGAAAGAAGGCGGCAACGTCACCTTCGGGCGCGCGTCGCAGGTTCGGGCAGTCAGGCCCGGCATCGACGTGGAAGCCGCCTCCTACCAGCGCAATTACCCGCCCCAGCTCCTCCAGCGTCGCATCTTCGCGCAGCCGGTACAGCGGCCATTCGCTGCCGACCCGGGTGGGCCGCCGCAGCGCATAGGCGGTTGCCCGGGTGCTGCCCATGCGCACCACCTGCGGGCCACTGGCGGCCACCAGCCGGCTGAGCGCCATCCGGTCCACCCCCAGACGCTCGGCCAGCGCCGCGGCAGGTAGCGGCTGGCCGGGGGCCAGCTGAGCGATCAGATCCAGTACCTGTGGGCGTTGAGCGCGTGGCATGTGCATTACGTAATACGAAATTTGTTACGTAATTAGCATCAAAAAAGCGGGACTGCAAGCGCGGTCGTGCACCTATGAGCTTGAAAATAATGGACATATTCACGAAGAGCCAGCTTCGACGCGGGCCTTTGTTACATTATTTGTTACGTAACTATAAGTCTCAGCCAAGCAAAGGCTCGGCTTTACAGGGATGTGGTGGGCAAAGAAAAACCCCGCCGAAGCGGGGTTTCTCTCAAGGCTTCAACAGCCGCTGGAAATCAGTCGATATCCAGGAAGCTGCGCAGCTGCTCCGAGCGGCTCGGGTGACGCAGCTTGCGCAGGGCCTTCGCTTCGATCTGGCGGATGCGCTCGCGAGTCACGTCGAACTGCTTGCCGACTTCCTCGAGGGTGTGGTCGGTGTTCATGTCGATGCCGAAGCGCATGCGCAGCACCTTGGCTTCACGCGGGGTGAGGCCGGCCAGCACGTCGCGCACGGTTTCAGACAGGTTGATGTTGGTGGTGTTCTCGATCGGGGACTCCACGTTGGTGTCCTCGATGAAGTCGCCCAGATGGGAATCCTCGTCGTCGCCGATCGGGGTTTCCATCGAGATCGGCTCCTTGGCGATCTTCATCACCTTGCGGATCTTGTCTTCCGGCATGTCCATTTCCTTGGCCAGCTCCTCCGGCGTAGCCTCGCGGCCGTACTGCTGGAGCATCTGGCGGGAAATGCGGTTCAACTTGTTGATCGTTTCGATCATGTGCACCGGGATACGGATGGTGCGCGCCTGATCGGCGATCGAACGGGTGATGGCCTGGCGGATCCACCAGGTCGCATACGTGGAGAACTTGTAGCCACGACGGTATTCGAACTTGTCCACGGCCTTCATCAGGCCGATGTTGCCTTCCTGGATCAGGTCGAGGAACTGCAGGCCGCGGTTGGTGTACTTCTTGGCGATCGAGATCACCAGGCGCAGGTTGGCCTCGACCATTTCCTTCTTGGCCTTGCGCGCCTTGGCTTCGCCGTAGGCCATGGCACGGCTGAGTTCCTTCAGATCGTCCAGGTCCAGCTGGGTCAGCTTCTCGATGTCGATCGTCGCCTGCTGTTCGGCGATGATCTGGTCCTTCACTTCACGCAGGGCCGAAGACCACTTCTGCTTGCGCTTCAGTGCGTCTTCCACCCACTCCAGGTTGGTCTGGTTGCCTTCCCAGGAGCGGATGAAATCCTTGCGCGGCATGCGCGCGGTGACGGTTGCCAGGTTCAGCACGCGGCGCTCATGGGACTTGATGCCGGCCATGGTGTCGCGCAGCTGCTTGGTCAGCACGTCGGTCAGCGGCAGCGGCAGCTTCAGGGTGACGAACACCGCCGACATCTCCTCGCGGAGCTTCAGCAGGCTCTTCTTGTCGCCCTTGGCCACAGCCTTCTTGAAGGCATTGAAAGCATCGCTCAGCGCCTGCATGCGCGCAGCGACTTCCTCCGGGTCCGGACCGGTCGGTGCGGCTTCTTCATCGCCGCCGTCGACATCATCGTCCTCTTCCTCGTCAGCGTCGGCGCCTGCGTCGTCACCGTCATCGGAGGCAGCGGGCGCGGCCGGCGCGGCAACTTCTTCGGCCAGGTCGTTGAAGCCGACGATCACTTCGGCCAGGCGCTTCTTGCCTTCCTTGTGCGCTTCGTAATCGTTCAACAGCGATTCGACCGACACCGGGAACTGGCCCAGTGCGGCCTGCACCTGCGAAAGGCCTTCCTCGATGCGCTTGGCGATGGCGATTTCGCCTTCGCGGGTCAGCAGCTCGACGGTGCCCATTTCGCGCATGTACATGCGCACCGGGTCGGTGGTACGGCCACCTTCGGTGTCGAGTGCGCTCAGCGCGGCGGCAGCTTCTTCGGCCGCGGTGTCATCGACTTCGCGGTTACCGGTGTTGCCGTCATTGAGAAGCAGGGTTTCGACATCTGGCGCAACTTCATGGACATCAATGCCCATGCCGTTGATCATGCCGATGATGTCTTCGATCTGTTCCGGGTCGACCATGTCGTCCGGCAGATGGTCATTGACTTCGGCGTAGGTCAGGTAGCCCTGTTCCAGGCCCTTGCTGATCAGTTGCTTGATTTCGGATTGGGCAGGACGTTCGTTGGCCATGTAGTGCTCGCGCCACCGGCTAGGGAGAAATAGGGAACGTAGCATTATACCAGCCCGGGGCCCCGCCTGCCGGGCGGTGGTCCCGCAGGCTCAGGGCCTGAGAAGGAAGGTCACAGGACCGTCATTGACCAGGCTGACGACCATATGGGCACCGAATCGACCCGTTTCCACCCCTGGAGCGTGATTTTCACGACAGATCTCGACAAATCGATTGAACCCCTGTTCAGCCTCGGCCGGCGGTGCCGCACTGGTGAAACTCGGGCGCATGCCCGAACGGGTATCTGCGGCCAAGGTGAACTGACTGACCAGCAGCAGGCCGCCACCGGTGTCGCGCAACGACCTGTTCATCTTTCCGGCCTCGTCGGCGAACACCCGGTAGCCCAACAGGCGCTCGGCCATCCGCTGCAGCTGGGCTTCGGTATCGCCCGGCTCCATCCCCACCAGCGCCAGCAGGCCAGGGCCGATCTGCCCCACCGCTTCGTCATCGACATGGACGGCGGCCTGGCTGACACGTTGGATCAGGACGAGCATCTGCGGGCTTCCAATGAACGGGCCGGCCACGATAGCAGCGCCCTTGGCTAAACTGGCGCCGATGAATCCGCAACGCAAAGCCCGGCTGGTCTACCGCGCCACCACCCTGTTCGCCCGCCTGCCCTGGCCGCTGCTGCGGGGATTCGCGCGCGGCCTGGCGTGGGCGTGGATCAATCTCAACGCCCGCGAGAGCCGCGTCACCCGGCGCAACCTGGAACTGGCCTATCCGGAACTGGACGGCGCCGCACGCGACCGCCTGCACCGTGAACTGCTGCGCTCCACCGCCCTGCAGGCCATCGAGACCCTGCGCCTGTGGAGCCAGGAACCCGCCGACAACCTGCGCCTGCACCTGAAGCAGCGCCACGGCGAAGCCCTGTACGACGCGGCGCTGGCCAGTGGCAAGGGCGTGATCGTGGCCGCGCCGCACTTCGGCAACTGGGAACTGTTGAACCAGTGGCTGGCCTCGCGCGGGCAGATCGCCATCGTCTACAAGCCGCCGGAGGACGAGGCCAGCGACGCCTTCCTGCAGATCGTGCGCGGCGGCCAGAACGTGCAGCAGGTGCGCGCCGAAGGCCCGGCCGTGCGCCAGCTGTTCAAGGTACTCAAGGACGGCGGTGCCACCGGCATCCTGCCCGACCAGCAGCCCAAGGCCGGCGATGGCGTGTTCGTGCCATTCTTCGGCGTGCAGGCACTGACCATGACCCTGGTCAACCGCCTGGCCGAACGCACCGGGGCCACCGTGCTGTACGGCTGGTGCGAGCGGACCGGCCCGGACATGGAATTCGCGCTGCACATCGAGCCGACCGACCCGGCCGTGGCCGACCCGGACCCGGCCGTGGCCGCCACCGCGCTCAACGCCGGCATCGAGCGGATCGCCCGCCGCGACCCGGCGCAGTACCAGTGGACCTACAAGCGCTATACCCTGCGACCACCGGGCAGCGACGAGGAAGACCCGTATGCGACCGAAGAGCATCCGCACTGAAAGCCGCTCCCGCCGGCCTGCGACAGACCGCCGCAGCACGTTGAATACGACGCTGGCGCCCCCATAGAGACACCGATGTCTGCCTCCCCCGGTCCTGCCATGTCTGCTTCTTCCCTGTTCGGCGATCCGGCCGCGATCCGCTGCGAGCGCGCGGTGGCCGAACTGCGCGCCGGTCGCCCGGTCCTGCTCCATGATGGCCAGGGCCAGCGCCTGGCGGTGATCGCGCTGGACAGCGCCACCGCCAGCAGTTTCGCGGCCTTCGCCACTGCCGCGCGCGAGCGCCACTACCTGTTCCTGACCGCCACCCGCGCCCGCGTGCTCGGCGTGGAAGCCGCGGACGGCGCGCGCCTGCCGCTGGCCGGTGTCGCCTTCGATGCCCTGCCCTCGCTGGGCTACCTGCGCGAGCCGGGCCCGATGCCGGACGGCTGGAGCGCCGGTGACACCTTCGATGCCGGCGCTGTTGAACTGGCCCGGCTTGGCCTGCTGCTGCCGGCGATGGTGGCGGTGCGCCTGGACGCCGATGACCGCACCTTCGATGGCGCGGCCGAAGTCGCGCTGTGCGACCTGGCTGAAGGCGCGGCGCATGCCGCCCACGATTACGAACTGGTGGCACGTTCACCGGTGCCGCTGCGCGACGTCGGCATGACCACCTTCGCGGTGTTCCGCGGCGGCGTGGCCCAGCGCGACCAGGTGGCGATCATCGTCGGCGAACCGGACCTGTCAGCCGTGGTCCCGGTGCGGGTGCATTCCTCTTGCCTGACCGGCGACCTGTTCGGTTCACTCAAGTGCGACTGCGGCGACCAGCTGCGGCGTGGCCTGCGCAAGCTGAAGGAACTGGGCGGCGGCGTGCTGCTGTACCTGGACCAGGAAGGCCGTGGCACCGGCATCGCCGCGAAGATGCGTGCTTACGGCTACCAGCACGACGGCCTGGACACCATCGACGCCGATGCACAGCTGGGCTTTGGTGCCGACGAACGCCGCTACGGCAGCGCGGTGGCAATGCTGCGGGGCCTGGGCATCGCGCGCGTGGCCCTGCTCAGCAACAACCCGACCAAGGCGCAGCGCCTGCGCAACGCCGGCATCGAGGTGCTGGACTGTATCCCGGTCACCGGCGAGATCACCGCCGAGAACGAACACTACCTGCGTACCAAGGCCGATCGTGCCGGCCACATGCTGGATGTCGACGCGCTGATCCAGGCTGCCCAGTAATTCGGCCGACCTGCTACCGTCTGCGCGATGCGGCCGTCGCCGCCATCGCCTGCCCTGCTGCCTGACGGAGCCCGCGTGACCGAAGCCTCGATACCTGCACTGCTCACCTCTGACTGGCAGGCGCTGCCAGCACGCGCCGCGCGCCTGGCAGCACTGGAAGGCGCGTTCGGCGGCCTGTTCGTGCCAGGCCTTCCGCTCGCAGCGGCCTGGTGGTTCTTCGATCTGCCCGCCGGCCTGTGGGGCGCTGCGGTCGGGCTGCTGGTGGGCATCGTGTTCGGCGCCTGGCTCGGCCGCCGGCGCCTGACCCGCACCCGCTGGCGCCTGGATGCGCAGGGACTGGGCCTGCGCCGCGATCTGATGTGGCAGCTGGAAACGCGCATTCCCATTTCGCGCGTACAGCACCTGGACCTGCGCCGTGGTCCGCTGGAGCGCCGTGCCGGGTTGGCCACGCTGATCGTGCACACCGCCGGCACCCGCATGAGCGCGGTCACGGTGAGCGGCCTGGACGAGGCCGATGCCGAGCGCCTGCGCGACACCCTCTCGCACCAGCTCGACCAAGACGCCGACGCCCTGTGAGCCAGCCGCCCCCCCTGCCCGCGTCGCTGCCCAACGGTGGCGAGGATCATCGCCTGCACCCGTGGTCGTGGCTGTTCGTGCTGCTGATGCAGCTGCGCCACTACTTCCTGCCGCTGGTGGCGCTGCTGGTGTTCGGCCAGCGCGGTGACCGCGATCCGATGTGGGCCCAGCTCATTCCGCTGTCGGCGATTGCCGTGCTGGTGCTGGTGTCGGTGCTGCAGTACCTCAGCTACCGCTACCGCATCGGCAGCGATGCGATCACCGTGCGCAGCGGCCTGCTCGCGCGCAACCGGCGCGAGATTCCGTTCGCCCGCATCCACAACGTGGAAGTGCGGCAGAACCCGCTGCACCGCCTGTTCGGCGTGGCCGAGCTGCGCCTGGAATCGGCCGGCGGCGTGCGTCCGGAAGCGGAGATGCGGGTACTGAAGCTGGACCAGGCACTGGCCTTGGAACGGCTGGTGCGCCAACGCGGGCAGGCGCCACAGGCTGACGACGTGGCCACATCAGGGCAGGTGGCCGACGCTGACAGCGAACACGTGTTGCTGCGCCTGTCGAGCTGGGACGTGGTGCGCATGGGGCTGCTCTCCAACCGCGGTTGGGCGCTGGCGATCGCCGCGTTCGGCGTGCTGTTCCAGACCGTGCCGCGGCCGGTGATGGACGACGCCCTCCAGCGCGGCGGCCGCGAGGCCTTCGGCTATGCCAGCCACCTGCACCCCGGCGTGGCCGGCGCCTTCCTGCTGCTGGCCGCGGCCTTGCTGCTGGGGTGGCTGGCACTGCGTGCGCTGTCGGTGGTGCTGACCCTGCTGCGCTACCACGGCTTCACCCTCAGTGAGCAGGAGCGCCGCCTGACCGTATCGGCCGGCCTGCTCAGCCGCACCCGCAGCAGCGTGGCGCGGCGCCGCATCCAGGCCTGGACACTGCGCGAAAGCACCCTGCATCGCTGGTTCGGCCTGCGCCAGCTGCGCATCGACAGCGCCGCTGGCGGGCCCTCGCGCGATGAGGACCGCGCCCTGCGCGAACTGGCGCCGCTGGCGTCCCGTACGCGTTGCGAGCAGCTGGTGCAGCACCTGCTGCCGCAGCTGCAGTGGCCGCCGCTGCAGTGGCAGGCCATTCCGCAGCGTGGCTGGTGGCGGTTGTGCCTGGGCGCGCTGCTGGTGGTGCCCCTGCTGGCCGTGGCCGGGTACTGGCGCTGGGGGCCCTGGGGCCTGGTAGTGCTGGCCTGGCTGCCGGTGGCACTGCTGGTCGCGCACCGGCAGATGGCGCGCATGGGCTGGTACCTGGACGATCATTACGTCGCGGTGCGCGGCGGCTGGTGGAAGCGCTGGTGGCGCTGGGCCGAACTGGACAAGGTGCAGGGCCTGCGCCTGCAGCGTTCGCCGCTGGACAAGCTGCTGGGCACCAGCAGCCTGCAACTGGACACCGCCGGTGCGCATGGCGACGTGGCGCTGACCCTGCACCACCTGCCGCGCGCGCAGGCGCAGCAGGTGATGGAGCAGTTGGCTGCGGCGCTGGCACGGCGCAAGCTGCGCTGGTAAGCACTACAGGTAGTGCCGGCCGCTGGCCGGCAACTGCAGACATTTCCCGGGTTGCCGGCCAGCGGCCGGCACTACCTCAACGCTGCGACGGGCCCCAATACCCCAGGTCCTTGCGGATCTGCAGATCGCGCAGCCAGGTGCCGAACGGCTTGCGCCGCAGCGCGCCCATTTCGCCGGACAGGAAATCCTCGGTAGCGGTGATCACCCGCTCGCTGGACAGGCCATCGCGATACGGGTGGATGGCATCGGCGTAGCGCACGATCTCCGCCTGCAGCGCGGCGTCCGGATGCAGCGCGCGCTGCAGCATTGCCGGCAGCTGCGCCGCATCGTCGAAGTCAATCATGTGCGGTTTGGGCACGCGGTTGCGGAAGGTCACCACCGGCTTGTGCTGGACGATGAACTCCGAAACGATCGACGAGGTATCCGACACCAGCACATCGGCAGCACGCTGCGCGGCCATCACCTGCTCAGGCTCGATGAAACGGGCATTGGCACCGGCCAGCGCGCGGTAGCGCTCGAACAGCTCCGGCGGGCACTTCGGGTGCAGGGTCAGCAGCCAGTAGCGCTCACCGGCGGCGATGTCGGCGGCAATGTGAGCATGCAGGTGCGGGGCCGCGCTGAGCCGCTCGGTGAAGGTCGAACCGAACAGGATCACCGGGCGCTCGCCCGCCGGCGCGCGCAGCGCAGCGCTCTCGCCGCCATCGTCGCGGAACAGCGGGTCCAGCTTCGGCCAACCGGTCTCTGCTACCGCGAAATGGCCCTGCAGGGCGGCGATCTCGCGGAACGGCGCGGTGGTGGCCGGGCCCTGGGTGCAGTACAGGTCAAACATGCCGCGCACCCGGAAGTGGCCGCGCGCACTGTCCCGCTTCTCCACATTGAACCCATGGAACAGCTGCACCTTGGCCCCCGAAAGGAAGGTCGGCACCCAGTTGGCGGCGCTGAATACCGCCCGCGGGCGCATCGCCAGGGCCTGCTTCAAGCCGACGTTCGGCACGCCCGGCAGGGCACCGCCCGCGGCGCCGCCTTCGAACCAGGCTGCCACCTCCTGCCCGGAGGCGTGCAAGGCCTGCGCCAACGGGGCGAGAATAGGCAGCGCATAACGCTCCGTCGCAAACAACAGGTACCCGGCCATCATGTCCTCCACGACCGCTCCCACCGAACGGCCTCGCATCTCGGCCTGCATTATCGCGTTCAACGAGGCCGGGCGCATCGGCGACTGCCTGGCCTCGCTGTCCTTCTGCGATGAGATCGTGGTGGTGGACTCGTATTCCAGCGACGCCACCGTGGCCATCGCCGAGGCCGCCGGCGCCCGCGTGCTGCAGCGCACGTTCGAGGGCTTCCGCAGCCAGAAGGCGTTCTGCGTCGAGCAGGCCAGCCACGACTGGGTGCTGTGCCTGGATGCCGACGAACGCATCAGCCCGGAACTGCGTGCGGCCATCGAACAGGCCCGTGACGGTGGCTTCAGCGGCCATGCCGGCTATCGCTTCGCCCGCCTGTCGGAGTACTTCGGCAGGTTTCTGCGCCATGGCAACGCCTACCCGGACCGGGTGATGCGCCTGTTCGACCGCCGCCAGGGCGGCTGGCGCGGCAAGCGCGAGATCCACGAGGCGGCCAGCGTCGACGGCAGCGTCGCTACCCTGCAGGGCGACCTGATCCACTACCCCTACCGCTCATTGCAGCAGCAGCTGGCCAAGACCGAGAAGTACGCGCGGATGATGGCCGAGCACGAATTCGCGCGCGGCAAGCGGGCCACCTTGAGCAAGCTGGTGCTGGCGCCGGCCTGGCGGTTCTGGCGCGGCTTCCTGTTCCGCGGCGGCTTCCGCGACGGCTGGCATGGCCTGGTCTACGCCTATGTTCGCGCCAATTACGTGCGACAGAAGTCCATCATGCTGTGGATGCTGGGCAACGGTCAGGCGGTGGCCGACCCCGTGGTCCGTCCGGACCGGCCCTGAGCCGGCTGTGTCACACTGCCCGCGCGTTGCCTGAAGATTCCCCCATGAAAATCCTGTACACCAACTTCCACTATGGCGACGGTGGCGGCCACACCACGTACATCGTGTCGCTTGCGCGTGCCCTGCATGGCCAGCACACGCTCCACGTCGCCGCGCCCGCCGACAGCCGCCTGCTGCGTACCGTTGCCGAGGAAGGCATCGCCACCGCCGTGCCGATGGCCTTCGGCAGCGGCCTGCCAACCCTGCCGCAGCAGCTGGCCGAACAGCGCGCGCTGCGCCGGCGGGTCCGCGACGAAGGCATCGATCTGGTCCACGTCAACGGCGCGCGCGATCATCGCTTCGTGATGCAGGGCCTGCTCGGCATGCGTCGCCCGCCGATCGTGCTGACCAAGCACAACAGCAAGCCCACCAATACGCTGGGCAATGCCTTCCGTGCGCGCTGGGCCACCGACCGCGTGATCGCGGTGTCAGCCGACACCAAACGCCTGCTGGAACAGGGGCCGTACCGGCGCTGCCCGATCGACGTGGTCCGCAACGGTGTCGATCTGGAGCGCTACTCGCCGCTGCCCGCCGGAAGCGGCCACGCACTTCGCCAGCAATGGACGCGGGACCCGCTGGCGCTGGTGCTGGTCAGCAACGCCGGTACCGACGACTACAAAGGCTGGATCGACCTGGCTCAGGCCATCGTCCTGCTCCCCGACGCGGTCCGGCCCCACGTGCACATGGCGGTTGCCGGCCATCTGCCCAGCGCACAGCAGCGCGAACAGGTGCAGGCCCTGGGTGAGGTCGCCGCGCAGGTGCACTTCACCGGCCTGCTGGGTGATACCCGCGCGCTGATCGCCGCCGGTGATGCTGGCTTCGTGCTGTCCAACGACATCGAGACGATTTCCTTCGCCTGCCGCGAGATGATGGCCAGCGGCAAGCCGATGCTGGTCAGTGACTACGCCGGCCTGCCGGAGAACATCGAGCAGGGCGTGGACGGCTGGGTCGTACCCACCCGCGATGTCGCTGCGATCGCAGCGCAGGTGCAGGCAATGTACGAACAGCGGCACGCCCTGCCGACGATGGGCATGGCCGCGCGTCGCCATGCGCAGGCCGAATTCGGCCTGCAGACCTTCGCCGAGGCCACATTGGCCAGCTACGAGGCGGTGCTGGCGGCGTCCTGAGTTCCACTGCGCGGTTCGGACAGGGCCAGCAGCAGGGCCACCCAGGCGGCGTAGAACGAGGCGGTGCGCATGTCACGCAGCATCATCTCGGTGACGCCGAAGACGGCAAACGCCACGCAGATGCTCAGGCCCGCCGCAGCATGCAACCGCGATCGTTCATCACCACGCCACAGGCGTGGCAGGAACACCAGGGCGGGCGCCAGGTACACCAGCACCAGGCCCAGCCCACCCAGCACACCGTAGGTGGCCAGGAAGTACAGCAGGTCGTTGTGGGTCTCGCCGAAGTCACGCGCGACCATCGCCGAGACCTTGCCCTCGGCGGCCAGCCGCTCCAGCTCCCTGCGGAAACGATCGCCGCCACCGACACCGAACACGGGCTGCTCGCGGATCATGTAACCCGCCGCGGTCCACAGCTGCAGGCGGATGCAGACCGAGGTGTCGGCCAGATGGTCGGCACTGCAGTCGCCATACTCGTTGACACCGGCATCGATGCGATCACGCAGCGCGCCATCATGGGTGGCCATGACCCCCACGCCGGCCGCCAGCACCAGGCCCAGCAGGATCTTCATGCGGCCCAGCCGACGGCCCATCACCAGCAGCCCGATCAGCAGGAAGCAGGGAATCGCCAGCAGGCCGCCACGGGTCTGGGTCCACAGGAATGCGATCAGGCCGAGGATACCGGTAAGCAGCTTCAGCGTTGCCTCGATCCTGGTGAAACGGGTCACCGGCAGGCCCAGCGACAACAGGCTCAGCACACCGAACAGCAGGGTCAGATCGCCGTAGGTCACCGCGTTGAACTGCTGGGTCGCAGGCCGCACGCCGGTTTCCAGCGCCAGCCAGCCGATGATCGCCGCTGCCGACCACACCGCCGGCAAGGTTCCCAGCAAAGCGCGGGAGAGAATCGCGCGCGGCACCCGCAATGCAGCGAACAGGATCATCAGCATCGACAGCAGCCGCGCCGCCTTCTCCACTTCCGAGCCCTTCCAGATGCCGTGAACCGCCAGGCTGGTCAACACGCCGATCAACATCACCGCCATGCCCGCAGCCATCCAGCCATAACGCCTGGCTGAGCCGGGCAGCAGGGCCGGCGATGCCGAAGGCGTCAACAGCAGGATGATCGACAACAGGATCGCCAGGTAGAAGCCGGCGCTGCCGCCCTCCATGGTGATCATCAACAGCGTCGGCAACGCACCCAGCACCAAGGTGTAGGCGCCAGCCAGAAGGCCGGTGGTGCGGGTGTTGGGCGGGGAAAGCGGGATCACGTGATGCGGTCGGCGGGTCGGTAGCGGAAAACCGGCACGGTGCCGGGAGCGGTGCCCATTCTAGGCCAGAGCGCCCTGCCGGTTGCCGCATTCCCGCCCTGTTTATGCTTCATTCGTTCAGTCCTCATCGGGCGGGCCCTGCAGGCGATACTCACGCGCCAGCTCCGCCCTCGTCGGCGTGCACGAGCCAACCACCGCCCCGGCGGGGACCAGCCACCAGCGGCGACGATTGGAGATACCGGCCACCGCGGCCCGCGAACGGTCGACGCACCCCTGCAGCGCGTCTTCATTCACCAGCAGCCAGCGACGATGCGGCGCCAGTCGCTGCCAGCGCACGGCGGCCTGCAACTGCGCGTGCCAGCGGTCCTCGAAGCCGAAGGTCGCCGCCGGGCGATCGGCCATCAGCAGATTCTGCTCCTTCCAGGCCACCAGCCCCAGTTGCGCCTCCGGACCGATGCGCACACCGACCTCGCGCATCAGACCGCGCGCGGAGCTTGAATCGTTCAGCAGCGGGTAGCCGATCAGGCTGTACAGCACCCAAGCCACGGTCAGGGTCGAAACCAGAGCGAGATGGGCACGACGTCGCCCGAACACCCACACGCTCAGTGCCGCCCAGATCCCCATCGCCAGCACCGCCCATGCCAGCGCATCGGTGGTACCGGTCAGCAGCCCGCGATCCAGGGCCAGGCGCAGCTCGTAGCCCGGCCCGCCCAGCAGCGCCAGCGCCCCGACCAGCGCCAGGCCTGCCGCCAACAACACGGTGAACACGCCAAGCACGGCCTGCACATCGCGCCGTCTCAGCAGCCCGGGCAGCAACGGCGCCAGCGCCAGGCAGAACATCGGCAATGCCGGCAGGATGTAGACATCGCGCTTGCCATGGGGAATCGAGAAGAACAGCACGACCAGCAACCACCAGGCCAGCGGCAGCAGGTAACGTGGATCACGCCGCCGCAGGCGCCGGCGCCAGGCGGGAATCGCCCATGGCAGCGCCAGGAATGCCGGGATCCACATCGACGGCATCACACCGAAGAAGTACCACCATGGCTGGTGATGGTCCCAGGACTGCGTGTAGCGACGCGCCGTCTGCCGGAACAGGATGTCGTCAATGTAGGCACGGTACTCGTCCGAGCCGGTGCCCAGCCCGGCCAGCAGCATCGGCACCAGCCACAACGACACCGCCAGCAGGAAGGCCAGCGGCGCCAGCCAGAAGCGCCCATCGCGCGCGTGCAGGGACACACGGGGCCAATGCAGGGCCGAGGCAATGGCGGCCGGCACGATCATCAGCAACGCCAACACACCCACGCCCTTGGTGATCACCCCGATGCCGGCGAAGAACCAGCCCAGCCACCACCAGCGCCAGGCCGGGCCCAGCAGCAGGTGGCGCAGCAGGCCATAGTTGGCCAGGGTGATGAACAGCATCACCAGCGGATCGATCTGCGCCTTCTTCGCCTGGAAGGTGAAGTGCAATGCGAACAGCAGGGCCCAGCCCGCGTACAGCCCGACCTGCCGCGTCCACAGGCGGCGGCCGAGATCGACCACGCACCACAGCGTGCCCAGCGCGGCCAGCAGCGAAGGCAGCAGGAACGCCACCCGCCAGTGGCCGACCAGGCCGTACAGCGTGGCCTGCCACCACATCAGCATCGGCGGCTTGTCCGCGTACAGTTCGGTGCCGCGATGCGGGAACAACCAGTAACCACTGTCGACCATCTGCCTGGCCACCAGCGCGAAACGTGGCTCATCCGATGGCCACGGATCACGGAGGCCCAGGCCAGCCCCCAGCACCAGCAGGGCCATCACCACCAACAACCACGTCTGGCGCGACGCGTGGGTTTTCAGCATGAGACTCGAAACGGCAGCGGGGGTCAGGCTGTTTTTAGCAGACGCGCGTAGAAGAAACCGTCAGCGTCGTTTTCACCCGGCAGCCGCTGGCGTGCCACCCCTTCGCAATCCACGCCGAACGCGTCGCCGAGCGGCTGCGCCACGGCATCCGGATGCCACTTCAGGAACGCGCGCACCTGATCGATGTTCTCGGCGCGCAGGATCGAACAGGTGGCATACAGCAGCACGCCGCCCGGGCGCAGCATCGACCAGCAGGCTTCCAGCAAGCGCGCCTGCACGCCGACCAGCGCGTCGATGTCCTCGGCACGGCGGTGGAACATCACATCCGGCTGGCGGCGGATCACGCCGGTGGCCGAGCACGGCGCATCCAGCAGGATCGCGTCGAACGGCACGCCATCCCACCATGAACCGGGATCACTGGCATCTGCGGCCAGGGTCTGTACGTGCTCACCCACGCCGGTGCGGATGTAGGTATCGCGTGCGCGCGCCAGGCGGCGGGCATCGATATCCAGTGCCAGCAGGCGCAGGCTCGGATCGCGTTCAAGCAGATGCGCGGACTTGCCGCCGGGTGCCGCGCAGGCATCCAGCACGCGCGCACCAGACGCCGGCGCCAGGGCATCGGCCGCGCATTGCGCCGACAGGTCCTGCACCGACAACGCGCCTTCGGCGAACCCCGGCAGCTGGTTCACCGCAACGGGAACCGCCAGCCGCAACGCATCTGCACTGAGCGTACTTGCTTCGGCAGCGATGCCGGCTTCGGCCAGCGCTGCCAGTGCCTTGTCACGGCCGCCCTGCTGGCGGTTGGCGCGCAGCCACAGGGGCGCCGGTTGCAGGCTGGCGCTGAAGATCGCGTCGGCCTGTGCCGGCCAATCGCGTTCCACCGCATCGGCCAACCATTCCGGGAAGGCGTCGCGTGCGGGCTGCTCCGGGAAACCCTCGCGCTGTGCGCGGCGCAGGATTGCGTTGACCAGGCCGGCCTGGCGCTCGCGGCCCAGCGCGCGCGCGGCATCGACCGTGGCCGACAGTGCCGCATGCGCAGGCAGCTCCAGCACGTCCAGCTGGGCGAACCCGACCATCAGCAGCGTGCGCAGGTCGGCATCGCGGGCCGACAGCGGCTTCTGCATCCAGCCCTGCAGGGCAGCGTCATAGGTGCTGCGACGGCGCAGGACCGCGAAACACAGCGCTTCCAGCAGTGCGCGGTCGCGGCTGTCAGCCAGCTTGGGCAGCGCCCAGGCCAGTTCGGCCTTCAGCGAACGGCCACGGGTGAACACCTGTGCCAGCACGCGTGCGGCCAGCATGCGCGTGGCCGCGCCCGGCGCCGCCTTGGCGACGGAGAAATCGTTCTGCTTCGACACCGCTTATGCCCCCACGCGCAGGTCGCGGCGGGCGTTGAGGTAGTCGGCGGCGGTGATCGCCTTGCCACCCTCACGCTGCAGCACGCGCAGGCGCAGCGCGCCCTGGCCGCAGGCGATGTCGATACCGTCGCGGCTGGCCGCCAGCACCGTGCCCGGCGCCTGGCCATGGGCCAGATCCAGCGCCACTGCGCCATGGATGCGCACGCGTTCGCCAGCCAGGCTCGCCTCGGCGATCGGCCACGGGTTGAACGCGCGCACGGTGCGCGCCAGCGCGCCGGCATCCAGTACCCAGTCCAGCCGGGCCTCGGCCTTGTCCAGCTTGTGCGCGTAGGTCACGCCCTGCTCCGGCTGCGGCCGCGCGACCGGCTTGATGCCCGCGCGCAGCAGGCCCAGGCCATCAGACAGCACCTGCGCGCCGAGTTCGGCCAGCTTGTCGTGCAGCTGCCCACCGGTATCGGTGGTGGCGATCGGGAGCTCCTGGTGCAGCAGCACCGGGCCGGTATCCAGGCCAGCCTCCATCTGCATCAGGCACACGCCGGTCTTCGTATCGCCGGCCTGGATCGCACGCTGGATCGGCGCGGCACCGCGCCAGCGCGGCAGCAGCGAGGCATGCACGTTCCAGCAGCCATGGGTCGGAATGGCCAGCACCGCCTTGGGCAGGATCAGGCCGTAGGCCACCACCACCATCAGATCCGGTTGCAGGTCGCGCAGCTGCTGCTGGGCGGCCTCGTCCTTCAACGACTCGGGCTGGTAGACCGGAATGCCACGGGCCACGGCTTCAAGCTTGACCGGCGACGGCGCCAGGCCACGGCCACGGCCGGCGGGGCGATCAGGCTGGGTGTAGACAGCGACGACCTCGTGATGGCGCGCGGCCGCGCGCAGCGACGACACCGCGAATTCCGGCGTACCGGCAAAGACAATCCTCATGGCTACCCCACTTGCAGGATGGATTCGTGCAGGAAAGAAAACGGCGCCGTCGGCCGGCGCCGTACAGCCCGCGCGTGCCGCGCAGGCACGGGCCACCCCAAGGGCGGCCCGGATTGGCGATCACGCCACGTGCTTGCGCTGCTTGGCCAGCTTCTTGCGCACCATCTCGCGCTTGAGCGGCGACAGATAGTCGATGAACAGCTTGCCGTCCAGGTGGTCCATCTCGTGCTGGATGCAGGTGGCCAGCACTTCGCCGGCCTCCAGCTCCTGCTGCTGGCCATCACGGTCCAGGTACTTCACGGTGATGGTGTCGGCGCGGGTCACGTCGGCGAAGATGCCCGGCACCGACAGGCAGCCTTCCTGGTACACCCGGCCCCCGTCCTTGGCGACGATTTCCGGGTTGATGAACACATGCGGTTCATTCTTTTCTTCACTGACATCGATGACCATGAAGCGCTTGTGCACGTCCACCTGGGTGGCGGCCAGGCCGATGCCCGGTGCGTCGTACATGGTCTGGAACATGTTGTCGACCAGTTCCTGGAAGGCCGGCGTGGTGACTTCGGCAGCGTCGATCAACGCAGCCTTGGTACGCAGGCGCGGATCGGGGAACTCGAGAATGGGGAGAAGAGCCATGGCAGTTTCCGGATTGGGGGCCGGCACGCCGGCATACGTCGCAGATTCTAGCTGCAACGCTTGCCTTGCGCCCCGGTTTCTGGACTATAGTGCGCGGACCTGTTGGGGAATCAGGGCTTCACACCTATGTTGCTTCGTTTTCGTACGGTCGTCGCCGCGGCGATGCTGACCGTGGCTGCCTATGCTACCGCCGTGGAAGTGAATGGCGGGCACCCGGACACCTATGTGGTCCGAAAAGGGGATACGTTGTGGGATATCGCCGCACGTTTCCTGCAGAAGCCGTGGCTGTGGCCGGAGATCTGGCAGGCCAATCCGCAGATCGCCAATCCGCACCTGATCTATCCCGGTGACGTGCTCAGCCTGGCCTATCTGGACCGGGTGACCGTGGCAGCCCAGCCCGGCCCGCGCCAGGAGGCTCCGATCGACGCCATTCCGCTGGCCCAGGTCGAGCCGTTCCTGAAGCAGCTGAGCGTGGTCGACAGCATCGAGCAGCTGCCCCAGGTGGTCAGCCTGGAAGACAGCCGCCTGCGCGTTTCCGGCGGCGATACCGCCTACGTGCGGCTGGCTGACGCCCAGCTGGGCCAGCGCTGGGCCGTGGTCCGCCCGACGGTACGCTATGCACAGCCCAAGCCGACCGAGGACCTGTCTGCCAATGGCGACGTCACCCCGGGCAGCGGCAACCTGTGGAAAGCCTACAGCGCACCGAACGCGCGTCGCGGCGTGCTCGGCTACGAGCTGGCCCAGCTTGCCACCGGCACCATCACCCGGGTTGCCGACGGCAAGGTCGAGGCCTCCACCCTGGTGCTGGACAAGAACGTGGGCGGCCGCGAAGTGCGTGTCGGCGACCGACTGGTCCCGATCGAGGCGAAACCGTACGACCTGCAGTTCGTGCCGCATGTACCGGCTGCGGGTGTCGAAGGCGTCGATGTGCGCGTGCTGGCTGTCACCGACATGTTCACCGCCGGGGGCCCGCGCGACGTGATCGCGATTTCGGCCGGTCGTGCCCAGGGCGTGGACAACGGCACGGTGTTCTCGCTGTGGCGGCCGGGCCGCCATGTGGCGCACCGCATGAAGTACCCGACCTCGTCACGCATGGACGACTCGCTCAGCAGCGGCGCCGGCCGGGTCTCGCTGCCAGACGAATATGCTGCGCACGCGATGGTGTTCCGTACCTTCGACAACGTCAGCTACGCGCTGGTGATGCAGGGTGTGAAGCCGGTGCGCGTGGGTTACAACGCCCTGCACCCGGACGCGAAGTAACCAGTCCCGGGTTGCCCGGCCACTGCAGGTAGTGCCGGCCGCTGGCCGGCAGACACCTCCGGCAAAGTCTGACAGCCACATGCGAAGGCGCCCTAGGGCGCCTTTGTTGTATGCACTCGATAGTGGGGGGATGACCAACCAAGCTGACGAGGCGCTGCTGCGCCTGTTGATGGCAGGCGGCGCGCTGGCGCCACGGCGGGCCCTGCTGCAGGCCGCAGGCAGCGCGGAGATTGCGATCGCGCAGGGCGCCGCGAACTGGCGCGCGCACGGCTGCACGCCGGAACAGTGCGCGGCACTGGAGCGCCCCGATACGCGGACCTGGGCGACGGGCCTGCGCTGGCTGCAGGGCGACAGCCAGCATCTGCTGGCCTTCAGCGATCCGGCCTTTCCTCCGTCCCTGCTGGACGTCCCCAACCCGCCGCTGGCACTGTTCGTGGCCGGCGACCCCAGCCTGGCCTGGCGCCCGTCGGTGGCGCTGGTCGGCAGCCGCTCGCCGACACCGGGCGGACGCGCGCTGGCAGCCCGGTTTGCCGGCTGCTTCGTCGAAGCCGGGCTGGCGGTGACCAGCGGGCTGGCCGCGGGTATCGACGCCGCCGCCCACCTGGCCGCGCTGGAGGCCGGCGGTTGCACCGTGGCAGTGATCGGCACCGGCCCCGACCGGGCCTACCCGGACAGCCATGCCCGGCTGCAGGCGCGGATCGCCGCCGAAGGCGCGGTGCTCAGCGAGTACCTGCCAGGCACACCGGCTCGTCCAGGTCACTTCCCTGCGCGCAACCGGCTGGTGGCCGGGCTGGCGCTGGCCACGGTGGTGGTCGAAGCAGCGCAACGCTCCGGCGCACTGATCACGGCCCGCCTGGCCGCCGAGGCCGGACGCGAGGTCTGCGCCCTGCCCGGCTCGGTGCTCAACCCACGCGCGGCGGGTTGCCACCGCCTCATCCGTGAAGGTGCCGCGCTGGTCGAGCGCCCCGAGGAAGTGCTGGAGCTGCTGGCCCCGGCCCTGCGCCAACAGCTGCCGGGCTTGCAATCGCGGCTGGCCACCCCCACTGAACAGGCACCGCCGGCGCTCCTGCCGGCGCGCTGGGCCGACGACCCTGACTACCAGTGCTTGTGGCGGGCCCTGGACCACAACCCAAGCGGTATGGATTCACTGATCACGCGCTGTGGATTGACGGCGTCACAGGTGTCCTCCATGCTGCTGGCCATGGAACTGGCGGGAATCGTGGTGTGCGTACACGGCCGCTACTGTCGAACTCCCTAGTTTCTTCACCTCCACAGCGTCGCGCGACGCAGGCCGAGGGGCAATGAAAGAGAGCATCCTGGACGTACTGCTGTACCTGTTTGAACACTATTTCAGCGAAGATGCGGACCTGATCCGTGACCGCGATTCGCTGCAGAACGGCCTGATCCAGGCCGGTTTCAGCCCAACCGAGATCAACAAGGCGTTCGACTGGCTCGACGCCCTGGCCGCGCAGCGGCCGAGCGTGGCCCAGGCGAGGGTCGATGGCCCCGTGCGCGTCTATCACGGTCCCGAGCTGGACAAGCTGGACGTGGAATGCCGTGGTTTCCTGCTGTACCTGGAACAGCACGGCATCCTCGACGCCGACCAGCGCGAGCTGGTGCTGGACCGGGCCATGGCCCTGGACCAGGACGAACTGGACCTGGATGACCT
Organism: Stenotrophomonas sp. 1L-E-5-B-C3; assembly: GCF_057292075.1. NCBI lineage: Bacteria > Pseudomonadati > Pseudomonadota > Gammaproteobacteria > Lysobacterales > Lysobacteraceae > Stenotrophomonas > Stenotrophomonas sp. 1L-E-5-B-C3. The sequence goes on from NZ_JBXAWS010000014.1 coordinate 78,894, forward strand.
GAAATGGGTCGTGCTGATGGTGCTGTTCAACCAGCCCGGTTCCGAAGCGGCCTATGCCTGGATGGAAACGCAGATGTTCATGGACGAGCCAGAACCCCTGCACTGACCGTACACTTGGGGGCATAGCGCATTCAGGAGCGTCCCCGTGAGCGAGTGGTTCCACGCAGAAGGCAACCGGCAGCAAGGCCCGCTGCCGGCGGAACAGTTGGTCGAGTTGTTCCGCAACAACCAGATCTCCCTGGACACCCTGGTCTGGCGCGACGGGCTGCCGCAATGGCAGCCGTTGCGCACGGTCGTCGACGAACTCGGCCTGATCGTACCGGCACTGGATGTCGCTGCGGCCGCCGCCGAACCCGAGCCGGAAGCGGAGGCGACAGCGCCACCTCCGCCGCAGCCGCCCGTGCTGCCGCCGTCCACACCCTATGCCACCAGCACGGCGACGACGGCCCTGCCGCCTCCGAAAAAGAAACTCTCCGGCTGCGCGCTCACCGCCATCATCGGCGGCGGCCTGCTGCTGGTCCTTGTGCCGATCATTGCGATCCTTGCCGCGATCGCCCTGCCGGCCTACAACGACTACACCCTGCGTGCCAAGGTCGCTGGCGCGGTGACCGTGCTGCAACCGCTGAAGGACCAGGTCCAGCATTTCGCCGATGACGAAGGTCGTTGCCCGGGCGCCAACGACGCCGGCTTCCCGGCACCTGGCGACTTCGCCCATGCCGGCCTGTCGGCGGTGAACATCGGCCGCTTCAACAACGGCCATTGCGGTATCGAAGCCACCCTGGCCGTGCCCGGCAAGAGCATCGACGGCGACCTGCTGTGGCTGGAATACGACCGCGACAGCGGCCGCTGGGAATGCACCGGCGAAAGCGACGACAAGTACCTGCCGCCGTCGTGCCGCGGTTGAGCCGCACGCACGCCAGCCCCTCCAAGGACGACCCAACAGGGAACATGCAATGACTGAGTGGTATTACGCCGAAGGACAGCAACGCCAGGGCCCTCTGCCGGTCCAGGAGATCCGCCAGCGCTTCCAGCGCGGCCAACTGAACCTGGACACTCTGGTCTGGCATGAGGGCATGGCACAGTGGGCCGCGCTGCGCCAGGTGGTCGACGAGCTCGGACTGCAGACGCTGGCCGATGCCAGCACTGCCACCGGCAGTGGCGGTTTCGACCTGCGCGGCGACTATGCCGCCATCGACAACGGCACCGCGCCGCTGCCCGGCACCGGCGCCATCAGCAGCTCGCCGTACAACGCGCCGGCCGCCGCCGGTACCGCCGGCCATGTACAGCCAGTGATGGGCGGCGAAGTGATCTACGCCGGTTTCTGGAAGCGCGTAGCGGCCTACATGATCGACTACTTCGTGCTGGTCATCCCGGGCAGCATCATCGGTGCCATCCTCGGCGTGGTCCTCGGCGCCAGCATGGGTGCGGTCGGCAGTGGCGAATCGTCCATCGAAATCGTCGCGCAGCTGGCCAGTGCGTTGATCAACCTCGGCATCGGCATGGCCTACTACACCTGGTTCCATGCCTCGCGGGGCGGTGCCACGCTGGGCAAGATGGCGGTCGGCATCAAGGTCGTGCGCGGCAACGGCGAGCGCCTGACCAAGGCCCGCGCCTTCGGTCGCTACTGGGCCATGCTGCTGAGCAGCTTCACCCTCGGCATCGGCTTCCTGATGGCAGCGTTCACCGAGCGCAAGCAGGGCCTGCACGACATGATCTGCGACACCCTGGTGGTCGACCGCTGGGCCTATACCGACCAGCCGCAGCTGCAGCGTCGGGAACTGGGCACGGTCACCATCCTGGTCCTGGTCCTGACCGCCCTGCTGTCGCTGGCGGGCCTGGTCCTGCTGGTGGCCGCGGTCGGCTTCATCGCCAAGATGGCCTCATGAACGACCATCCTCACGCCTCGCTGCTTGACATGGGCTGGCCGGGCGTGATTCCTCTAATAAGGTGAAACCTGAACGCCCGGCACACTACCGGGCGTTCAGTTTATGGATTTGCCCGTGGCCGCTTCACTAATGCGGCCGTTTGCTCCACCCTAGCGGCCCCTTCCCCCGGTCCGCCCACAGACCTTTCCCGACATGCCCAAGCACCTGCTCATCGTCGAATCGCCGGCCAAGGCCAAGACGATCAACAAATACCTCGGCAAGGACTACACCGTCCTGGCCTCGTATGGGCATGTGCGTGACCTGATTCCGAAGGAAGGCGCAGTCGACCCGGACAACGGGTTCGCCATGCACTACGACGTGATCGACAAGAACGAGAAGCATGTCGATGCGATCGCCAAGGCCGCAAAGAGCGCCGACGACATCCTGCTGGCGACCGACCCGGATCGCGAGGGTGAGGCGATCAGCTGGCACATCGCCGAGATCCTGAAGGAACGCGGGCTGGTCAAGGACAAGCCGATGCAGCGCGTGGTCTTCACCGAGATCACCCCGCGCGCCATCAAGGAAGCGATCAGCCAGCCGCGCGCCATCGCCAGCGACCTGGTCGATGCCCAGCAGGCGCGCCGCGCGCTGGACTACCTGGTCGGTTTCAACCTGTCCCCGGTGCTGTGGCGCAAGGTACAGCGCGGATTGTCCGCCGGCCGCGTGCAGAGCCCGGCGCTGCGCATGATCGTCGAGCGCGAGGAGGAGATCGAAGCCTTCATCGCCCGCGAGTACTGGTCGATCGCCGCCGAGTGCGCGCATCCCTCGCAGCACTTCAACGCCAAGCTGATCAAGCTGGACGGGCAGAAGTTCGAGCAGTTCACCGTCACCGATGGCGACACCGCCGAGGCGGCCCGCCTGCGCATCCAGCAGGCCGCGCAGGGTGCGCTGCACGTCACCGACGTGGCCAGCAAGGAGCGCAAGCGTCGCCCGGCACCGCCGTTCACCACCTCCACGCTGCAGCAGGAAGCCTCGCGCAAGCTCGGCTTCACCACCCGCAAGACCATGCAGGTGGCGCAGAAGCTGTACGAAGGCGTGGCCATCGGCGACGAAGGCACCGTCGGCCTGATCTCGTACATGCGTACCGACTCGGTGAACCTGTCGCAGGATGCACTGGCCGAGATCCGCGACGTGATCGCCCGTGACTATGGCATCGCCTCGCTGCCGGACCAGCCCAACACCTACCAGACCAAGTCGAAGAACGCCCAGGAAGCGCACGAAGCGGTGCGCCCGACCTCGGCACTGCGCACCCCTGCGCAGGTCTCGCGCTACCTGACCGATGACGAGCGCAAGCTGTACGAACTGATCTGGAAGCGTGCAGTGGCCTGCCAGATGATCCCGGCCACGCTCAACACCGTCAGCGTCGATCTGTCGGCCGGTAGCGACCACGTGTTCCGCGCCAGCGGCACCACCGTGGTGGTGCCCGGCTTCCTGGCCGTGTACGAAGAAGGCAAGGACAACAAGAGCGCCGAGGACGAGGACGAAGGCCGCAAGTTGCCGGCGATGAAGCCCGGCGACCGCATTCCGCTCGAACGCATCGTCGCCGACCAGCATTTCACCCAGCCGCCGCCGCGCTTCACCGAAGCAGCGCTGGTGAAGGCGCTGGAAGAGTACGGCATCGGCCGTCCTTCCACCTACGCCTCGATCATCCAGACCCTGCTGTTCCGCAAGTACGTGGAAATGGAAGGCCGCAGCTTCCGCCCGTCCGATGTCGGCCGCGCGGTGTCCAAGTTCCTGTCCAGCCACTTCACCCGGTACGTGGACTACGATTTCACCGCCAAGCTTGAGGACGAGCTCGACGCCGTCTCGCGCGGCGAGGAAGAGTGGATCCCGCTGATGTCGCGCTTCTGGGAACCGTTCAAGGAACTGGTCGAAGACAAGAAGGAATCGGTCGATCGCGCCGAGGCCAGCGGTGCCCGCGAACTGGGCACCGACCCGAAGACCGGCAAGCCGGTCAGCGTGCGCCTGGGCCGTTTCGGACCGTACGCGGCCATCGGCAGCACCGCCGAGGACGCCGAGGAGAAGCCCAAGTTCGCCTCGCTTCGTCCGGGCCAGTCGATGCACACCATCACCCTGGAAGACGCGCTGGAGCTGTTCCTGATGCCGCGTGCCCTGGGTGAGGACAAGGGCGAAGACGTCAGCGTCGGCATCGGTCGTTTCGGCCCGTTCGCCAAGCGCGGCAGCACCTATGCCTCGCTGAAGAAGGAAGATGACCCGTACACCATCGACCTGGCCCGCGCCGTGTTCCTGATCGAAGAGAAGGAAGAGATCGCGCGCAACCGGATCATCAAGGAGTTCGAGGGCAGCGACATCCAGGTGCTGAACGGCCGCTTCGGCCCGTACATCAGCGACGGCAGGATGAACGGCAAGATCCCCAAGGATCGCGAACCGGCGTCGCTGACCCTGGCCGAAGTACAGCAGCTGATGGAAGAAACCGGCAAGCCGGTGCGCAAGGGCTTCGGCAAGAAGGCCGCGGCCAAGAAGGCACCTGCGAAGAAGGCGGCGGTGAAGAAGGAGGCGGCACCGAAGAAGGCCGCCGCCAAGAAGGCCCCTGCCAAGAAAACGGTGAAGAAGGCTGCCGCGAAGAAGGCGCCAGCCAAGAAGGCCGTCAAGAAGGCCGCGAAGTAGATCCACGCCCTGCGTGGATGAGGGATAGTGCCGGCCGCTGGCCGGCAACCCCCAGAAGCATCAGATGCCGGCCAGCGGCCGGCACTACCAGGGTGCCTGGTTCCACCCCATCTGCACGCAGCGGGGGGATAATGTAGGCCCACGCCGGGCCGGTCGCCGCCATGAAAGAACTCACCCTGGACTCCGCTGTCGCCTCGCTCCGCGCAGGCGGCGTGATTGCCTATCCGACCGAAGCGGTCTGGGGCCTGGGCTGCGATCCCTCGCACGAAGCCGCCGTGCACATGGTGCTGCGGCTGAAGCAGCGCCCGATCGAGAAAGGCATGATCCTGGTCGCCGCCGAGCTGGCGCAGCTGGAAGGCTGGGTGCGCCTGCAGGCATTGCCCGATGCCCGCCAGCGCGCGGTGCTGGCCAGCTGGCCCGGCGCCAACACCTGGATCCTGCCTGCCGGCCCACGCGCCCAACCGTGGATTACCGGCGAGCACAGCGGCATTGCCGTGCGCATCAGTGCCCACCCGCTGGTGGCCGCGCTATGCCGCGCCTGGGGTGGCCCGCTGGTGTCCACCAGCGCCAACCTGGCCGGCGAACCACCGGCACGCAGCCGCGAGGAACTCGACCCACGCCTGTTGCGCCTGCTCGACGGCATCCTCGATGGCGAGACCGGCGGCCTGGCCCAGCCGACGCCGATCCGCGACGCGCTCAGCGGCAACGTGCTGCGCTCCTGAGCCGGCGATTGCACAGCCACCGACAATCGCGCACCCTGCCGCCATGAACCTGCTGCGTGCCACCTTGGGCCTGAGCCTGCTGCTGCCTTGGACGGCACCGGCCGCCGAGGACGTGCGCGTATACCGCTGCGTGGCCAGCAACGGTGCCGTGGCGCTGCAGGACACGCCCTGCAACAGCGGCCGCCAGGAAGTGCGCGACCTGCAGCGTCCGCGCGATCCTGCGCCGCGTGTGGTGCGCAGTGACGCCACGCCATTGCCGCCCAGCGAAACCCCGGTCATCCGCGAGCGCGAAGTACGCCACGTCTACATCCAGCCGCCGCAGCCGATGTACGAGTGCGTGGCCGAGGATGGCCGGCGCTATACCAGCGACAACAACGACGGCAATCCGCGCTGGGTCCCGTTGTGGACCAGTGTCTGGCTGCCGCATGGGCATCGTGGCCCGGCCTATCCCGGACCGCGCCCGGCCTTCGGTACACCGGTCGGGACCCCCATCGGTGAAGGCGCGGGTTATCGTCCGCCCTCGGTGGGCATGGGGGTACAGGTTCCGGCCGGCAGCGTCCTGGTGCGCGACAGCTGCCATGCGCTGCCACCGCAGGAAGTCTGCGCGCGCCTGCGTGACCGCCGCTGGGAACTGGACCACCGCTACAACAGCGCGCTGCAGAGCGAGCGTACGGCCATCAGCAACGAACAGCGCGGCATCGACGCACGCGTGTCGCGCGACTGCCAGCGCTGAGCGCCAACCACCTTCGCAGCCTGTACGCTGTGTGCATGAAAAGAGTGATCTGGCTGGCCCTGGTGCTGCTGCCCGGCAGCGCACTGGCCGAAGAGGGCGTGATCTACCGTTGCACTTCCGGCAGCAGTGACGTCCCTACCCTGCAACGCACCCCCTGCCCCGCCGGCAGCAAACAGCAGGTGCTGCGCGTGCCCGATCCGTCCAGCACGCAACCGGCGACGGTTGCAGCGTCCCCTGCACCTGCACCGGCCCTCATCGAAGCGCCCACGCTCGCAGCGTCCGACCCCATCGCGGCGCCTGAGGCCACAGCAGCCCCGCGGCGCGCCGACGAAGGGCGCACGATCATGGAAGCGGGCATGGTCGAACGCGAAGGCGGCGACCTGATTCTCGACAGCGCCACCTTGCGCCGCGATGCCGATGCCCAGGCCGCCAAGGACGCGTCATCCAAACCACCACCGCCATCGATCTTCCAGTGCAACGACAACCAGGGGAGTGGCTACCTGCATGAATATGAGGCTTCACCCGGGCGTTGCGAACTGTTGACGGTGCAGGGTCTTGGCGGGGTCACGCCGGAGAATGCAGCCAGCTGCGAAGTGGTACGCGACCGCTGCGAGGAACTGCCTGAAGCGCAGCGTTGCGGTGGCTGGCAGCAGCGCTTCCGCGATGCGCGAGGCCGCGAGCGTTTCGCCGCACCGGAGAACCGCGACGGTGCACGCAGCGAGCGCGAGCGGCTGCAGGGCGTGCTGGAGGCCAGCAACTGTCCTGTGCCGGGGTGACGGCCACCCGGTAGTGCCGGGCGCTGGCCGGCAACCACAGGATCTTCAGATGATTGCATTTGCCGGCCAGCGGCCGGCACTACCACCTCATGATCAGAACCCGTAGCGCAGGAAACCACCATCCACCGCGATGCACTCGCCGGTGACATAGCTGGCGGCCGGCAGGCACAGGAAGCCCACGGCCGCAGCCACTTCCTCCGGCTCCCCGATGCGGCGCATCGGCGTACGGTTGATCACTTCCTCGTAGTAATCCGGGTCCGACAGCGGGCCGGACGTACGCCGCGTGCGGATGTACCAGGGCGCCACCGCATTGACCCGGATGCCATCCTCGGCCCACTCGACGGCCAGGTTGCGGGTCATCTGGTGCATCGCCGCCTTGCTCATGCCGTAGACCACGCCGCTGCGCACATGGGTCAGGCCGGACACGCTGCCGACGTTGACGATGGATGACGAGGCATGGCGTGCCAGCAGCGGGTGCGCGTAGCGCGACAGTTCAAATGCCGAGAACAGGTTGGTCTCGAAGATGTTGCGCCACTCGTCCTCGGAATACTCGGTGGCCGCTTTGCTGACGTTGCCGCCGGCGTTGTTGACCAGGATGTGCAAGCCATCGCTGTGGTCTTCCACCCAGTCCAGGATCTGCCGGCGGTCCTCGTCATCGGAAACATCCGCGGCCAGCGCGTGCACCTGCATCTGTGGATACACGTCCAGCAGCTCGTCGCGCGCGGTCTCCAGCATGTCGATATCGCGCCCGACGATCATCAGGTCGGCACCGAAGCCAGCCAGTTCATGCGCGATCGCAAGGCCGATTCCGGCGCTGGCGCCGGTGATCAGGGCGGTCTGGCCGTCCAGGCGCCACCGTTGCTGGGTCATGTGTCCTCCGGGGCCGCGCCCGCTGTGTTTCGATGCGGCAAGGATACGCGCTCACGGCAGCTCCCTGCCCGGAATGCGACACTGCACGCACGCCCACTGCGGAGAGCCGCCATGCGCATCCTGATCGTGTCCACGTCCCTGCTGGCCGCCGTGCTGCTGGCGGCGTGCCAACGGCCGCCGACGCCCAACCCGGAGAAGCCACCGGCTCCGCAGGCAATGACCCGTGCGATGCATGAGCCGCTGGACCGCGCCAAGAGCGCGCAGAAGGCCGTGGAGGATGCTGCAGCACGCGAGCAGAAGGCCGAGGCCGACGCGACGCAATGACCTGTGGGGTCAGAGCCCTTTGCGGAGCAAAGGGATCCGACCCCATGAACGAGAACGCCCGGCCGGGGCCGGGCGTACTCAGTCGATCCACGCCATGCGTGGATGGACTTCCGATCAGAACCCGCAGAAGCAGTACGCCAGTGCCTTCACCGGCGCGCCGTTGCCCTTGTCGCGGGCCGCGTTCTCGACGAAGCGCAGCTGCGTATCCACTTCCGGCATCGCACGCGCCAGCATCATCCGCGCCATGCCCGAGTCGGACAGCATCCAGGCACCGGCACGGCTGCCAGCGAAGCCGCTGACGAACTGCGCGAACGGCGTTGCCGCCTTCTCGATGTAACGTACGCGATAGGCATCGGCCTTGCCCAGCTTGGCACGGCTGGCGGCATCGGCCACCGCATCCTTCAGGCCACCGAAGGCGTCGACCAGGCCACGTTCCTTGGCCTGCGCACCGCTCCACACGCGGCCACGGGCCACTTCGTCGACCGCCTCGACCGGCTTCTTGCGGGCGTCAGCAACGCGACCGGTGAAGTCGGCGTAACCCTTGTTGATCACCGACTGGATGACCTGGCCCACCGCCGGGTCCATCGGGCGGGTGACGTCGAAGGCACCGGCGAAGCGGGTCGTGCCGACGCCGTCGGTGTGCACGCCGATCTTGTCCAGCGCGCGGCTGAAGTTCGGCACCATGCCGAAGATGCCGATCGAACCGGTGATGGTCGACGGATCGGCGTAGATGCGGTCGGCATTCATGCTGATCCAGTAACCACCGGAGGCGGCCAGGTCGCCCATCGACACCACCACCGGCTTGCCGGCAGCCTGCAGGGCCACCACTTCGCGACGGATCTGCTCGGAGGCGAACACCTCACCACCCGGCGAATTGACGCGCAGCACCACGGACTTCACGTTCTCATCGTCACGCGCGGCACGCAGCAGTGCCGAGGTCGACTCGCCACCGATGCGGCCGGCCGGCAGGTCGCCACCGCTGATCTCGCCGGCGGCCACCACCACCGCCACCTGCGGACGCGAGTCCACCGGGTTGCGGCGCGCATCGAGCTGGCCCAGGTAGCTGCCGAAGTCGACGTTGCGGAAACCACCGTCGGCATCGTCGTCAGCCACGCCGCGCTCGATCATCAGATCCTCGAACTCCTCGCGGGTCTTCAGCGACGTCACCAGCTTCTGCTGCAGGGCGAACTTGGCCAGGTCGCCACCGGCGGCGGAGATGCCTTCCGGCAGCGTGTCGATGCCGGCGGCCAGCTGTGCCGGATCCAGGCGGCGGGCCTTGGCGATGTCGCCCAGGTAGCGCTGCCACACGTCGTTCATCCAGAACAGATCGGCTTCCTTGGATGCCGGCGAAGCGGCGTCGAGCACGTACGGCTCGGCGGCGGACTTGTACTCGCCCACCTTGAACAGGTGCACGTCCACGCCCAGCTTGTCCTGCAGGCCGGTGCGGAAGTACTGGCGGTAGCGGCCCAGGCCCTCGAGCACCACCGACCCCATCGGGTCCAGGTAGACCTCATCGGCCTGCGCGGCCAGCAGGTACTGCGCCTGGCCCATGCTCTCGCTGTAAGCCACCAGCTGCTTGCCGGATGCACGCAGGTCCTGCAGCGCAGCGGCCACTTCACGCAGCGACGCGAAGCCCGACGGCTGCAGCTTGTCCAGCTCCAGCACCACGCGCTCGATCTTCTTGTCTTCCTTGGCCGACTCGATCACCCGCAGCAGGTCACGCAGCTGGATCTCTTCGGCACCGTTGTCGCCCACCGCTTTGGCCAGTGCGCGGCTGACCGGGTCAGCGCTGAACTGCTCGACCAGGCGGCCTTCCGGCGCGATCACCAGGGTGGTGCGGTCCTGCAGCGATTTGCTGGCACCGGCACCCATGCCGGCGGCGATGACGAACATCACCAGCAGCAGGAACAGCAGGCCGAAGAACACCAGGTTGAGGATCAACCGGCGGGTGAAATTCATGACGTCCCACAGCCCGATGAAGAAACTGGCGACGGGGTTGCGACGCGCCGGGGGCAGCGGGGGCACGGGTTGATTCATGGAACGCTCCGGAAGGCTTCTTGCCGTACTGCCAGCATAGCCGGTGCCGCGTGATGCGGCATCGGACACAAGTCAGGGGATCGCCCGCCACGGGTCGCCGGGGCGGGCGGGACGGATCAGGACAGGCTGGACTGCCCGATGCGCAGGCTGCTGCGGCGCAGGCGCCAGCCCATCAGGATGGCGGCGGCGGTGAGGCCGACGATCAGGCCGATCCACATGCCCTGCGGGCCCATGCCCAGGCCCAGGCCGAGCCCGGCGCCGAGCGGCATGCCCAGGCCCCAGTACGCGAACATGGCGATGAACATCGGCACGCGGGTGTCCTTCAGGCCGCGCAACGCGCCCGCCGACAGCACCTGGATGCCATCCGGGAACTGGAAGGTGGCCGCGTACAGCAGCAGGGTCGAGGCCAGCCCGGCCACTGCCAGGTCGTTGGTGTAGACACCGACGATGGCGTCATGGCCGAACAGCAGCACCGCCGCCGACAGGGTCTGCGTGCCCATGATGATCGCGTAGCCGGCCCAGGCCGCACGGCGCACGCCGAAGCCATCGCCACGGCCGACCGCATGGCCGACGCGCACGGTGGTGGCCTCGGCCACGCCCATCGGGATCATGAAGCACAGCTGGGCGACGTTGATCGCGATCTGGTGCGCGGCCGCTTCATTGGCACCGAGGCGGCCGATCAGCAGCGCGGTAACGATGAACAGGCCGCCCTCCATCAGCACGGTGATGCCGATCGGCAGGCCGGTGCGCAGCAGGTCCCAGATCGCCGGCCAGCGCGGGCCTTCGAAGTGCGAGAACAGCTGCAGATGGGCGAAGCGCTTGGTGAACCACAGGTAGGTGGCGAAGGCGATCGCCTGCAGCCACATCATCACCGCCGAGGCGATGCCGAGGCCTTCGGCACCCATTTCCGGGAAGCCGAGCTTGCCGTTGGCCAGCACGTAACCCATTGGTGCCAGCACCAGCAGGCCGCCGAAGCCGATCAGCATGGTCGGCAGGGTCCAGTGCATGCCCTCGCTGAGGTAGCGCATGCAGAAGTACAGGGTCAGTGCCGGGCCACCCCAGCGCACCGCATGCAGGAACGCGGTCGCCCCCGGCACGATGTCCGGCGCGATGCCGAACGCAGGCAGCAACGGCGGCACTACGGTGAGGAAGGTGAACATGATCAGGCCCAGGCCCAGCGCCAACCACAGCGCCTGGCGGAACAGCGGGCCGATCTCGCGTTCACGGCCAGCGCCATGCAGCTGCGACACCGAGGCGGTGAGCGAGATCAGGGTACCGATCGGGATCAACATCGGCAGCCACAAGAGCGCCGTGCCGATGGTCACCGCGGCCAGGGTCGCTGTGGCGTGGTGGCCGGCAATGACGTTGTCGACGAAGGAGATCAGACCGGTGGAGACATGCCCGAGCACAAGCGGCAGGGCGAGCAGACCGGTGGCGCCGACTTCCTTGCTGAAGCGCGGCGTGGAGGTTGCAGTAGACATAAGGTGCTTGACGCGAACTGCGGTTGCGCGCGAAGGGCACAGGCACCGGGTTGCGGCCGGTCATCTTACGCGCGCAGCGCGCGCATTCCCATGACATGGCGTGAATGCTGGGTTTCAGCAGCCCCCGGCATCACGCGTTGCGATCGCGTTACGAACAGAAAAAGGGGACGGAGGGAATTAAGTCGTTTCAAGCCCGACTGTGCCGAATACGACTTAATCCCCTCCGTCCCTTTTCTTTCTACTGCCCGGCCTGGCGCTTGAGCCAGCTGTCGCGCTCGGCGGCGGGCACGGCGAGGAAGGCGCTGCGCACCGCGTCGCGTTCCTGCGGCGGCGTGCGCTGCGCGACCAGGGTCAGCTGGGCCAGCTGCGCCGGGCTGAGCTGGCGCAGCACGGCCAGCGCGGCCTCGCGCTGTTCCGGCGGCACGAAGCCAAACAGACCATGCAGCTTGGGGAATTCCAGGCCCAGCTGCGGGCCCAGCCGCCAGCCTTCGCGGAATGCCTGGTCCTGCGCCTGGAACTGCTGGCGCAGGCGCTGCTGCTGATCGGCCGGCAGCGCACTGAAACGCGCTGCAGCCTGGCGGATACGCTCACGCTCACCTTCCGGCAACGCCCGCCACGCCTCGTAGTCGGCACGGCGCTGGCGCTGCTGCTGGGCATCCAGGTGGGCAAACGCCGGCGGTGCCGCGGCGGGCGTCGGCGCCACCGTCGGAATCCCGGGCGACGGCGGTGGCAGCGGCACGTTGACGGTCTGCGGCGTGGCCGACAGCGACAGCGGCAGGGCCAGCAGCAGGCTGGCGAACACGGTCTTATTCATCGGCAGCAGCGGTTTCCAGCGTGGCGCTGGCCGGCTCCGGCCGGCTCGGCTTGGATTGCGATTCGTCCACCGGCAGCGGGCCGCCAGCGGCCGTCCACGCATACAGGTCGGCATCGGCCACCAGCGGATAGTCGCGGTCGGCCAGCATCGTGGCGTCGTCGGCAGCCTGGGCCGGGGTCGCATCCGGCGCGGCGTTGACTTTGCTCGGCGGCAACGCCTCCACCGTGACCGGACCGGCATCGCCCACCACGCCTTCCGGCAGCGGTGCATCGCTACCGAGCGCACGGCCCTGCCAATGGCGCCAGCCCAGCGCGGCGGCCAGCAGCACCGCCACGGTCAGCAGCAGGATCAGCGGACCGCGCCAACGCGGCTTGGCGTTCGCACGGCGGCGCTTGCCATTGGTGGCGGCACGCTCATCCCGCTGCGGTGCGCGCCAGCTGGAGGCAGGAGCTTCATTGTTGGTGGCCGGTGCGGCCGGTTGTTGCAGCTGCTGCAGGCGCTTGGCCGGCAGGTCGCGGATGCGCAGCTGTACCTGCTCGGCCAACTGCCGCCAGGCCGAGGCATCGGGCTGGCCGTGGGCATCGCGCGGACAGGCATCGGCCAGCAACTGCTGGTAACCGGCCTCGTCCTGGTCGAGCACGCGCATGGCAATGCCCTCCTCCAGGCTGCCGCCCACCCGCAGCAACAGCGCCAGCCGCGGCAGCGGCCCCATCTCGCCCAGCGCGGCCAACGGTGGCGCCCACTGTCCGCCCAGCGGTTCGCGCAGCGCCTGGCGCTGGCCCAGCAGGGTCCAGAAGCGGGTCGGCCACTGCGCCATCGGCAGGTCGCTGGCGACGGCGGCAAAGGCGCGCATCACCGCCACCAGGGTCTGTTCGGCACGGGCGGCTTCGCCGCACTGCAGTTCAGCCACCACCAGGGCACGGCGTTCGACGCCACGCAGGAACGCCGACAGCGCGCCGGCCGCGGTCGAGGAAACAGGGGCGGGCACAGCCGTCATCGGTCACTCCAAAGGTCTGCCGGCATGATAGCGGCAGGCCATCGACGCCCGGCAGGACTTGCGCCCGCAGGTACTTCGTGCTGCAGGTTGTGCACAGCACCACGGCCCTCGCACGGGAAACTGCGGCATCCAGCTGAATTCACTCTGTTTCAGCAATGTTTCACACTTAAGTTATTGATTTTGATTGATTTTGAAGTGTGGCGATTTTTTGACCAACCCAAGCGTGAGGCCGTCGCCATCGGCCTCCTGCGCGCCCGCCGACCGTTAACGCACAGTCTTATCCACAGAACATGTGGATAAGACTGAATCTCCAATGGACACCGATATTTAGGTGACATTTATGATTCAACGGGCGTCGCCCGGCCGCCCTCGCGCCTGCCATCCGCGTGCGCATGGCCCGTTACACTGCCCCGATGCTTTCACCGATTCCGACCCTGCAGGTCGCCCTGCCCGTCCCGTTGCCCCGCCTGTTCGACTACCTGTCGCCGGAGGGCGAGGCTCCCGCGGTGGCGGTTGGCTGCCGCCTGAAGGTGCCGTTCGGCAACCGCGAGCTGGTTGGCGTGGTAGTCGGCCATGGCCAGACCGATGACGGTCAGGGCCTGCGCCAGGCGCTGGCGTGGTGCGACCCGCAGCCGCTGCTGCAGGGCGAGCTGTGGCAGAGCCTGCAATGGCTGTCGCGCTATACCCATGCGCCGCTGGGCGAGGTGCTGAGCACCGCACTGCCCGGCCCGCTGCGCCACGGTGAAGCCCTGCCCGACACCCATCACTGGGGCTGGCAGCTGACCGCAGAAGGCCGCGCCCAGCGCGATAAGCTGCGCGCCGGCAGCCGCCCGCGGCAACTGGCCGAACTTCTGGCAGAAGTCATCGTGGATGAGGACGTGCTGGGTGAACGCATGCAGGACTGGCGCACCGCCGCGCGCAGCCTGGCCAAGCGTGAGCTGGCCGAGCGCGTCGCCCTGAGTGTGGCCCCGCAGCACGCGCAGCCGCTGCCCGGCCCTACCCTCAACCCGGACCAGGCCGAGGCCGTGGCCGCGATCAACGCCGCCGAGGGTTTCCAGCCGTTCCTGCTGGATGGCGTGACCGGCAGCGGCAAGACCGAGGTCTACCTGCAGGCGATCATCCATTGCCTGGCACAGGGCAGGCAGGCGCTGGTGCTGGTGCCGGAAATCGGCCTGACTCCGCAGACCCTGGCACGCTTCCGCGGCCGCCTCGGCATCGCCGTGCACGCGCTGCATTCGGGCTTGAACGACAACGAGCGCGCACGCGTCTGGGCGGCCGCATCACGCGGTGAAGCACGCGTCATTGTCGGCACCCGCTCGGCGGTGTTCACGCCATTGCCGCAAGCCGGCCTGCTGATCGTCGACGAGGAACACGACGGCAGCTACAAGCAGCAGGACGGCATCCGCTATCACGCGCGCGATTTCGCTCTGGTGCGCGCCAAGGCACTCGGCATCCCGGTGCTGCTGGGCAGCGCCACGCCCTCGCTGGAAACCCTGCACAACGCCTATGCCGGGCGCTACACCCACCTGCGCCTGAAGCAGCGTGCCGGCGATGCACGGCCACCGCGCGTGCGAATCCTGGATGTACGCAAACGGCCGTTGCATGACGGCCTCTCGTCCGATGTGCTGGCCGGAATCGGCGAACACCTGCAGCGTGGCCAGCAGGTGCTGGTGTTCAAGAACCGTCGCGGCTACGCGCCGGTGCTGCTGTGCCATGACTGCGGCTGGACCGCCCCCTGCAACCGCTGCGATGCACCGATGACCGTGCATGGTGGCGGCCGTCGCCTGCAGTGCCACCACTGCGGTGCGCGGCAGCCGGCACCGCTGGCCTGCCCGGCCTGTGGCAGCCTGGCGCTGCAGCCGCAGGGTATCGGCACCGAACGCCTGGAAGAGCACCTCACCGCGGCCTTCGCCGATTTTCCGGTGGTGCGCATCGACCGCGGCACCACCTCGCGACGTGACGCGCTGGAACATCAGCTGGCGAAACTGGGCGACCAGCCCGGCATCCTGGTCGGCACGCAGATCCTGGCCAAGGGCCACGACCTGCCCAAGCTGACCCTGGTGGTGGTGGTGGGCATCGACGAAGGGCTGTTCTCGGCCGACTTCCGTGCCAGTGAAAAACTGGCACAGCAGCTGATCCAGGTCGCTGGCCGCGCCGGCCGTGCACGCGATCCCGGCGAGGTCTGGCTGCAGACCCACCATCCCGGGCATCCGTTGCTGGAAACGCTGGTGAGCGGCGGCTACCACCCATTCGCGCAGGCCGAATTGAACCAGCGCGAGGCCGCCGGATTCCCTCCGTTCGCGCACCTGGCGTTGATGCGTGCCGAAGCCCAGCAGATCGAGCATGCCAATGCCTTCCTGCTGGCCGCGCGGCAATTGCTGGGCGAACAGAACGTGGTCGAGGCCTACGGGCCGATGCCGGCGCCGATGCCGCGCCGCGCCGGCTACCAGCGCACCCAGCTGCTGCTGTCTGCGCTGCAGCGGCCGCCGTTGCACGGTGTGCTTTCGCACTTGGTGCCGCAGTTGTACGCGCTGCCGGAAGCACGCAAGGTGCGCTGGTCGCTGGATGTGGATCCGACGGACCTGTATTAAGGGCACGCGCAGAACCCGCCGGGGGGGCCGACCCCGATGGCCTGGGGTCGGATCCCTTTTCGCAGAAAAGGGCTCTGACCCCGAACGCCTTCGCTTACGTCAGCGGCGACATCACGCCGCGCTGGTAGGCCGGCCGCTCGCGCAGGCGGGCGTACCAGTCGGCCAGGTGTGGCAGTTCCGGGCGCTGGATCGGCAGTTCGAACCAGGCATAGATCAGCGAGCCCAGCGGGATGTCACCCATCGCGAACGTCTCGCCCGACAGCCACGGCTGTTTGGCCAACGTGGCGTCGGCCATCGCCAGGTAGTCGCCGGCGCGCACGATGGCGGCATTGATCCGCGCTTCGTCGCGGTCAGCCGGGGCGGTGCGCATGATGCCCCAGATCAGGTCACTGTAGATCGGCGCCATCCGCGAAGTGCTCCAGTCCATCCACTTCTCGGCCTGGGCGCGTTCCATCGGGTCCTCGGCGTACAGCGTGCCCAGCGCGTAACGCGCGCTCAGGTAGCGCACGATGGCGTTCGATTCCCACAGCGGCAGGCCATGGTCCTCGATCACCGGCACCAGGCTGTTGGGATTCATCGCCTGGTACTCCGGTGTCTGCGTGCCGCCATGGCTGCCACCGACTTCGATGGATTCATACGGCAGGCCGATCTCCTCGGCACACCACAGCACCTTGCGGACGTTGCTGGAATTGCGACGGCCCCAGATCTTCAACATGCGGGTTTTCCTTGCTGGCAATGCGAGCGGCAACGATACGCCTGATCGGAGTGGGTATGTGGGTGGCGGATGTGGAATCGGGCATCTGGGGCTTGCCGGCCAGCGGCCGGCACTACCGGTTCTTCTTTGGCCAGCAGCCGGAGCTACCTGTTCTTTTTCGGCAGCGCGCGCACGTAGGAGGACTTGCCGTCCTTCTTCAGCTCGAACAGGCCAATCGCTGCCAGCAGGTCACTGAGCTTGCCGTAGCCATAGTTGCGCGGGTCGAACGAGGCCTGGTTGCCGATCTGGCTGCCGACCGGGCCCAGGTGCGACCAGCCATCCTCGCCCTCGGCCGAGGACACCGCACGCCGCAGCATCTTCACCAGCCGCGTATCGCTGCGCATTTCCGCGCCGCTCTTGCGCGGTCGGGCATCGTCATTGGCCACCGGTTCGTTCGGTGCCTGCTCGTTCGATGATTGCTCGACGTCCTGCACGCTGGCATGGGTCTGGCCCAGCGCTTCCAGATAGGTGAACTTCGAGCAGGCGTTGACGAACGGTTCCGGCGTTTTCTTTTCACCGAAGCCATAGACCTTCACGCCATCGGTCAGCAGGCGCATCACCATCGGGGTGAAATCGGCATCGCTGGACACAATGGCAAAACCATCGAGGTTGCGCGCGTACAACAGGTCCATGGCATCGATCACCATCGCCATGTCCGAGGCGTTCTTGCCCTTGCTGTAGGCGAACTGCTGGATCGGGCGGATCGCGTACTCGTGCAGCACCGCCTCCCATCCCTTCAACCGTGGGCTCTTCCAGTTGCCATAGGCGCGGCGCACGTTGGCCACGCCGTAGCGGGCGACTTCAGCCAGGACCTCGTCGATCTTCGAGGCCGGCGCGTTGTCGGCATCGATCAACAGGGCGATGCGCTTTTCCGGTTCGCTCATGGATTCCTCGCGGGCGGTTGCCTGAACCCGAGTATCGCCGATCCGCGCGGGCGCTGACGTGACAACCGCCTGCCGTGCGAAGATGCCAAGCGCTTCCCCCATGCCCCCACTGGAGTGAGTCGATGAGTCGCGAGCGCGTTCCCCACCTGGTTGTTGTCGGCGGCGGTTTTGCCGGTCTCTGGGCCACCCGTGCCCTGGCCCGCGAGCGCATACGCATCACCCTGGTCGACCGCCGCAACCACCATCTGTTCCAGCCGCTGCTCTACCAGGTGGCCACCGCCGGCCTGTCCGCCCCGGATATCGCCGCACCGCTGCGCCACATCCTTGGCCACCAGCGCAATGTGGAAGTGCGCCTCGGCGAAGTGGTCACCATCGACAAGCAGGCCCGGCAGATCCGCATGGCCGATGGCAGCACGCTGGACTACGACACTCTGCTGCTGGCCACGGGTGCCACCCACGCCTACTTCGGCAACGACCAGTGGGCCGATGATGCCCCCGGCCTGAAGACGCTGGACGATGCCATCGCGCTGCGCCGCAAGCTGCTGCTGGCGTTCGAACGTGCCGAGGCCGAACCGGACCCGGCGAAGAAGGCCGCGTGGCTGAGCTTCGCCGTGGTCGGCGGCGGCCCCACCGGTGTCGAACTGGCCGGCACCCTGGCCGAAATCGCGCGGCATACGCTGCGCAACGAGTTCCGCCATATCGATCCGGCCAGCGCCAAGGTGCGGCTGGTCGAAGCCGGCCCGCGCGTGTTGTCTTCGTTCCCGGAAGTGCTTTCGCTGAAGGCACGGCGGCAGCTGGAAAAGCTGGGCGTGGAAGTGTTGACCGGTACCCCGGTGAGCGACATCGACAGCCAAGGTTTCAAGCTCGGTGATCAGTTCGTGCCGGCCCGCACCGTGGTCTGGGCCGCCGGCGTGGCCGCCTCACCGTTGGCGCGAACACTGGATGTACCGCTGGACCGCGCCGGCCGCGTGCAGGTGCAGCCGGACCTCACCCTGCCTGACCACCCGGAACTGTTCGTGGCCGGCGATCTGGCCGCGCTGAACCAGGCCAACGATAAGCCGGTGCCTGGCGTGGCACCCGCCGCCAAGCAGATGGGCAAGTACGTGGCCGAGGTGATCCGCGCGCGCCTGCATGGCAAGGCAGTCCCCGGACCGTTCAAGTACGCAGACTTCGGCAACCTGGCCACCATCGGCCGCATGGCCGCGATCGTGCACCTGGGCAGGCTGCAACTCTCGGGCGTCCTCGCCTGGTGGTTCTGGCTGGCCGCACACGTGTTCTTCCTGATCGGTTTCCGCAACCGCGTCGTGGTGCTGCTGAACTGGGCGGTGGCGTACTGGAGCTACCAGCGCAGCGCGCGCATCATCTTCGGTGATGACCAGGCAGACCGGCGACCCCGACGGTAGTGCCGGCCGCTGGCCGGCTGTTGCGCGGTCGGATCCCTTTCCGCAGGAAAGGGCTCTGACCCCGTCAACACCATCCACGCATGGCGTGGATCTACCGGTTCATCGGGCCGCCCGGCACCCGCCGTTCCGACCAGGTGCGGCAGAAATCCTCCTTCCTCGCGGTGTCGGCAATCTGCGTGCTACTCCAATGCCGGGTGATCCAGATTGTCAGTACGGTACTGCTGAGATGCCAGCGCAGCATGTCGTGCCTTGGCTGCCGCATCAGGTGGCGGCGTGCAACCCAGAACGCTTCGCGCTCGACATCAGTCGCCTTCTTCAACGCTTCAGGATCGAAGAACCGCGTCATGAAGCTCCATGGATTCATCGGCTGGAATCCCGTGCGCTGCTCACTGCTGCACGCAGCCACACCACTGGGTGCGCGGTCCGCCGGCTGCGGCCGGCCTTCCACCAGCGCCAGCCCGAGCAGGTACAGCAGGCCAGGCAGCAGCGCGATACCGGCGACCAGTACGACGACGGATATCCATGCTTTGCCGGCGGCACGCATCGCTCTACAGCGCCTTCGGCTTCGGATACCACAGTGCGTTGACGATGACCCAGCGCTGGTCGAAGCGCCCCATGTGGAAGTAGTCGACGAACCACGGGGTTTCCAGCCGCACCGAGGCCGCGTTGCCGGTCACGTCCAGCACCGTGCAGCGGCGGTTCCATTGATCCTTCGGGGTCTTCAGCGCGCCCTGCTTCGTCAACGAGACCAGCTCTTCCTTCGACATGCGGCGCAGGCCCAGTCGTTCGTCGGGTGTATCGCCGAGGACCGCGCGCTTGGCCAGGTCCGGGTGCAGGGAGCGGGCGACGCGTTGCGGGTCGGCCTCCAGCTGGCCGTCGACGTAATCGTGGCAAGTGGCTTTGATGGCCGCGATCGTGGCCGGGTCGGCGGCGGGGCTTGTCGCACCAGCAACAGCGAGCAACATGGCAAGCGTGGACATCCTGGTCTCCAAGGCTGGGGCGGGATGATCATGGCATGGGCGGCGTACTTACCCACGCGTGGCGCGGATCTATTGCATCAGGCCCATTTCGTCGACGCCCAGCTGCATGTACATGAACGCGGCCGCTTCGTCGGTCATCGGCTGGCCCTTCGGGAAACTGTCGAGCCAGGCGGTGATGCGCGCATGCCGATGCTTCAGTGCATCGGCCATCGCGCGCTTTTCCGCGTCGGTGGCACGTTCCTGCATCTCGTCGCGCAGCAGGTCATCGCCGATGCCCCATTTTTCGGCCAGCGGAATCAGGTCGACCAGATCGGGCGGCACCCGGTCACGGCGCAGGTGGATGGGGTCAGCAGTGGCCGGGCCACGCTGCGCGGCCAGCTCTGCGGCGGTTCCGATCTGCCCGTGCTGCAGTGGCGGCGAGGTCGGCGCCTGGGCGCAGGCCGGCAAGGTCATGCAGGTGGTGAACAGCAGCATCCAGCAGGTCTTCATCGGACCAATCCTATGTCCATGGCTGTGGCGATCATGGCATGGGCGGCGTCTCCATCCACGCAAGGCGTGGATCTACAGGACCGGTGCCTGCAGCCAGGCCAGTTTGCGTTCGCGCGGCTGCTGCTTGAGCTGCCATTCGGCGCGCGAGGCGGCGGCCCGGTCCGGGTACTCGCGCACGGCCAGTACGCGCAGCGGCGGCCGCGCCCGGGTGTAACGCGCGCCCTTTCCGGCCTGGTGGGCAGCGAAACGCGCGTCCACGTCGGTGCTGATGCCGGCGTAATAGCTGCCATCGCGGCATTCGAGCAGGTACAGGAACCACGGGCGCAGGGACGAGGCCATGGCCGGATTATGCCGTGTTGCACTGCAGCGGATATACTGGCGCCCGAATGCAGGAGAGAGGCGCCGCGCTGGCGCCCGCCGAAGGCGCAGGCTCCCATGATCGCTCAGGCCGGTGGGCTGGAATCCCACCAACCATGCATTCGACTCGCCGAGCTGGAGAGAGGTCACCGGGCTTGCCCGGCACGATCCGCCGAAGGGGCACGCGGCCCATGCCGCTGAACTCTCAGGCAAAAGGACAGCGGGAGCGGCACCGGTCATCGTCATCCCGTCATTGCGCAGGCAGTGGCGGTACACGCGCATGGCCGGCCCCACCGCGCCCGGAGCCTGTCCCATGCTGCTGTCCATCATCTACCTGATCGCCATTTCCGCCGAAGCCATGACCGGCGCGCTGTCCGCCGGCCGCCGCCGCATGGACCTGTTCGGTGTGATCATGATCGCCTGCGTTACCGCCCTCGGCGGCGGATCACTGCGCGACATCCTGCTCGGTCACTATCCGCTGGGCTGGGTGAAGCATCCCGAGTACCTGGGCTTCACCGTGTGTGCGGCGCTGATCGCCACCTGGGTCGCACGCTGGATGCACCACTTCCGACGCACCTTCCTGGTGCTCGATGGACTGGGCCTGATCGCCTTCACCCTGATCGGCTGTTCGATCGCACGTGAGGCCGGCCATGCCATGCCGATCGTGCTGATTGCCGGCATGCTGACCGGCGCCTTCGGCGGCGTGCTGCGCGACATCCTCTGCAACGAGGTGCCGCTGATCTTCCAGAAGGAGCTGTACGCGATCATCGCGCTGCTGACCGGCGCGGCCTACCTGTTGCTGCTGCACTGGGGCGTGGCCGACGCCACCGCGATCCTGTGCTGCCTCGGCGGCGGCTTCGCGCTGCGCCTGCTGGCGATCCACTACCGCTGGGAAATGCCGAAGTTCGTCTATCACGACGAAGTGCATTGATTGTTTGACGGTAGTGCCGGCCGCTGGCCGGCAACACGGCACGCGCCCGCAGATTCCGGCAGGTTGCCGGCCAGCGGCCGGCACTACCGAATGCGTTGCATGACCATGGTCATGCGGCATTGGCCGGGGTGATTGGCTACCATTGTCACCCCGTCGCTGCCGCGACGGCATCCAGCCACGCCGCGCCCGCGGCCCCGCCAGACAACTCCCTCCCCGCTGCCCGTGGTGCCGTGAACGCGCCGACGGGCCCGCATGTCCCTGCGCGCGCAGGGCGCAGGATGCCCCATGTCTGTCGCCGAAAATTCCCGCTTCCGTCGTGCCCGCCTGTTGTGGGCGGTGCTGGCCATCGCCCTCGTCGCCGTTCTGGCGTGGTGGCTGTGGCCCCGGAACGGCGCCGGCAGCAGCGACGATGCGCCGGGCAAGACGGTGCCGGTACGCGTGGCACGCGCCAGCGCCGAGCCGCTGGTGCTGCGCCTGAAGGCGGTCGGTACGGTCACCCCGCTGCACAGCGTGGTGGTACGCAGCCGCGTGGATGGCGAACTGCTACGGCTGCATTTCCAGGAAGGCCAGCAGGTGAAGGCCGGCGATCTGCTGGCGCAGATCGACCCGCGCCCGTATGAAGTGAAGCTGGCACAGGCGCAGGGTACCCAGCAGCAGAATCTGGCCGAGCTGGAAAACGCCGAGCGCCAGCTGCAGCGCTACCGCGAACTGCAGAAGCAGAACTACGTGTCCGGGCAGGAACTGAGCGACCAGCAGAGCAAGGTGCGCCAGCTGCAGGGCCGCCGCCTCAGCGATCAGGCGTCTGTTGATGAAGCGCGCCTGCAGCTGCAGTACACCCGCATCACCGCGCCGGTCAGTGGCCGCGTCGGGCTGCGCCGGTTGGACGTGGGCAACCTGGTGCGCGCCAGCGATGCCGAAGGCCTGGTGACGCTGGCGCAGACCGCGCCGATCAGCGTGCTGTTCACCGTGCCCGAACCCGAGCTGCCTGCGCTGCTCGATGCCGTGCAGGCGCAACCGGCACTGGCGGTGGAAACCTGGGACCGCGAAGAACGCCGGCAGCTGGCCCGCGGCTCGCTGTCCAGCGTCGACAACCGCATCGATACCACCACCGGCACGTTGAAACTGCGTGCGCACTTCGACAACCACGATCTGGCGCTGTTCCCCAACCAGTTCGTCAACGTCCGCCTGCAGCTGGGCGAGCAGCCCGCGCTGCTGATTCCCGATGCCGCCGTGCAGTTCGGCAGCCAGGGCAACTACGTGCATATCGTCGACAAGGACAGCAAGGCACAACGCCGCACCGTGGTGCTCGGTCCAGCCGATGATGGACGCGTGGCCGTGCGCTCCGGGCTGGCCGCAGGGGACAAGGTGGTGATCGAAGGCATCGACGGGCTGGAAGACGGCACGGCGGTGGAGATCATCACCGAGGAGGCCGCGACCAAGGCCGGCGCATGAACCTCTCGCGCTCGTTCATCCTGCGCCCGGTCGCAACGACTCTCCTGATGGTGGCGCTGCTGCTGTCCGGCGTGCTGGCCTATCGCCTGCTGCCGGTGGCGGCGCTGCCGCAGGTCGATTACCCGATCATCCAGATCACCACGCTGTATCCGGGTGCCAGCCCCGAACTGACCACACGCACCATCACCGCACCGCTGGAGCGCCAGCTCGGCCAGATTCCCGGCCTGAAACAACTGTCGTCGACCAGTTCCGGTGGCGCCTCGGTCATTACCCTGCAGTTCGGGCTGGAGGTGTCGCTGGGTGTGGCCGAGCAGGACGTGCAGGCCGCCATCAACGCGGCGGGCAGCTTCCTGCCCGGGGACCTGCCGGTGCCGCCGGTGTACCGCAAGGTCAACCCGGCCGACACCCCCATCCTGACCTTGGCGGTGACCTCGCAAGGCCTGTCGCTGCCGCAGGTGCACGATCTGGTGGATACGCGCATCGCCCAGCGCCTGGCGCAGTTGCCCGGCGTCGGCCTGGTCAGCCTGGCCGGTGGCCAGCGCCCGGCGGTGCGCATCCAGGTCAATCCAGCGGCGCTGGCCGCCAACAACCTGGGCATGGACCACATCCGCACCGCCATCGCCGCCGCCAACGTCAACCTGCCCAAGGGCAGTTTCGATGGCCCGATCCGCGCGGTGATGCTCGATGCCAACGATCAGATGCGCAGCGTGGATGAGTACCGTGCCCTGATACTGGCCTGGCGCGACGGCGCGCCGCTGCGGCTGGGCGATGTAGCCACCATTACCGATGGCGCCGAGAACCGCCAGTTGGCTGCGTGGAGCGGTACCACGCCGGCAGTGCTGGTGAACATCCAGCGCCAGCCCGGCGCCAACGTGATCGCCGTGGTCGAGCAGGTGCGTACGCTGCTGCCGCAGCTGCAGGCCACGCTGCCCGCCGGCGTGCAGATGAATGTACTGAGCGACCGCACCGAATCGATCCGCGCGTCGGTGCGCGGCGTGCAGAAAGAACTGGTACTGGCCATCGGCCTGGTGGTGCTGGTCACCTGGGTGTTCCTGCGCAATCTGCCGGCCACGCTCATTCCCAGCGTCGCGGTGCCGCTGTCGCTCATCGGCACCTTCGCGGTGATGCTGCTGGCCGGCTATTCGCTCAACAACCTCACGCTGATGGCGCTGACCATCGCCACCGGCTTCGTGGTGGACGATGCCATCGTGATGCTGGAGAACATCGCCCGCCATCTGGAGGAAGGCGAAAGCCCCCGCGATGCAGCGCTGAAAGGCGCAGCCGAGATCGGCTTCACCCTGGTGTCGCTGACTGTTTCGCTGATCGCGGTGCTGATCCCGCTGCTGTTCATGGCCGACCTGGTGGGTGCACTGTTCCATGAGTTCGCAGTGACACTGGCTGTAGCCATCGGCATTTCGCTGGTGGTCTCGCTGACGCTGACGCCGATGCTATGCGCGCGGTTCCTGAAGCCGCACGCGAAGACTGCACATGCGCCCGATGTCTTCGACCGCGTCATCGGCCTCTACGACCGCCAGCTGCGCTGGGTGCTGCAGCGCCAGCCGCTGATGTTGCTGGCCACCGTTGCCACCCTCGCACTGACCGTGGCGCTGTACTTCGCCGTGCCCAAGGGTTTCTTCCCGGTGCAGGATGCCGGCCTGGTGCAGGGCATCAGCGAAGCGCCGCAGGCGATCTCGTTCCAGGCCATGCGCGAGCGCCAGCAGGCGCTGGCGGCGGCCATCGAAGCCGACGAGGCGGTGGCCAGCGTCTCGTCCTACATCGGCGTGGACGGCAACAATGCCACGCTCAATACCGGCCGCCTGCTGATCGAGCTGAAACCGCACGGCGACCGCGATGGCGCCGCCGTGGTGATGGCGCGCCTGCAACAGCGCGTGTCGAAGATCCCCGGCATCACCCTGTACCTGCAGCCGGTACAGGAGCTGGGCATCGAGGACCGCATCAGCCGCACCCAGTACCAGTTCACCCTGGCCACGCCGGATCTTGAAACACTGGAACGCTGGACCCCGAAGCTGCTGCAGGCGCTACGCCAGCAACCTGCACTGCGCGATGTCGCCAGCGATCTGCAGATGCAGGGCCGGCAGGCGCGCGTGGCGATCGACCGCGATGCGGCGGCGCGCCTGGGCGTGAGCGTGGAAGCAGTAGCCGATGCGCTGTACGACGCCTATGGGCAGCGCCAGATTTCGACCATCTTCACCCAGGCCAGCCAGTACCGGGTGGTGCTGGAGGCCGATCCTTCACGACAGCCCGGGCCGGAGGCGATCACGGGCCTGCGTGTGCGCAGCAGCAGTGGGCAGACCGTGCCGCTGGGTGCGGTGGCGCGGGTAGAGGTGGGTCCGTCCGCACTGCTACGCAATCACGTGGGCCAGTTCCCGGCGGCCACGCTGTCGTTCAACCTTGCCCCGGGCGCTTCGCTGGGCGAAGCGGTGGAGGCTGTGCACGCCGCGCGCGCACAGGTGAACCTGCCGCAGAGCATCGAACTTCGCCTGCAGGGTGCCGCAGCGGCCTTCAGCAGCTCGCTGTCGTCCACACTGTGGCTGATCCTGGCTGCGGTGGTGGTGATGTACATCGTGCTGGGCGTGCTCTACGAGAGCTTCATCCACCCCATCACCATCCTCTCCACCCTGCCCTCGGCCACCGTCGGTGCGCTGGCGGCACTGTGGGTAAGCGGACGCAGCCTGGACCTGATCGCGGTGATCGGCATCGTGCTGCTGATCGGCCTGGTGAAGAAGAACGCGATCATGATGATCGACTTCGCACTGGACGCGCAGCGCACACGCGGCATGTCACCGCGCGAGGCGATCCATCAGGCCGCGCTGCTGCGTTTCCGGCCGATCCTGATGACCACGCTGGCCGCGCTGTTCGGCGCAGTGCCGCTGATGCTGGCCAGTGGTTCCGGCGCGGAGCTGCGGCAACCACTCGGCTGGGTGATGGTGGGCGGGCTGCTGGTCAGCCAGGTACTGACCCTGTTCACCACGCCGGTGATCTACCTGGCCTTTGATCGCCTGCAGCGTGGCCGTGCGACGTCCCCGGTGGCCGTTGACGAGGCGCGCGCGTGACCCCCATCGCGCGCCTGGCGCAGGCCTGCGTGCAGCGCCCGGTAGCGACGATCCTGCTGGCGGTGGCGCTGGTGCTGGCCGGCCTGCTGGCATTGCGCCTGTTGCCGGTGGCGCCGCTGCCACAGGTCGATTACCCGGCCATTGAAGTCAGTGCCAGCCTGCCCGGCGCCTCGCCCGAGTCGATGGCAGCCACCGTCGCCACGCCGCTGGAGCGCGCACTGGGCAGCCTGCCCGGCATCTCACGCATCGACTCGGCCAGCACCCAGGGCCAGACCCAGATCGAACTGAAGTTCGTACTCGGCCGCGACATCGATGAGGCAGCGCGTGAAGTGCAGGCCGCCATCAATCTTGCACGCGGGCAGTTGCCCAGTGGCATGCCCGGCATGCCGCAGTACCGCAAGGTCAATCCCTCACAGGCACCGATCCTGGCGCTGGCACTGACCTCGGACACGCGTTCGCCAGGCCAGCTGTATGACCTGGCCTCCACCGTGCTGGCGCAGAAGCTGTCGCAGGTGCCGGGCGTGGGCGAAGTGCAGGTGGGCGGCAGCGCCTTGCCCGCCGTGCGTGTATCGCTGGACCCGAATGCACTGAACCATGCAGGCCTGGCGCTGGAGGACGTGGCCCAGGCCATCGGCCGCGCCAACGCCATGCGCCCGCTGGGTGCCGTGGGCGATGACCGCCAGCAGTGGCAGCTGGAAGCGCCGCTGCAGCTGCGCCAGGCCGCGCAGTACCGCGAACTGGCATTGAAGGTCAGCGACGACCGCACGCTGCGGCTGGGCGATGTCGCCGCCGTTGCCGATGGCGTGGAAGACCGTTACGCCAGCGGCTTCCACAACGAACGCCCCGCCGTGCTGCTGATCGTCAGCCGCCAACCCGGCGCCAACATCATCGCCACCGTTGATGCCATCCAGGCGCAGCTACCGCAACTGCATGCGCTGTTGCCCTCCAGCGTGGACATGCGGCTGGTGATGGACCGCTCGCCGGTGATCCGCGCCACCCTGCACGAAGCAGAGCTCACGCTGGTGCTGGCGATCGTGCTGGTGGTGCTGGTGGTGCTCGGCTTCCTCGGCCACTGGCGTGCAGCGTTGGTGCCCAGCGTGGCGATTCCGGTGGTGCTGTTCGGCACGCTGGCGCTGATAGCGCTGATGGGCTTCTCACTCAATACGCTTTCATTGATGGCGCTGATCGTCGCCGCCGTGCTGGTGGTGGACGATGCCATCGTGGTGCTGGAGAACATCGCCCGCCATCGCGAACTGGGCGCCGACCGCTGGCAGGCGGCAGTACGGGGTGCATCGGAAGTCGGTGCCACGCTGCTGTCGATGAACGTTGCACTAGCCGTGGTGTTCGTCTCCATCCTGTTCCTGGACGACTTCGTCGAACGCCTGTTCCGCGAATTCTCGTTGACCCTGGTGGCGGCCATGACGGTCTCCGTGCTGGTCGCGCTGAGCCTGGTGCCGATGCTGTGTGCACGATTGTTCGTGGATGCCGCGCAGCAACCCTCGCGCTGGCAGCGGGGCAGCAATGCGCTATTCGAACGTGTGCGCAGCGCCTACCTGCGCACGCTTCAGGCCAGCCTGCGCCGGCTGCGCTGGCCGTTGCTGGCCTTCGTTGCAGTCATCGCGCTTAACACGTGGCTGTTCCAGCAGGTGCCCAAGGGCATCGTGCCCAAGCAGGACACCGCGCAGCTGCGCGGCTTCGCGCGCGGCGATGACGGCCTGTCCTTCCAGGCCATGCAACCGAAGATCGATGCGTACAGGAAGCTGTTGCTGTCCGATCCGGCCATCGAGGACATCATCGGCTACATCGGTGGCAGCAACGGGGTCAACAACGCCTTCATCATGATCAAGATGAAGCCGCTGGCCGAGCGCAAGGTGTCCAGCCAGCAGGTGATCGACCGCCTGCGCGCGCGGCTGCCCAAGCTGCCCGGCGGCAATCTCTATCTGTGGGTGGACCAGGACATCCGCCTGGAGGGCGCCGGCAGCAGCGGCAAGTACGAGTTCCAGCTGCTTTCAGCCGATACAGCGCCCCTGCGCGAATGGGCACCGAAGGTGGCTGCCGCCCTGCGTGGCCTGCCCGAACTGGTTGACGTGGAAGCACAGGGTGAAGCGGGCATGCGCCAGGTGGTGCTGGATATCGACCGCGAAGCAGCCGCGCGCCACGGCGTGGACCTGCGCACGGTGGCCAATATGCTCAACAACTCCTTCAGCCAGCGCCAGGTCGCCACGCTGTACGACAGCCTCAACCAGTACCGCGTGGTGATGGAGCTGGACCCGAAGCACACCCAGGACCCGGGCACGCTGTCACGACTGCAGGTGATCGATGGCAACGGCCAGCGCATTCCGCTGTCGAGCATCGCCAGCTGGCGCTATGGCATGGCACCGGACCGGGTGTACCACAGCGAGCAGTTCGCCTCGATCTGGATCGAGTTCGCACTGGCACCGGGCGTAGGATTGGAACAGGCCACACAGGCGATCGATGGTGCGATATCGAAACTGATGCTGCCACGTTCGGTACAGGGAAAACTGTCCGGCGAAGCCGGCGGCCTGGAGCAGCTGCGTTCGCGCCAGCTGTGGCTGGTGCTGGGCGCCACGCTGGCGGTCTACCTGGTGCTGGGCATCCTCTACGAGAGTTTTCTGCAGCCGCTGGTGATCCTGTCCACCCTGCCCTCGGCCGGCATCGGCGCACTGCTGGCGCTGTGGCTGTTCGGCAACGAACTGAACCTGATCGCGTTGCTGGGGTTGTTCCTGCTGGTGGGCGTGGTGATGAAGAACACCATCCTGCTGGTGGACTTCGCGCTGGCCGGCGAGCGGCGCGGGCTGAGCGCGCAGGATTCAGTGATGGAAGCCGCGCGGTTGCGCCTGCGGCCGATCCTGATGACCTCGCTGGCGGCGCTGCTGGGCACGCTGCCGCTGATGCTGGCCAACGGCGAAGGCTGGGAACTCCGGCAACCGCTGGGGATCGCCATTGTGGGCGGGTTGCTGGTCAGCCAGTGGCTGACGCTGTACACCACGCCGGCGATGTATCTGGCGTTGGCGAGGCTGCGCGCGAAAAAGGCCATGTAGCGTCGAGCCATGCTCGACGCTACAAAAACCGGCATCACCACCCCGGCGATGTACCTGGCGCTGTCGCTCATGCGCAGCGCCAGGCGCATCGCCGGTGCGGACGGGCCGGTCTCCAACTCCGACCGGCCCTGATCGCGGCCGCACCCCCGCAGGCGCTGGCCGCCATCCACACACGTGCCGCACTCAGGCGGCTTCGGACACCTTCACCTCGCGACGGGCGCGCACGGCCGCAGCCAGTCGCTCCAGCACCGTCACGGTGGTGTCCCAGTCGATGCAGCCATCGGTGATGCTCTGCCCGTAGACCAGCGGCTGGCCTTCCACCAGTTCCTGGCGACCACCGACCAGATGGCTCTCGATCATCACGCCAACGATGCGCTGTTCACCGTCTTCCAGCTGAACGGCGATGTCGTCGATCACCTTCGGCTGGTTCTCCGGGTTCTTCAGGCTGTTGGCATGGCTGGCGTCGATCATCAGACGCGTCGGCAGCTTGGACTTGGCCAACACCTGGCAAGCCTCGGCAACGCTGCCCGCGTCGTAGTTCGGCTGCTTGCCGCCGCGCAGGATCACATGGCAATCCGGGTTGCCGGTGGTCGACACGATGGCGGTGCCACCCTGCTTGGTGACCGACAGGAAGTGATGCGGGTTGGACGCCGCACCCACGGCATCGGCCGCAATCTTCACGTTGCCATCGGTGCCGTTCTTGAAGCCGACCGGGCACGACAGCCCCGAGGCCAGCTCGCGATGCACCTGGCTTTCGGTGGTGCGTGCGCCGATCGCGCCCCATGCCACCAGGTCGGCGATGTACTGCGGCGAGATCACGTCAAGGAACTCGACACCGGCCGGCAGGCCAAGCTTGTTGATGTCGCGCAGCAGGCCGCGGGCGATGCGCAGGCCCTTGTCGATCTTGAAGCTGCCGTCCAGGTCCGGATCGTTGAT
The DNA here is from genome assembly GCF_057292075.1 of Stenotrophomonas sp. 1L-E-5-B-C3. Lineage (NCBI taxonomy): Bacteria > Pseudomonadati > Pseudomonadota > Gammaproteobacteria > Lysobacterales > Lysobacteraceae > Stenotrophomonas > Stenotrophomonas sp. 1L-E-5-B-C3. Next base: position 109,114 of record NZ_JBXAWS010000014.1, read on the forward strand.
CAGGCCCTTCCAGCCCACCGTGGTGCGCGGCTTCTCGAAGTACACGCGCATGACGATTTCCAGTTCGCCGGCCAGTGCGTCGCGCAGCGGCTTCAGGCGCTGGGCGTATTCAATGGCAGCGTTCGGGTCATGGATCGAGCACGGGCCCACCACCACTGCCAGGCGGTCGTCGCGGCCGTGCAGGATCTGGTGCAGGGCCGCGCGCGAGGCGCTGACGGTGTCGGAGGCTTCATCGTCACAAGGCAGCATCGCCAGCAGCTGGGCAGGCGGTGTCAGCGGTTCGATGGTGCGGATACGCAGGTCGTCGGTGTGCGGGGGCATTGCAGGAGATCTCCGGAACGTTGGGGGTCCCCAGCGTGGCGGCATGAAAAAAGCCGCCAGGTTCGCTGGCGGCTTTCGGGAATGCGTCTGAAGCTTTCTTCAGGGTGAGCGCAGTCCTTCCTCCGCCAGTGGCTTCGGAAAGTAATACCAGTAAAAGCTGGTGGGGGCTGCGTTCATGGGATCTATTGATAGCACAGCTTTTGCGCAGTGCAAAATGTTTCATCCGCAACTGGGGATGCGGTTCAGCGATGTGCCCGCTTGAGACGACTACGCGGCGGCACGCATGCAAAGTCGCTCATCTGCCATGCACTTCCACATCCAGCAGCAGGCCTTCATGGATGTCCGCCCAGCGCTCCAGCACGCGGTCCAGCTCCTGCCTGGCTTCGTCCAGCTGCTCGGGGTTGAGCAGGGAGCGCGCGGTGTAGAGATCGGAGACCAGCTGCCGCAGGGTCGCTTCCGGAATGGCCACCGACGGCCCCTCCTGCCCCGGCAACTGCAACGCCGGGCTGTCGCCAAGAGGGCCGAACAGCGTGACCTGGAGCTTGCTCTGCATGATCAACTTCCCTGCGGACGGACATGGGCAATGCACTGTTTACCGTGTCCGGGTGACAGGCGCATGTGCCACCCCTGCTGAGGACCGGGATCTGCCTGCGTCTGCCGCCCCGCTACAAGGCGGCCAGGTCGGCCAGGTGCTGGGCCATGCTGTCCACCGCGCCCACCGCATGGGTGGTGGTGAAGTAGTCGTGCCAGCCGGTCGCGGCAATGCCTGCCACCAGCGCGTCGGCCTCCTCGCGACTGGCGCAGCGCCAGACCGCATAGAACTGCTCATCGCTGCCGTGCGGTACGTCCGTGGCAATGCGGCCCATCGCCAGCGGCGTGATGCGGGCTGGATCGAACTGCTGCATGCCGGCGCCGATACGGGCGAAGAAGGCATTCCGCTGCTCGGGCGGGAGTGTGGTCCAGGCAGGTGTGGCGGTATAGAGCTCAATGAAGGTGTGCGGCATGGTGGTCTTCCCTGAGGTGGTCGATTGGCGTCCGCCGGGCATGGCCCGGCGCTACCGGGATTGCAGCGAGCGCAGTGCGCGCTTGCGGATGTAGGCGTTGGCGGCGCTGTCGTGTTCGCGCTGCCAGCGTGTGCAGAGATCACGCAGCCACTGTGGCTGCGTCTTGCCAGCATCGTTGAGCCAGTTGCCAACCGAATCCTGCACATAGCGCACGGGATCGTTGGCGAGTGCTTCCAGCACCGGCAGCGCATGTTCCGGATGCTGCTTGAACAGCGCGATATGCGTGGCCCAGACGCCGCGCGGGCGCAGCGCCTCGCAGGCGAAGCGACGCAGGTATGGCGATGCGTCCTGTGCCCACGGCTGCAGGTACTCAAGCGCCTGCATCGGCGCAGCAACGATGTCGGCACGCAATGCCAGCCACGCCCATTCGCGCACGCCGAAGTGCGGGTCATCGGCCAGCGGTCGCATCGCCTGCAGCTTCGTTGCCAGCGTTGTAGAGGCATCGCTGCCGATCAGATAGCAGGCCCAGCCACGCACGGTGTCGGAGCTGTGAGCCTGCCAGAGCGCAGGCGCGCCCTGCCCCGCCCCGCGCAGCAGCTGTGCGGCCAAATCCATGCGCTGGGTGATGCCCTTGTCCGCAGCGTCGCGCATGCGTTGCAGCACCTCCGGTGCAAGCGCGGGGGCTACCACCTGCAGCAGCGCAGCGAAGTCCACTGCAAGGCACTCGGCCAGATGGGTCGTCGCGACGCTGCCACTGTTGAGCGCACACAGGCGCTCTGCGGCGATGGCACCGCTCATGCCGCAGTCTGACGCCCGGCGTCGGTGTGCTGCCAGACCTTGTGCAGCAACTGCGAAAGCTGCCGCTGTTCACTCGCCTCCAGGCCATTGAACAGTCCACCGATCCATTGCGTGTGCTGGTCGAACAATGACTCGGCCAGGCGCGCGCCCTTTGCGGTCAGCACGATCTGCAGGCGGCGACCATCCTCGGCATCGCTGCGACGCTGCAGCAGGCCTTCGCGCTGCAGGCCATCGAGCAGGCCGCTGATGGTGGCGCGGGTGACGCCTGCACGCTCGGCAAGTTCATGCGGCGGCAGCGTGCCACCCGCACCGTGCAGCAGGAACAGCACGATGAAGCGCCCCTCGCTGAGACCCTGTGGCGCCAGACGTGTGGCGCAGTCGCGATCGATCGACGATGACAGCGACAGCAGCTGGAAGCACAGGTGCAGCTGCGCGACGTTGGCATGGCCTCGTCGCTGTGCCTCGTCCAGCAAGGCATGGTGCTTGGCTTCGATCATCATTCATATCCATATACTTAGGCGCCTAATTATAAATCAGGAAGATGATGTCCAGTCAATCGACATGCGATGTCAGGAGGCCGATCCCAGCACCAGGCGTGCGATCAATCCCCCTCCGTCACGCTGCAGCAGCTGCAGTTCACCCGCATGCCGTCGTGCCACGTTGGCGGCGACGGCCAGACCGAGGCCGGTCCCGCCGGTGGCACGACTGCGCGAGCTTTCGCTGCGCTGGAAGGGTTGCAGCAGGCGCACGCGATCGGCCTCGGCGATGCCCGGTCCGCGATCCATCACGTCCAGCTGCACGCGATTACCTACCATGGCAACCCGCAGGTGCACGGCACCGGCATAACGAGCGGCGTTGTCGATGAGGTTGTCGATGGCCCGCCGCAGCAGGAGCACATCCCCCTGCCACGGCAGCACGTCCGGTCCCTCTGCAGAGATATCGACACCGCGCAGCAAGGCGCTTTGCACGCATTCCTCCAGCAACGCGGCCACGTCCAGTGCTCGCAACTCCAGCGGTTGCAGCTCCCCGCGCGCGTAATCGAGCACCTGCTCGATCATCGTGTCCATGCGCTCGATGTCGGCCACCATCCGCGCTGCCTGTGGCGGCGGTGCAAACTCCGCACGCAGGCGCAGGCCGGTCAGCGGCGTGCGCAGGTCGTGCGCCACGGCCGCCAGCATGCGGGTCATGTCCTGCGCCTGGTCGCGCAGGCGCTCACGACCGCTGCTGATCGCTGCGGCCAGCACCTGCACCTCGCGTGGGCCATCGTCCGGCAGCGGCGTCCCGTCCTGCAGGTCAACCCGCGCACTGGCTTCGGCCAGCCGGCGCAGGGGCCGTCCGATGCGGAGCGACGCCCAGGCCGCCAGCGGTGCCAACAGCACCGTGCCGGCCAACAGTGCAAGCAGAACCTGACCGCGCCAGGCCGCCAGATCACTGTGATCGCTGCCGACCACCTGCCAGCGATCATCGGCCTGGCGCACACCCAGCTCGAACGGCGGCCACTGCATGGCGGTCAGCAGTGCCGCCTGTGACGACAGCACCCCGGCACGCCCTGAAGCATCCAGCACCGTGCCGCCCTCGATGACCTGCACATCGGGGGCCTTGCCCTGCCCGGTCCAGACCAGGCGCACGTGATCCACCGGTACACCCAGCTGCAAGGCGGCCAGTTCGGTCAGCCAATCGTTGCTGCGGCCTTCCGGCGCCGAACTGACGACGGATAGATGCAGCCCCAGCGGCGCCGCCGCCTGTTCCCCCCGCAGTACCTGCAGGGCCTGATCCAGGCGCATCGGTGGCGGCGCCGGTCGTGGCATCCAGCCCACCACCGCGACGCTGACCAGGGTGGCCAGCAGCAGGCTGGTGAGGGCCAGCATCGCGATCCAGCGCGCAGTGGACCAACGCGCACTCACAGCACCTGGACCTCGGCATCGAAGCGATAGCCCTCGCCACGCAATGTCTGTACCAGGGCTTCAGCGCCGGGCGCGGCCTGCCCCAGCTTGCGACGCAGGCGGCTGATTGCCAGGTCGATGGCACGATCCACGCTGTCGCTCGGCTCGCTGCGGCTCAGCTGCAGCAGCTGCTCGCGCGCCAACACCCGCCCTGGACGTTCGGCCAGCACCAGCAGAAGAGAGAACTCACCACGGCTCAGTACCAGCTCCGCTCCATCCGGTGCGATCAGGCGGCGCTGTTCGGGCAGCAGCCGCCAGCCGGCGAAGCGCAGCTCACTCGCCACCTGGGTGCGCAGCTTGTCCTGCCGGCGCAGCAGCGCACGCACCCTTGCCAGCAGCTCACGCGGATCGAACGGCTTGGCCAGGTAATCATCCGCGCCCATCTCCAGACCGATCACCCGGTCCGGGGCACTGCCCATCGCCGACAGCATCAGGATCGGGATCGCCCGTGCCTGCAGCCGGCGGCAGACCGACAAGCCATCCTCGCCGGGCATCATCCAGTCGAGGATGATCACATCCGGTCGTTCGGCCTGCAGCAGCATATCCAACGCCATGGCACCGGCCGCCACGCGCACCTGGTAGCCATGCAACAGCAGGCAGTCGGCGATGGCGTCTCGGATGCTGGCGTCGTCATCGACGACGATGACCCGGGCGGGAGCGTTCATGTGCTCAGTATCAGCCAGCTGTGTATCAGGACGGTATCAACGCCGATATTCCCGCGATACGCCCGTGCCCGCCAATGGGCTCTCCACCCTCACTGCGGAGACACCCCGTGCGCCTCACCCTGCTTCCCCTGCTTGCTGCCTCGCTGCCTGCGCTGGCGGCCGATGCTCCCGAACACGTACTGCCGATGTGGATGCAGGGGGGTCATCCGGCCGTGGCTGTCTCGCTGGACGGGCGTGCCGAACCACTGCGTTTCGTGGTCGACAGTGCGGCCGGTGCAACCCTGGTGGATGACCGTGTGGCCCGGCGCTATGGCCTGGAAGACACCGATGCGGCGGTTTCGCATGCCCAGGGTGCCAGCGCAAAGGCGGCCGCGCTGCGGAGGATGCGCACCACCTCCTGGCGGCTGGGCAGCTGGCAGCTGCAGGCCAGCGGCACGCAGGCCGACCTGTCCTCGTTGGCGAAGGATGATGAAGCGGCCATTGATGGCCTGGTCGGCAACGACCTGACCGGGCGCTGGGACACGCGTTGGGACTTCGGCCGTGGCGAGCTTGCCTTGTGGACGCCGGGGCGTCTCGCGCTGGATGGAAACGGCTGCCAGGCCAATGCCCTGCCCGATCGCAGTGCCGGCCTGCGCCAGTTCGGCTTCATCACGCTGGCGCTGGGCGAGACCGGTGTGGAAGCCATCGCCGTGGTCGATACCGGCGCGGCGCAGACCGTGCTCAATGCCGAAGCCGCCCGTGCGCTGGGCGTGCGCACCGACGGCAGCGACATCCGCGTGCGGGTACGTGAGAAGGGCACCGAGGGCCTGGGCGGCGGGAAGCAGGCCACCTGGCTGTACACCCTGCCGAGCATGACCAGCGCTGGCTGGCGGCATCCACCGATGGAAGTCCGGATCAGTGAACTGCCCGTGTTCAAGGCGATCGGCCTCGAGACACGACCCGCGCTGATTCTCGGCGCCGACGCCATGCAGGGTGGACAGGTGGACATCAGCGCCGGGGCGTCACGCATCTGCCTGCGCCGGCCGGCCCGCTGAGCGCCGGCCGACGCCATTCCTACTGTGCTACCAGTCCATCACCCGCGGCGCCGGCCCCGGGTGCGACGGGAACAATGGCAGCACCTCTTCGGCCAGTTCCTGCAGCACCTCATCTGCGGGCCGATCGGCGAACTGGATGCCCAGCGCGGCGTGGTTGACGCCTGCCCGCTGCCAGGCCTGCAGCAGGTCGATCAGGCCCTTGCGGCCGGTGCGCAGGGTATAGCCCCCTTGCAGCGGCGTGCGTGGATGATCCGGGTCATCCACCAGGTCGATCCATTCGTTGGTCACGTGCGGGCGGAAGCCGCCGTCCGGGATCAGCGCGCGCCACGCGCGGATCTTCGCGGCCAGCCGTTGCGGACCGGCATCGTCATGGGTGGCCTCGGGATAGGTCAACCAGCCATCGGCATGCTGGCCGATCCACTCCAGCGGCTGACGCGCGCCACCGGTGACAACCAGCGGAATGCGGCCACTGACCGTAGGCGGCAGCAACTGCACGCCCTGCTCGGCCCAGGCATGCGTCATCCGCCCGTCCGCGCCCGGCTGCAGCCAACGGCGCATTTCACCCATGGCGCTGGCGAAGCGCTCACCGCGCGCCGCGTGCTCCAGTCCGTAGGCGGGAAACTCCAGCGGACGATCACCGGAGGCAACGCCCATCACCAGGCGGCCACCGGACAGCTGATCGACCGACGCCGCCGTCTTGGCCAGATCGATCGGATGGCGCAGCGGCAACACCACGCTGCCGGTGGCCAGCGCTACGCGCTGCGTGCGCGCCGCCAACCATGCAAGGTAAGTGAACGGGTCGAACAGCTGCCCCGCATCTCCGAACATCGGGTCGTACAGCGGCACATCACGCACCCACACCGCAGCAAAGCCGTGGCGGTCGATGTCCTCCACCAGCCGCGCCTGGCCCTGCAGCACGGCCATGTCACCCTGATAGAAGCGCAATGGCAGGTAGATGCCCAGGGTCAGTGCATCGGCACGGAACATGCGCTGGTAGCCCGGGTGCATGGCAAAGGCCGGGGCCGACGCACCCGGCATCACGATGGAGTCGTTCATGAGCGTCGTCTCCTTACGGGCCGGTGGCCGGTTCGGGCAGCTGCACGCCGCGCTGTACCGCAGGGCGTGCGGCAACGCGCGCGTACCACGCGCTCAGATGGCGATGCTGCGAGATATCGATATCGATGATGTGGGCGATATGCAGCCAGCCGAAGTGGGCGATGTCGGCGATCGAGTACTGGTCACCGGCCAGCCACTCGCGCCCGTGCAGGCGCTGGTCGAGCACGGCGAACAGATCGTCGCTCAACCTTCGATAGCGTTCGATTGCGGCCATGTCGGGCCGTTGTGCGAAGTACTCGAAGTGCACGCGCTGGCCGAGGATCGGGCCGACGCTGGCGGCATGAAACATCAACCAGGTCAATGCCTGCCAGCGTGCAGACGGCTCGGAAGGCAACAACGCGTTGCCCTGCTCAGCCAGGTACATCAGGATCGCCGCGGATTCGAAAATGACGATGCCACGCGCGCGATCCTCCAGCACCGGGATGCGGCCATGCGGATTGAGCCGCAGGAATTCGGGATGTCGGTGCTCGCCTTCGTCGATGCGGACGTGATGCAGGCGATACGGCAGGCCCAGTTCTTCCAGCGCGATGGTGGCCTTGAAGCCATTGGGCGAGCTGTCGGTGTACAGGTGCAGCGAAGGTTCGTTCATGGGGTTCCTGGACGGCAGGGAGCGACGGCACGCGCCAGCCTTCGATGCACGAGGGCCGACGATGCGGAAACAGGCGCTGCAGCAGCCGTGCAGGCAGTCTAGGAAAAGCCGGCGTGGCGTGGAAACGATGTCTTCTGCACGGGGAGTTGAGCCTGGCTCAACTTGCGAGGCAGGTGCGCGACAGCCTGCGCCACGGCCGATATGCTGTCGCCGCGCGGTGGATGCCGGCGAAGCAACGGGAGAACGGAATGGGTGCGGTTTTGCCGCTGCTGGGCCTGCGGGCCTTTGTTGAAACCGGCCGCCACGGCAGCCTGACCGCTGCCGCCGAAGCGATGGGGGTGACACCCGGCGCAATCAGCCAGCAGCTGCGACAGCTGCAGGAACGCCTGGGCGTGAACCTGTTCGATCGCACCCGTCATGGCGTGGTGCTCAGCGCGGCGGGCGCGCGCGTGTACCCGGAACTGCTGCTGGCTTTCGAGCAGATCGCACAGAGCCTGCAGACACTCGAACGCTGGGAAACGCGGCGCACGCTGCGTATTAGCGCCGCACCCAGTTTCGCCGCGCAATGGCTGGCGCCACGCCTGGGCGAATTCAGCGCACTGCAACCGCAGGTGGATGTGCAGCTCGATGCCAGCCCGGCGCTGGCCGACCTGCGCCGCGATGGCGTGGACATCGCGATCCGCCACGGGCTGGGGCGCTACCCCGGCCTGCATGCCGAGCATCTGCTGGCGCCGGTGCTGCTGCCAGTGGCCAGCCCTGCGCTGCTTTCCAGCGCCCCCGCCGTGGGCACCGTGCAGGATTGCCTGCAGCTGCCGCTGCTGCAGGATGCCGATCGCAGCGACTGGCGGCTGTGGTTCCAGGCACTGGGCCTGGCAACCGATGATCGACTTGAGCGCGGCCCTGCTTTCGATGACGACCTGTTGCTGATCCGTGCGGCGGTGGCCGGGCAAGGCATCGCGCTGGTACGCGACATCCATGCGGCCGAAGAACTGGCCAAGGGGCACCTGCAGGTGGTGATCGACCAGCCATGGCCGCAGGCCTTCGCCTACTACGCAGTGACGCGCGCCGATGCAGATGGCAATCCGGCGCTGCCTGCCTTCCTGGCGTGGTTGCGCGCAGCGCTGCAGGGCCACTAGATCCACGCCATGCGTGGATGATTCCCCCGCTTACCGCGCCTGCTCGAAGAACATCAGGTACACCAGCCGGCCGTTGTCCGGACGGTCACCGAATGCCGGACCGGCGGTGTGCCAGAACCAGGGCCGCAGCAGCACCAGGCGGTTGAAGCGCATCGGGATGCGCATCGTCATCTCCCACTGGCTGTCGTGGCTGCTGTCGCGCTCGATGATGTCGCGGTGCATGTCGCCGCCACTGGCATAGCCCAACGCGGCCAGCTCGCTGGCGTCCAGGGCCATCCGTTCGGTGTTGGTGCGGCGATGACGGAAGAACTCGGTGCCGCCCTCGCAGTGCTCTGGTGCGCTCAGGTAGAGAATGCCGGACCAGTGCGAGTGATCGGTGTGCACTTTCGCGCGGCCGACATCCCCGGCCAGGGTCAGACGGAATTTGCCATGCGACTGCAGTGGGTTGACCGGTCGCAACGGTTCATTGACCAGCCGCGACGCAGCTTCGGACAGGCCGTCCAGCTCCAGCCGCTCCAGTGAGTTGCGACCGGGGAATGCACCTTCCTGCGCCGGGTAGGTCAGGCCCAGTGCCGCCTGGCGCAGCCCCTGCGCATCGGCCGGGGAGAGGAAGTCGTCAACGACGATGAACGAGGTAGGCATGGTCACCGAGCGTAGCGATGCGCTGCCGTGGCGGCAACCTGGCAACGAAAAACCCCGCCTTGCGGCGGGGTTCTTCAGTGCAGCAGGGAAGCGTGCCGACCAGGGTCGGCAGCTACCGGTGCAGGCGCGGACCTTAGAAGTCCATGCCGCCCATGCCACCCATGCCGCCCATGCCACCGGCGCCACCCATGGCCGGCTCGTCCTTCTTCGGAGCTTCGGCAACCATGGCTTCGGTGGTGATCATCAGGCCAGCGATCGAAGCTGCGTTCTGCAGCGCCGAACGGGTCACCTTGGTCGGGTCCAGGATGCCGAACTGCAGCATGTCACCGAACTCGCCGGTGGCGGCGTTGTAGCCGAAGCTGCCGGTGCCTTCCTTGACCTTGTTGACGATGACCGACGGCTCTTCGCCGGCATTGGCAACGATCTCGCGCAGCGGTGCTTCCATCGCGCGCAGGGCGATCTGGATGCCGTGGTTCTGGTCTTCGTTGGCACCCTTCAGGCCAGCCAGCGCGGAGACCGCACGGACCAGGGCAACGCCGCCGCCCGGGACCACGCCTTCTTCAACGGCTGCACGGGTGGCGTGCAGGGCGTCGTCGACGCGGTCCTTCTTTTCCTTCATTTCGATTTCGGTCGAGGCACCGACCTTGATCACGGCAACGCCGCCGGCCAGCTTGGCCACGCGTTCCTGCAGCTTCTCGCGGTCGTAATCCGAGGAGGTGTCCTGGATCTGGGTCTTGATCTGCGCAACGCGCGAATCGACCGCAGCCTTGTCACCCACGCCATCGATGATGGTGGTGTTTTCCTTGGAGACCTGCACCTTCTTGGCGCGGCCGAGATCCTTGATGGTGGCCTTTTCCAGCGACAGGCCCACTTCTTCGGAGATCACGGTGCCGCCGGTCAGCACGGCCATGTCTTCCAGCATCGCCTTGCGACGGTCGCCGAAGCCCGGAGCCTTGACGGCCACGACCTTGACGATGCCACGGATGGTGTTGACCACCAGGGTTGCCAGCGCTTCGCCTTCGACTTCTTCAGCGACGATCAGCAGCGGCTTGCCGGCCTTGGCGACGCCTTCCAGCACCGGCAGCAGGTCACGGACGTTGGAGATCTTCTTGTCGTGCAGCAGGATGTACGGGTCATCCAGATCAGCGGTCTGCGACTGCTGGTTGTTGATGAAGTACGGGGACAGGTAGCCGCGGTCGAACTGCATGCCCTTGACCACGTCCAGCTCGTTGTCCAGGCCCGAGCCTTCTTCAACGGTGATCACGCCTTCCTTGCCGACTTCCTTCATTGCGTCAGCGATGATCTGGCCGATCGACTCGTCAGAGTTGGCCGAGATGGTACCGACCTGGGCGATCGCCTTGTCGTCGGCGGTCGGCTTGGAGATGCTCTTCAGCTCGTTGACGGCGGCCACGACGGCCTTGTCGATACCGCGCTTGAGGTCCATCGGGTTCATGCCGGCGGCAACAGCCTTGGCGCCTTCACGGATCAGGGCCTGGGCCAGCACGGTGGCGGTGGTGGTGCCGTCGCCAGCGTCGTCGTTGGTGCGCGAAGCGACTTCCTTCACCATCTGCGCGCCCATGTTCTCGAACTTGTCAGCCAGTTCGATTTCCTTGGCGACGGAGACGCCGTCCTTGGTGATGGTCGGAGCGCCGAAGCTCTTTTCCAGCACGACGTTGCGGCCCTTCGGGCCCAGGGTGGCCTTGACGGCATTGGCGAGAACGTTGACGCCGCGCACCATGCGCGAACGGGCGTCTTCACCGAAACGAATATCCTTGGCAGCCATTGCAGTTACCTCTTTGGTAGCGCCGGGCGATGCCCGGCGGCTGGGAATTGGAGATCAGGGGATGAAGCAGGTCGCGCCGAGGCTCAGCCGATGACGGCGAGCACGTCGTCTTCGCGCAGGACCTTGTACTCGACGCCTTCGCTCTTGTACGAGCTGCCGGCGTACTGGCCGTAGATGACCTTGTCACCGACCTTCAGCGACGGAGCGCGCACGCTGCCGTTGTCCAGCGGCTTGCCCGGGCCCACGGCCACGACTTCACCCTTGGTGGACTTTTCCTTGGCCGAATCCGGGATCACGATGCCACCGGCGGAGATTTCGTCGGCTTCGATCGGCTTGACCACAACGCGGTCGTGCAGCGGCTTGATGCTCATGAGAGACCTCTTAAGTTATTGATTGGTCTGAAAAAGTCTGGCGATGTTAGCACTCACCCAAGGTGACTGCCAGCATTGCTCGCGAAAAAGCCCGACGAATCGGGAGCAGGACAGAGATGGAGCTGGCCCCGGGCCTTTCAAGGCCGATCCCGCAAAAAATTTCACCGCCCGGCAAAGGCGCATCTAGGTGCTGCGTGAAGGCGGGGTTCCGCGTGCAACGCGACAAGCGGATGCCCCCAACCCTCGACATTTGGTGATACGCGTCGCACTGTCAGATATCTGACGTTCATTTACGACAAAGTGTCACTGGATCGGCCTTAGGCTCGGCCGCGCATTCCCAATCACAAGGAGTAGTCGATGCGATTGCTGTCCCCGCTTGCCGCTGCCTGCCTGCTGGCACTGGCCGCCGCGCCGGCCCAGGCCGAGGTCTTCATCAACGAACTGCACTACGACGACAGCACCGCCGCCGGCGACGTCGGCGAAGCGATCGAAGTCGTGGCCACCGCCGGTGAGGATCTGTCCGGCTACCGCCTGTACCTCTACAACGGCAGCAATCCGTCGGCGGCCGTGGTCTACGCCAACAACCCGGTTCCCGCCGGTACCGCTGCAGGCTGCGGCAGCGCCAGCATCGCCGTGGTCACCTACCCCACCAACGGCCTGCAGAACGGCCCGAACGATGGCATTGCCCTGGTCGACGCCAGCGGCAAGGTGGTCCAGTTCCTCAGCTACGAGGGCGCCATCACCGCGTCCGGCGGCCCCGCGGCCGGCATGACCAGCCAGAACATTCCGGTGGCCGAGACCAACAGCACGGCCCCGGGCACCTCGCTGCAGCTGACCGGCAGTGGCAGCCAGTACGCCCACTTCACCTGGGCCGAGTCGGCCAGGCAGACCTTCGGCAGCTGCAACAACGGCCAGACCTTCAGCGGTGGCGGCACTCCGGGCCCGAACACGCCGCCGTCGGTGTCCACCACCACCCCGGCCCAGGGCAGCAGCACCTTCCCCGCCGCCGCCGACCTGGAAGTGGTGTTCAGCGAGACGGTGAACCTGGCCAGCGGCGCGTTCGCCCTGAGCTGCGGCACTTCCGGCAGCGTGCCGTTGACCTTCCCGTCCAGCGGCCGCAGCGTGAAGCTGTCCACCAACACTGCACTGGTGGCCGGTGAAGCCTGCCGCTTCGACATCCGCGCCGCGCGCATCACCGACCTGCAGGGCGCACACCCGGCCGCCGACAGCCGCATCGCCTTCACCGTGGCCAGCACCGGCGGCAATCCGGACCCGGGCAACCCGGGCGTGCCGGCCGGTTACTACTCCAAGGTCAACACCAGCAGCCCCAGCCAGCTGCGCTGCTCGCTGCACGCCACCATCAAGGGCCACACCGCCTACCCGTACAGCGGCTCGGGCACCAGCACCTGGACCATCCTGGAGATCGCCGACGAGGATCCGAACAACAGCGGCAGGATCCTGGATGCGTACCGCAACCGCAGCTACGCCAAGGTGACCGATCGCGCCGGCAGCGGCGGCGGCCTGAAGTACAACCGCGAGCACACCTGGCCGAACTCGCTGGGCTTTGCCAGCACCACCGGCGACAAGGGCCTGCCGTACGCCCCGTACACCGACACCCACATGCTGTACCTGACCGACGCACAGTGGAACGCCGACCGCGGCAACAAGCCGTTCGGCAAGTGCGACGCCAACTGCGGCGAGCGTGCCACCGAGGCCAACAACGGCCAGGGCGGCGGCAGCGGTGGCTATCCGGGCAACTCGAACTGGGTACGCACCCCGGACGGCAACGGCGGCACCTTTGAAGTGTGGGGTGCACGGAAGGGCGACATGGCGCGTGCGGTGCTGTACATGGCCATCCGCTACGAGGGCGGCAAGGATGCGGCCACCGGCCAGTCCGAGCCGGACCTGGAGCTGACCGATGACCGCAGCAAGATCGTCAAGACCAGCAGCTCGCCGGCCTACATGGGCCTGCTGTCGACGTTGATCGACTGGCACCTGGCCGACCCGCCGAGCGCTGCGGAACGCGCCCGCAATGACGTGATCTACAGCTTCCAGGGCAACCGCAACCCGTTCATCGACCACCCCGAGTGGGCCACCCCGGCCCTGTTCACCTCGGCCAAGCCGGCCACCTGCCAGCTGGCCAACTGACCGCGCAACGCAGCGGTCCACTGCCGCCGCCGGGCCCTGACCCGGCGGCGGCCCTATACTCGACGGTCATGTCGACCGTCGATCCCGTCCTGCTGTTGTTGACCACCTGCCCGGACCGGGCCAGTGCCGAGCGCATCGCGCACGCGCTGGTTGGCGAGCGCCTGGCCGCGTGCGTCACACGACTGGAGGGCGCGCAGTCGACCTACCGCTGGCAGGGCGAGGTCACCACCGACACCGAACTGCAGCTGCTGGTGAAGACCACCGCGAGCCGCGTCGATGACGCAATCGCCCGGATCGTCGAACTGCATCCGTATGAACTCCCGGAGTGCATCGCGGTCGAAACCCGGGCCGGCCTGCCGGCGTATCTGGACTGGATCCGGGCACAGACCCGGGAGGACACTGATTGAAGACTTTGTTTGCGCGTGGCGCCGCCCTGTGCGCCCTGTTGTGGCTCTCGCTGCCGGCCTTCGCGCTGGATGAGAAGGACCTGCTGCCGGTAGACCAGGCGTTCGCGCTGACCGCGACCGCCCCCGAACGCGGCCAGGTGCAGCTGCAGTTCAAGATCGCGCCAGGCTACTACCTGTATCGCCACCGCACCAGCGTCAAGGCCGACCCGGCCTTCAACGCCGGCGCGCTGCAGATGCCCAGGGGCGACAAGCACCACGACGATTTCTTCGGCGAGGTTGAAACCTATCGCGAGCGGCTGCAGGCCACCCTGCCCGGCGCACCGACCGATGCAGCCGGCACCATCAGCCTGGAAGTGCGTTACCAGGGCTGCGCCGACGCCGGTGTCTGCTATCCGCCACAGAAGCGCGTGGTGCAGGTCACCCTGCCCGGCGGCGGTGCACAGGCGGCGGCCCCGGCTGCACGCCCCGGTGCGGCCAGCCCGTTCAACAACCCGCTGGCCGGTGCCGGCAACAGCGGCGGCCTGCGCCTGCCGGGTGCAGCCAGCAACAGCCAGGCGCTGCCACTGCCGTCGGAGCAGGCATTCGGCTTCGATGCCATTGCCAGCGATGGCAACACCCTGCTGCTGCGATTCAGCCCGGCGCCGGGCTACTACCTGTATCGCGACCGCACCTCGCTGAAACTCGAAGGCAGCGCCGGTGTGCTGGCCGACAAGCCGCGATGGCCGGCCGCACAATCGCATCGCGACGAGCACTTCGGCGACGTATCGGTGTACTTCAACCAGGTGGAGGTGCCGCTGCCGCTACGCCGTTCTGTCGCCGACGCGGTCGACAGCACCCTGGTGGTGACCTTCCAGGGCTGCCAGACCGACGGCATCTGCTACCCGCCGATGACGCGGCGGGTGAAGCTGCCGATCCCGGCCGGCAGGATCAATGCCAGCGCCGACCAGGCGCCCCCGCGCAGCGAGGTGATCAGCCCGCTGCCGACCGCCACCGGTGCACCGCGCGAGGCTGCCAATGGCACGCCGCTGCGCCTGCTGCCGACCGTGCCCAACACCGATGCAACGGCCCCGGTCGCAGCAGGTGACGGCGCTGCCAGCAGTGAATTCGCCGCCGATGCACAGGGTGACAACGCACTGCGCACGCGCCCGCCGGCGACCACGCCGAACCCGGACCGTTCGTTCCTGTGGGTCCTGCTGCTGGCCCTGGCCGGCGGCCTGGTGCTGAACCTGATGCCGTGCGTGCTGCCGATCCTGTCGCTGAAGGTGCTCGGCCTGGCACAGAGCGGTGAAAGCCCGCAGCGCGCGCGCAGCCATGCGCTCTGGTACACGCTGGGCGTGCTGGTCGCGTTCGCGGTGATCGGAGCGTTGATGGTCGGCCTGCGCGCGATCGGCAACGCGGTCGGCATCGGCTTCCAGCTGCAGCACCCGGGCGTGGTGGCCGCACTGGCCTACGTCATGTTCGCAGTGGGCCTGAGCCTGTCCGGGGTGTTCACCCTCGGCGGTGGCCTCGGCAACCTCGGCCAGTCGCTGGCCAGCCGCAGCGGCCCGGCCGGAGACTTCTTCACCGGTGCGCTGGCCTGCGTGGTCGGCAGCGCCTGCGTCGGCCCGTTCATGGGCGGCGCTGTGGCCTATGCATTCATCGCAACGCCGCTGCAGGCGATGACCGTGTTCCTGTTCCTCGGCCTCGGCCTGGCCCTGCCGTTCCTGCTGATCGGCTTCGTGCCGGCGCTGGCACGCCGCCTGCCCAAGCCGGGCCCGTGGATGGAAACGCTCAAGCACGTGCTGGCTTTCCCGATGTATGCCACCGCGCTGTGGCTGCTGTGGGTGCTGGGCAAGCAGCGCGGCGTGGACGGCATGTCGCTGGTGCTGGGTGGCCTGCTGCTGTTCGCTTTCGGCCTGTGGCTGTTCGAACGCAACCGTTGGACCGGCCCGCGTGCCGTTGCCCTGCTGGGCGTGCTGCTGGCCATCGCCGCACTGGTGCCGGCCTGGGGCGTCACCCAGTTGGCGCCGCCAGCGCGCGCCGCACAGGCGGCCACCGACAACGTGGTCGAGTATTCGCCGCAGCTGCTGGACCGCCTGCGCGCCGACAAGCGCGTGGTGTTCGTCAACATGACCGCCGACTGGTGCGTAAGCTGCAAGGCCAACGAGCGCGCGGTGCTGTCGCGGCCGGAGTTCAAGGAACTGCTCAAGCGCACCAATGCGGTGTACATGCGCGGTGACTACACCAATGTCGATCCGCAGATCACCACCTTCCTGGAAGAGCACAAAGCCGTGGGCGTGCCGCTGTACGTGGTGTACGGCCCCGGCGCGCCGCCGACCGTGCTGCCGACGCTGCTGACCCAGGCGGTGGTCGAGGAAGCGCTGCTGCGCACCGCACGATGAAATGGCAACGGCCAGCGCTGCTGTGGACAGCGGTGCTGGCCGCCGGCCTCGGCCTGTGGGCCGGGTACCGGCTGGCACCTACGCCGGCTGCACCTGCCGCAGCGCCGGTCGCTTCCCCTGCAGCCCCCGCGAGGCCTGCGCTGCAGGTGGGTGACCCACTGCCGGCGCTGACGCTGCCTGATCTAGAGGGCCAACCATTGGGCCTGCGCCAGCGCTTCGCCGGTCGCCCGCTGCTGATCAATGTCTGGGCCAGCTGGTGTGCCCCCTGCGTGGAAGAGATGCCGGAGCTGGCACGCTTTGCCCATACCCAGGGCAGCGAAGGCGTGCAGGTGCTGGGCCTGGCATTGGATACGCCGGAAGACGTGCGCCGCTTCCTGCAGCAGGTACCGGTGGACTACCCGATCGTGATCGAGACCCCGGGCCCGCGCGACGCCAGCGTGCAGCTGGGCAATACGCAGGGACTGCTGCCCTACAGCGTGCTGTTCGATGCGCAGGGGCGATTGCAGAAGGCGAAGCTGGGACCGTTCGCCCACGGCGAGATCGACAGCTGGGTGAAGTGAGGGTTCGGCAGGGCTGCGCCCTGCACCTGCCGAGGCCACAGCAACAGCCAAAGCGGCCCTGCAGTGCTGAGAATTGGGCGGGGCGGTGTGAGGCTGCAGGACACGCCGTAAACCCGTCCATGGGGGCTCGATGGCGCCATCCATGGCGCCAACGGTCCTGCAGCCCCACACCGCCCCACCCCCGACAGATTCCCGGTGCTTTTCGGTAGGTGTCGACCTTGGTCGACACATCCGTCAGATATCGAATGAAATTCTGGGGTCAGATCCCCAAGAGCATTTCCAACAGATCGCGGAAATCTGTCGAAGGCGGGGTGGGTCCGGTTGTGGGGGCGTGAGCCGCATGGGCCCGAGGCATGCCTCGGGCGGGTTGGGCAGGACGCCCAACCCCGGTCTTGTCGTGTGCGCAGGACAGCGCACACGAGCAAGCGGCGACCGAGCTTACATGGACGTACTTGCAGCGGCCCCCGCAACCGGCCCCACCCCGGCCTCCCCCAGGAAACCCGCTTCTGCTTCGGCTGTTGCACTTGCCGTGGCTTGAAGGCCTCTGCAGGTGCCGGGCGCCGCCCGGCCGATACCCCCTGCTTGACCACAGCCGGGGCGCCACGGAGAATTCCGCGACTAATTCTCATTTGCTGTTGCGCAGGATGCGGGCGGCAGCCTTCCAGGCCCTCCTCCTTCGATGTTCAAGAACGTCCTGTTCCAACTGCACTGGCTGCTGGGCATCACCGCTGGTGCCGTACTGGCCGTGATGGGCCTCAGCGGCGCCGTGCTGTCCTTCGAGGACGAACTGCTGCGTGCCGCCAATCCCGGCTTCGCCGCGATCGCCGAGCACCATGCCGATGGCCAGCCACCGCTGGCGTTGAGCGAGCTGATGCCTTTGCTCCAGGCCGGCAGTGAGCGTCCCCTGCAGCGCCTGCGGATCGACGCCACCGGCCAGCGGCCCTCGGTGGCGCGGTTTGCCGGAGGCAAGGAACACTGGGTGTACTTCGATCCGTACAGCGGTGAGCGCTTCAGTGCCCTGCGCGGTCAGGCCTTCTTCGACTTCATCGAAGACCTGCATCGGCACCTCGCTGCCGGCGAGCGGGGCAAATGGATCACCGGCAGCTGTGCGATCGCGCTACTGTTCTTCACCCTCTCCGGTCTCTACCTGCGCTGGCCCCGGCGCTGGTGGCACTGGCGCAGCTGGTTGGCGGTGGAGTGGAAGCGCAGCGGCCGTGGCTTCCTGTGGAGCCTGCACTCGGTGGTCGGCACCTGGGTGCTGCTGATCTACCTGATGAGTGCGTTGACCGGCCTGTGGTGGTCGTTCGACTGGTACCGCAGTGCCGCCAACACGCTGCTGGGCGTGACTCCGGCTGCGAAGCTCAAGGTTGCCGCCGACGCGGCACTGGACCTGGATCGCATCGAGGCCACGCTGTATGCATTACCGGGCGCGCGCAACGGGTACATCGACCTGCGCCTGCCGGAGAAGCCCGGGCAACCGCTCAATGTGCGCGTGATGGCCGGTGATCCGGCGCAGCGCGGCGGCCACCACGATCGCGCACATGACCTGCTGCAGCTGGACCCGGCCAGCGGTGCGATCCTCGATGCCCGCCCGTATGCAGGCCAGGGCGCCGGTGGACAGCTGGCCACCAGCGTGTTCGCGCTGCACTCGGGCAGCTACTTCGGCGTGCCCGGGCGCGTGGTGGTGATGCTCAGCAGCCTGGGCATGAGCCTGTTCTTCATCACCGGCTGGATGCTCTACCTGGACCGCCGCCGCAGCCAACGCACCGCGCGTGGGCTTCGCCAGTCGCTGCCGGTAACCACTGGCGATGGCAGCAACACACCCTGGCTTGTGGTGCACGCCAGCCAGAGCGGGCTGGGCGAGCAGCTGGCCTGGCGCGCAGCCGCGCAGCTGCAGGCCGCCGGGCACACGGTGCAGGTGTTGCCATTGGCTCGCGTTGACGCCACGCAGCTGGGGCGTACTGCGCATGCCCTGCTCGTGCTGAGCACTTTCGGCGACGGCGAACCACCGGATGCGGCGCGACGTGCTTCGCGGCTGCTGCTCGCACAGCGCGTGGACCTGTCGGGCCTGCAGTTCGGCCTGCTCGCATTGGGTGATCGCCAGTACCCGCACTACTGCGGTTTCGGCCGCCAGGTCGATGCCTGGCTGATCGGCAACGGCGCGCGCCCGCTGTTCGAGCGCATCGATGTCGATGCCGCCTCGGTACCGTCCCTGCGCCAGTGGCAGCAGCAGCTGGGCGCGTTGACCGGCATCACCACCGATGACAGCGTGCTGCCGGCTGCCACGCAGATGCATGACTGGCGCCTGCTCAGCCGCGACCGTCTCAATCCTGGCAGTATCGGTGGCGCGATCTGGCGTATCCGTCTTGCCGCGCCCACCGAGGTGCAGTGGCAGGCCGGTGACATTCTGCATCTCGCACCCCGCCACCATGCAGGGCACGCCAGTGCGGTGCTGAAGGCGCATGGGCTGGATCCACTGCAACCGCTGCTGGTGGAGGGCAACCCGCGCACGCTGTTGGCCCTGGCCAGCGAGCGCGAGCTGCCCGATGCGGACGCCGCGCTGGCGGTGCAGGATGCCTGCCTGTGGCTGCGCGGACTGCCGTTGCTGCCGGGCCGCGAGTATTCGATCGCCTCGTGCACCGATGACGGCGCAGTGGAACTGGTGGTGCGCCTGGTACATGACGCAGCCGGTCGTGCCGGACTGGGTTCGGGGTGGCTGTCACTGCATGCACCGACCGGCGCCAGCATCATCGCCCGCGTGCACCGCAATCCCGGGTTCCATCGCGTGCCGGGCGCGCCGATGCTGCTGATCGGCAACGGCACCGGCATCGCTGGCCTGCGCAGCCTGTTGCGCGAAGCCTCCCATGCCGGCGAGCACGGGCATTGGCTGCTGTTTGGCGAACGCCAGCGCGCGCATGACTTCCTGTTTTCCGAGGAAATCGAGGCCTGGCAGGCCGATGGCCATCTGTCGCGGGTGGACCTGGCGTTCTCGCGCGATGGCGACGGTGGCTACGTGCAGGACCGACTGCACGCCGCAGCCGATGCGCTGCGCGACTGGATGCAACGTGGCGCGGTGATCCATGTCTGCGGTTCGCTGCAGGGCATGGCCGAAGGCGTGGACCAGGTACTGCGCGCTGCGCTGGGTGATGAGGCAGTGGAGACGCTGTTGGAAAGCGGGCGCTACCGGCGCGACGTGTATTGAGCCATCCCGCCGGGCATGGCCCGGCGCTACCGTTTCAATCTGCCTCGGGTAGCGCCGGGCCATGCCCGGCGACCGCGGTCATGCCGCGCGCGCTGTCTGCCGCACCGGCTGCAGCTGGAACGCCCCCACCGCCTCGGCCAAGGCATGCACCTGCGCCTGCATCTGTGCGGTCGAGGCGCCGGCCTCTTCCACCAGGCTGGCGTTGCGCTGGGTGCTGGCCTCCATCTGCACGATGGTCTGGTTCACCTGCGCGATGCCGGCATGCTGGTCCTGCGACGCGCTGCGGATGCCGGCCAGCAGGTCAGCCAGCTGCTGCACGCTGCCGACAATCTCGCCCATCGTGGTGCCAGCCTGTTCAGCCTGCTGGTTACCTTGCCCGACACGCGCCACCGAATCTTCGATCAGCCCCTTGATCTGCTTGGCCGCCTCGGCGCTGCGCTGTGCCAGCAGGCGCACTTCGGCGGCCACTACAGCGAAGCTGCGACCCTGCTCTCCGGCGCGCGCCGCTTCCACCGCCGCATTGAGCGCAAGGATATTGGTCTGGAAGGCGATGCCATCGATCAACTGGGTGATGTCACCGATGCGTCGCGAGGCTTCGCTGATGCCGTGCATGGTCGCCACCACCTGGCCGACGGCCTCACCACCTCGTCGTGCCACCGTCGCTGCGCCCTGCACCAGTGCATCGGCGCGGCCTGCGGCGTCGGCGTTGCGGCCGACCGTGTCGGTCAGCTCATGCATCGACGCTGCGGTCTCTTCAAGGTTGGCCGCCTGCTGCTCGGTGCGCTGTGACAGATCGTGGTGACCGGCAACAATCTCGCCAACACCCGTATCCAGACTGGACGTAGCCTGCTGGATGCGGGTGACAATGCGGCCCAGCTGCGCCACGGTGGCATTGGCATCGTCGCGCATGCGTGCGAACACGCCCTGCAGATCGCCCTCCATGCGCACGCTGAGGTCACCGCGTGCCAGCGCGGCCAGCAATGCCTGCAGATCGCCGAGGTTGGTTTCGAAGGTCGCCAGAAGCCGGTTGATGCTGGTCGACAGCGTACGCACGAAGCCTTGCTTGCCGTCCAGCGCGATGCGCCCGTGCAGGTCACCATGTGCAGCGGCATCGACCAGTGCCGCGACCTCGGTTTCCAGCAGGGTTTCCAGCGCCCGGCTGCGCCATTCCACCGCAACACCGAGGAAATGGCCCTCGTCGATGATGGCGTTGGCGATCAACTGGTAGCGCACGCCGGCGTGGCCGATCTCGCGCTCCTCGCGCTGGCGCACGCCGGCCAGGCTGGCCAACGCCGGATGCAGGCGCACCGCATCGCTGCCCACCAGCTCCTCGGCCTGCAGATCCAGCAGCTGCAGCAGCGCAGGGTTGGCATAAGCCACCTGGCCTTCGGCATCGACCACCATCAGGCCGGTCTGTGCGCTGTCCAATGCCTGTCGCACGCGGGTATTGCCGCGCGCTACCGCACGCTCGGTTTCGATACGCGCGCGCAGGCGCTGCTGCATGTCGACCAGGCGCTGGGCCAGCTGGCCGATTTCATCGTTGGCGTTGTAGACGCGCAGCGTGGTGTCCAAGCGGTCGTCGGCAATGTCGCTGGCGAAGCGCAGGGTGTCCTGGATCGGCTGGCGTACCGCGCGCAGCACCAGTACCAGGCTGGTGATCAGCACACCGGCAACCAGCAGCAGGGTCAGTGCGAACAGCACGCTCATGGTGCGTGCCCCGGCCTGCTGGCGCGCCTGTGCCTTTCCCAGCGCGGCGACCTGGGCCTGCTGGAAGGCGGCCAGCGCCGGTGCGACGCTGGCCGCAGTGTCCAGCAGCGACTGCGCTTCCACATCCAGGCCGACGCGGGCCGCGGTGTAGCCCAGCAGCGCGACCTGATAGTTGTCCATGCCGGTGCGCACGGCTTCCTGCACATCGGTGGGCAGGCCCACCAGTGCGAGGTCGAACGGCAGCTTCTCCTCGCTGGCACGGTCGGCATGCACGGAATCGCCATCAAGCAGCAGCATTGCTTCCTGTCGGCGCATCTTCTGCAGGGACAACCCCAACGACGGCCGCTGCAGCGCATCCACCTGCGTCTGCAGGGTGTCTGCGGCCTGCTGCAGCTGTGCGGCAAGGCCGGCATCGCCACGACCCATCTCATCGACGCGTTCGAACAGGGCGACCACACCCTGCGAGAACGCGCCGGCGGCTTCGGTCAGCGCCTGCAGCGCCTTGCGCCGTCCGGCATCCATCGGTATCGCGCGCAGTGCCTGAAGATCGGCCTGCAGCGCCTTCTGCGTCGCCAGCAGCTGCGCGCGGTCGGCATCGTCGAAACTGCGTGCATACTGGGTCTGCAGGCGGCGCGCTTCCGCCACCCGCGTGGCGAGGCTGGCGGCGAGATCGCTGCCGCGCTGGTAGCTGGCCTGGTCGTGTGCGGCCCGCGTGCTGCTGTGCCCGGTCCAGGCATGGACGGCGGCGATCGCGATCAGGCCCAGGCCACAGACCCACAGGGTCGCCTTGAGCTTGTTGGCCACGCTGAGCCGGTGCGGCTGCAGCCACAGCAGCAGGCCGGGGGACGCCGAGCGCAACGCGGCAAGCCGCATGCGCAGGGACCGGAGGTGGGGGACAACGGCCGACATGACAGACTCCAGGCGGAAGGACGCACCTGTATCGGCTGGATGTGGAGCAACTTTAGGCGTTTTTTCATCCGTGGCGGCGGTCGCCGATGGATACGGCCTTTGTACCGGGCCCAGGCGACGGGGGCATGACACCGCTATAGCGCTTGACCTCAACCCCGGTTGCGGGAGCACAGTGGACCTCCCTCCCCCGACCGGTGCCCGCATGACGACGCTCGATGTCCCCCGCTACCTGCAGCGGCTTCAGCTGGATGCGCCACCGCCGTTGACACTGGCCGGCCTGACCCTGCTGCAGCAGCGCCACAACGCACTGCTGCCGTTCGAGACCCTCAGCTGCCTGCTGCGCGATGCCGTGCCGATCGACCTGGACAGCGTGCAGCGCAAGCTGCTGGACGAACGCCGCGGCGGCTATTGCTTCGAGTTGAATGGCGGCCTGCTGGCGCTGCTGCAAGCGCTGGGCTTCGATGCGCGGCCACTGAGCGCGCGCGTGCTGCTGGCGGCAAAGGACGGCGAGCTGACGGCGCGCACCCACCTGCTGCTGCGCGTGCAGGTGGAGGGGGATGACTGGCTGGTGGACGCCGGCTTCGGCAGCCTGACCCCGACCATACCTCTGCGCCTGCACGATGCGCAGCCACAGGCCACACCGCACGAGCGCTATCTGCTGCAGCGGCTGCCCAACGACGGAGATTTCGTGCTCTCTGCCGAATCCAACGAGGGCTGGCGGGCGATGTATCGCTTCGACCTGCAGGCGCCGGCGCCGATCGACAACGTGGTGGGCAACTGGTACGTGTGCACCCATCCGGATTCGAGCTTCCCCGGCCAGCTGCGCGCGTCGCTGACCGGACCGGACTGGCGCCGCACCATCGGTAGCGGCAACTACACCGAATACCGGCCCGGGCAGGCACCGGACAAACGTCCGCTGCATGATGTTGGCGACGTGCGCGAGGTGTTGCAGCAGCGCTTTGGCATGCAGCTGCCGGACGACCCGCGGCTGGACCCGGCGATCAACGATTGGTTGCAGCGCTCGCGTGCCGCGACGCTGTAGATACCGTGTCGCCCTCGCCTAGGCAAGGACGACGTCAGGCTCAAAGGGTCGGCCACTTCTCAGTACGCCCCAAATCAGATGGATGAGCT